>NZ_NGFN01000809.1 GCF_002148965.1 Streptomyces swartbergensis | reverse complement strand
GTGGCCGGGCTCGTGCGCCGGCTGGAGGGGCAGGGGCGGGCGGCCCGGGCCATGCGGGTCGTCGGTGCCGGGCACTCGCCCCAGGTGGACCCGCTGCTGCCGGAGCTCGCCGGCGCGCTGTCCGGCATCCGGGGCCGGCGGCCGCGCGTCCCGGTGTACTCCACCGTCCTCGACGACCCGCGCGGCGACTGCGTGTTCGACGCGGCCCACTGGGCGGCCAACCTCAGGCGGCCCGTCCGTCTGGACCGGGCGCTCGCAGCGGCCGCGGCCGACGGGCACACGGCGTTCGTCGAGATCTCGCCCCACCCGGTGCTGACCGGGGCCGTCGCCGACACCGTGCCCGATGCCCTGGCCCTGGCCACTCTGCGGCGGGACGCCGACGGGGCGGAGGCGTTCGCCGGGCAGCTGGGCGCCCTGTATGTGGCGGGCCGGCGGCTGCCCGTGCCGCCGGGCCGGGTCGTCGACCTGCCGGTTCCCCGGTGGCGGCACGTACGGCACTGGTGGACGGACGGCCGGGCCCGCACCGAGCCGGTGCAGGAGCGGGAGGAGCCTCCCGCCGAGGTGGCGGAACCCTCGTCGGTCCTGGCCCGGCTGACCCACCACATCGCCGCCGTCAGCGGCCACCCGCCCACCCGTGTCACCCGTGGCACGGCCCTGGCGGATCTAGGTCTGGACTCGCTGATGGCCGTCCGCGTCCGCACGGCCGTGGAGCGCGAGTTCGGCATCGAACTCCCCCTGCGCGACCTGTTCGCCGCCACCACCGTCGAAG
>NZ_NGFN01000808.1 GCF_002148965.1 Streptomyces swartbergensis | reverse complement strand
CCGCCGCACCGTCCCCCTCCTCCGGCCCGGCCCCGGTCCCGCACAGCCGCAGGTCGTACCAGGGATCGGCCAGATCGGGCTGCGGCTTGCCGAACACGGTGCACGGGATGCTCAGTTCGTACAGATCCCACGAGGGGACCCCGATCTCCTCGGTCACGACCACGGCGACAGAACCGGCACTCATGCCCCGCAGCCTATGGCAGGAATTTGGTGGAGGCCGTCACCGCTGTCACTGTTCCCGATCTTCGTGCCCTGCGAACGTGTCCGTACGTGATCACACGTCATCTGACCATGAATCAAGAGGAGTTGGGCATGAACGCAGCACACCAGCCGGTCACCGTCGTCGGACTGGGCTCGATGGGCTCGGCACTGGCCGCCACGCTGCTGGACCGGGGTCACCCGACCACCGTCTGGAACCGGTCCCCGGACAAGGCCCGCCCCCTGGTCGACCGGGGCGCCCGCCTGGCCGGCACACCCCAGGAGGCGATCGCCGCCTCACCGCTGACCATCGCCTGCGTCCTGGACTACGAGGCGCTGTACACCGCCCTCGACCCGGCCACCGGCGAACTGGCGGGCAGAACCCTGGTCAACCTCACCTCCGGGTCTCCCGAGCAGGCCCAGGAGGCCGTCAAGTGGGCCGACTCCCACGGGGCCGGCTACCTCGACGGGGCCATCATGACCACCCCGCCCGGCGTCGGCGACCCCGCCATGATGTTCCTCTACAGCGGCTCCCGGGAGGTCTTCGACGCCCACCGCCCCACCCTGGCGACCCT
>NZ_NGFN01000807.1 GCF_002148965.1 Streptomyces swartbergensis | reverse complement strand
GTCCGGTATCGGGGCGAGTCCCGATGCGGCGGCGGATGCTGGTCAGTCGGCCGGCGGCCGTGCGTATGCGGGTGATGGTCCGGCGTCGGGTGGCGGCCGTGGGTATGCGGGTGATGGTCCGGCGTCCGGTAGCGGTCGTGGGTATGCGGGTGATGGTCCGGCGTCGGGTGGCGGTCGTGGGTACGCAGGTGATGGTCCGGCGTCGGGCAGTGGCCGTGAGGATGAGGGTGGTGGCCCGACACCAGACAGCGGCCGTATGCGATCAGCCCCTGGCGGTCTGTATGACCCCGGGACGCCCGTCACGCCCTGGTACCGCGACGAGCCGGCGTCAGCCGTGACGGGTGCCGGTCGCCATGACCCCCGGCATGGGGGCGCCGGCGCGGAGGCGGAGCGCCGAGCCGATGCCCAGGACCGCGAGTATCCGGCGGGCCGGGGCGCCTCTCGGGAGGCTGCGGCCGGTGGCGCGTCCGGTGCGTTCGGGGCTCCGGGTGGCCGGGCTGATGGCCAGGGCCGTGAGTATGCGGCGGGTGGGGCTGCGTTCCGGGAAGGGGCTGTCGGCGGCACGCCCGGAGCGTTCGCGGCCCCGGTCGGCCGCTTCGACGCCCGCGACGGTGAGGAGGCGGCGGGCCGGGCCGCCTCCCGGGAAGCCGCTGCCGGCGGCGCTGCCGGCGCCTTCGAAGCCACGGCCCGAACCGACCGCGCATCCCGGGAAACCGCAGCCGCCGGCACCCCCGGCGTCTTCGCCGCCCCAGCCCCGTCCGACGCCGAGCCCACAGC
>NZ_NGFN01000806.1 GCF_002148965.1 Streptomyces swartbergensis | reverse complement strand
GGTGGGGCGAAGACAGTCGCCCGGAAACCCCGCGTACGTCCCGGCGCGCGGGGCATGTGCGCGCCGGGGTATCGGGGGGCTGCGTCTGGCGGGCGGGGCGCGGGCGGCTCTGGGACGTCCAGGGCGTCCGGGAGCAAGGTCAGCGGCGTTGGCCGTAGCCGCGCAGTTGTTGCTGCACCTCCGCCAGTTGCTCCTCCGACAGCAGGCTCGGGGACAGGCCCGGTACCGACGCGGCGGTCAGCCACAGGCGGCACATCCATTCCAGCTGGGCGGTGCGGTCGTAGGCCTGGTCCAGTGAGGCGCCGTGGGTGATGGTGCCGTGGTTCTGGAGGAGGCAGCCGGAGCGGTCGGCGAGGGCGCGGAGCATGTTCTCGGCCAACTCGTCGGTGCCGTACGTGGCATACGGGGCAACCCGGACGGGTCCGCCGAGCGCGGCGGCCATGTAGTGGATCAGCGGCAGCTCGCTCACGAGCGTCGAGACGGCCGTCGCGTGCACGGCGTGGGTGTGGACGACGGCACGGGCGCCGGTCGTGCGGTAGACCGCGAGGTGCATGGGCAGCTCACTGGTCGGGACGAGCGTGCCGAGGACCTGCCGACCGTCGAGGCCGACGCCGGTCACGTCGCCGGGCGTCAGGCGGTCGTAGGGGACGCCCGACGGTGTGACCAGAACGGTGTCGTCGACGCGCACGGAGACGTTCCCGGACGTGCCCACGACGAGACCGTCGGAGACGGTCCGGCGGGCCGTCGTGACGAGCTCGTCCCAGGCGCGCGCCTCCTCGGGG
>NZ_NGFN01000805.1 GCF_002148965.1 Streptomyces swartbergensis | reverse complement strand
ACCCTGCACCGCGCGGCCTGTGGACAGAGCCCGCTGAGCCCGGATCACCCCCAGCGCTCCCGCACGGCGGGCAACAATCCTGGAACCCATCCCGTCAGACGGGGCGCGGTCTTCGCGGACGCCGTCGTCGACGGAGTTGTCGACGACCTCCGAGACGGAGTGCACGAGCGAGACGGCCGACGCCGCGACCAGGCCCGTCGAGGCCGCTCCGAAACCGCTGCTCTTGTAGCTTCCTACCGGAAATCCAACTTCCGGTACGAACTGGAAAAAGACGCACGAACCGTACGTCGATCCCGTCACACGGGAAGATCGCCGCGCCTGAACCGGGGTGAAACGGACAGGGTCAAGCTGACAGGGGACACCACTCTCGGGCACTATGAGAAACGACCTGCTCTCCATATAGCTGGACCAACCCGAGCCCTCGGGCCCGGACGACCAGATGTGCGGATGTGTCAGGTGCCGCCCCCTTCGTGAGAAGCGGGCGGACACCGATCGGGTGGGGGGGAGATTTCTCCTCTCCTCTCGGTCCCGGTGAACCGCGAAGCCCCTGTGGTGGGGGCTCGCGGGTGAAGCCGGGTCGGTACGGATGTGGCTGTGGTGGCCGCTAGCGACCGGTGGTGCGGTGGCCCTGATGAGGGGCCGGTTTGGAAATGAGCGGCTTGATGAGCCGCAGCTCAGGACCGGCGGGAACCGGGACCTGAGCGGCCGACGCGGGTGGTTAGTCCGGTCGGTAGACGGGCCGCGCGAGGCCAGCGGGTGGTTAGTCCGCTTCTTGGCGCGCGCGGCCG
>NZ_NGFN01000804.1 GCF_002148965.1 Streptomyces swartbergensis | reverse complement strand
GCTCAAGCGTACCGCCGAAGTCGTGTCATTCACACAATAGGGCCAACGCCTGTGTGGATGGGTAGGGGAGCGTCGTGTGCCGGGTGAAGCAGCCGTGTAAGCGAGTTGTGGACGGTTCACGAGTGAGAATGCAGGCATGAGTAGCGATACACACGTGAGAAACGTGTGCGCCGATTGACTAAGGGTTCCTGGGTCAAGCTGATCTGCCCAGGGTAAGTCGGGACCTAAGGCGAGGCCGACAGGCGTAGTCGATGGATAACCGGTTGATATTCCGGTACCCGCTGTGAAGCGTCAAACATTGAATCCACTAATGCTAAGGCCGTGAAGCCGCCCTGGAGCCTTCGGGCAAAGGGGAGTGGTGGAGCCGCCGGACCAAGGTGGTAGTAGGTGAGTGATGGGGTGACGCAGGAAGGTAGTCCAGCCCGGGCGGTGGTTGTCCCGGGGTAAGGGTGTAGGCCGTGCGGTAGGTAAATCCGTCGCACACAAGGCTGAGACCTGATGCCGAGCCGATTGTGGTGAAGTGGATGATCCTATGCTGTCGAGAAAAGCCTCTAGCGAGTTTCATGGCGGCCCGTACCCTAAACCGACTCAGGTGGTCAGGTAGAGAATACCGAGGCGTTCGGGTGAACTATGGTTAAGGAACTCGGCAAAATGCCCCCGTAACTTCGGGAGAAGGGGGGCCATTCTTGGTGATCCGTTTTACACGGTGAGCTGGGGGTGGCCGCAGAGACCAGCGAGAAGCGACTGTTTACTAAAAACACAGGTCCGTGCGAAGCCGTAAGGCGATG
>NZ_NGFN01000803.1 GCF_002148965.1 Streptomyces swartbergensis | reverse complement strand
GCTCAAGCGTACCGCCGAAGTCGTGTCATTCACACAATAGGGCCAACGCCTGTGTGGATGGGTAGGGGAGCGTCGTGTGCCGGGTGAAGCAGCCGTGTAAGCGAGTTGTGGACGGTTCACGAGTGAGAATGCAGGCATGAGTAGCGATACACACGTGAGAAACGTGTGCGCCGATTGACTAAGGGTTCCTGGGTCAAGCTGATCTGCCCAGGGTAAGTCGGGACCTAAGGCGAGGCCGACAGGCGTAGTCGATGGATAACCGGTTGATATTCCGGTACCCGCTGTGAAGCGTCAAACATCGAGCATCGTGATGCTAAGGCCGTGAAGCCGTTCCGGACCCTTCGGGGAAAGGAAAGTGGTGGAGCCGCCGGACCAAGCGGTTAGTAGGTGAGTGATGGGGTGACGCAGGAAGGTAGTCCAGCCCGGGCGGTGGTTGTCCCGGGGTAAGGGTGTAGCCCGTCATCCAGGTAAATCCGGATGGCATGTGGGTGAGACCTGATGCCGAGCCGATTGTGGTGAAGTGGATGATCCTATGCTGTCGAGAAAAGCCTCTAGCGAGTTTCATGGCGGCCCGTACCCTAAACCGACTCAGGTGGTCAGGTAGAGAATACCGAGGCGTTCGGGTGAACTATGGTTAAGGAACTCGGCAAAATGCCCCCGTAACTTCGGGAGAAGGGGGGCCATTCTTGGTGATCCGTTTTACACGGTGAGCTGGGGGTGGCCGCAGAGACCAGCGAGAAGCGACTGTTTACTAAAAACACAGGTCCGTGCGAAGCCGTAAGGCGATG
>NZ_NGFN01000802.1 GCF_002148965.1 Streptomyces swartbergensis | reverse complement strand
ACCGTGAACATCGGCCACGCCGACCGGTCGTGGAGCCTGTCGAGCATGGCGTCCGCGTCACCCGGGTCCGATCCGAAAGCCTCCGGCGTGAACCCCTCGGCCAGGTCCGCCAAGTACGCGGGCCAGAAACCCGGCTCATCCAGGAGCGGATGCCCGTCCACGACAGGGGACGAGGAGTACCAGTGCCGTGCCATCACCATGCCGAGATTCTCTCCAACCCGGCTCCGGGCTGTTCGAAGACCCCGGCCTTCACGGCCGACCGGCTTGACGGCATAGCAACGTGAGGTGTCTACGTTGCCGCACCGGAGCTCCCGTCGTACGACCGGCCGCTGGCCTCGGATGTCACCATCGTGCGCCGCGATGGCACTCAGGAGACCCGCCAGGCCCTGGCCCCGCGGCTGTCCCGGGACTCGTACGATCCCGCCCGCGCCAAGCCCGAGAGGCGGGGAAGTCGGCGAAGAGGTGCGCCAGTTGCGATGGGGAGTTCAAGGAAGGGCAGCAGAAACAGCGCCGGTATGGCGCATGGCGGCACCTGCCCGGCGAGTGCGTCTCGAAGGCGGTGCAGCCGGTCCAGCCCGCCCGACGGGCCGGAAGGTCCCCCTGCACGAGAAGGTCGCCCGCCGGTTCTGGATCCGGCGCCGCTGCCCGCTCTGCGGCGCGAAGGCCGGTCAGGACTGCACCGACCCGGGCGAGCCGGGCGGCGAGGCGGTTCAGCGGGAACACGGCCATGACGAGCGGATCGCGCCGATCCCGAAGGAACGCGAAGCGGCCACGAAGGCCAAGCACGCCGCC
>NZ_NGFN01000801.1 GCF_002148965.1 Streptomyces swartbergensis | reverse complement strand
GCTCGACGCACCCCTGCTTGACGCACCCCACCCCCAGGAGCATTATTCATCATGTGATGAATAATGCTCCTGGGGGTGGGGTGCGTCAAGCAGGGGTGCGTCGAGCGGGGGCCTTCGCGAGGAGGAGGACCACCTCGTAGGCCTCCTCGACGATGCCGTCCGGGAAGGCCTTGAGGAGGTGCTCGCGTTCCTCGGCCAGGAAGGCCGCGGTGTGTTCCTCGTCGTTGACCAGGAAGACCGAGTGGCTGCCGATGTTCGCGAGGTGGGTGTCGACGGGGACGCGGCGGCTCCAGCGAACCGTGCGGCGGGTGAAGTCGAGGCGGCCGGTGGGGTCGGCGGCGCGGGCGTTGACGTTGCGCTTCTCGGCGGAGATGTCGATGTCGAAGTGGCGCTCTGTGCGGGCGGCGGCCTCGGCGATCCATGGCACGTCGAGGGCGTCGGTGTTCCACCAGAGGGCGAGGGCGCCGCCGGGGCGCAGGACGCGGAGGGCCTCCGGGACGGATCGGGCGGGGTCGGTCCAGTGCCAGGCCTGGGCGTAGGTGACGAGGTCGACGGAGGCGTCGGCGAGGGGCAGGTCGTCGCCGGTGCCGCGGATGATCGGGATGCCGGGGAGGGTGCTGCGGAACTGTGCCGCCATGCCGTCGCCGGGTTCTACGGCGATGACGTTYGCGCCGCGGGCGTGGAGGAGGGCGGTCGCTATGCCGGTGCCGGCGCCGATGTCTGCGACGCGGGAGCCGGGGAGGGGGTGGTCGGCCAGGGCTTCTATCGCGTCGAAGAGGGCTGGGGGGTAGGA
>NZ_NGFN01000800.1 GCF_002148965.1 Streptomyces swartbergensis | reverse complement strand
CAGGCCTTGCGGGCCACCCCCGTCACCGCTTCCGCCCGCAGCTGGGGGCTGCGCACGACTCCCCCGCTGCCCAGCCGCTCCTTCCCCACCTCGAACTGCGGCTTGACCATCATCACCAGGTCCGCGTCCGGCTTCACGCACCGCACCAGGGCTGGCAGGACCAGCCCGAGCGGGATGAAGGACAGATCCCCCACGACAAGATCCACAGGCTCCCCATCGATCTCTTCAAGTGTCAATTCGCGTACGTTCGTACGGTCCTTGACGGTGACGCGTTCATCCTTCTGAAGAGACCATGCGAGTTGTCCGTATCCGACGTCCACGGCGACGACATGGGCGGCGCCCGCCCGCAGCAGGACATCGGTGAAACCGCCGGTGGACGCGCCGGCGTCGAGCGCCCTGCGCCCCTCGACGACCAGGCCCTGCGGCACGAACGCCGTCAGCGCGCCGGCGAGCTTGTGGCCGCCGCGCGACACGTAGTCGGGGTCGTTCTCGTCGGCCGCGACGACGATCGCGGCCGCGGTCTCCACCTGCGTGGCGGGTTTGGTCGCGACGGTCTTGCCGACGGAGACCCGCCCGGCGGCGATCAGCTGGCCGGCATGCTCGCGCGAGCGCGCGAGCTTCCGGCGGACCAGCTCCGCGTCGAGACGGCGGCGTGCGACTCCTGCCACGGTGTGTTCAGCTCCTGTGTTCGTGCGGCCGCGGGGGCGCGGGGGGTCCCGGGCGGGCGTCGAGCGCGGTGAGCGCGTCGCGCAGCCCCCGGTGTACATCCTCGTACACCTCGACGTGTCCGTCCGTGGCGAGGT
>NZ_NGFN01000080.1 GCF_002148965.1 Streptomyces swartbergensis | reverse complement strand
GCTCCGCTTCGGGAGCGGAATGAGCCGCGGTGGCGCTCGTGTCGACCGCGGGCGGACGCTGACTCGCCAGGACGAGGAAGGTCGGCAGCGCGGTCAGTGCGAGAGCCTTCCCGAGCGGCAGGCGCAGGCGGGTCAGCGCGGACGTACGGGGAACGGCGTGACGGCCTCTCGTCGGCCGGTCGTAGTGGGGTGCTACGGCCGCGCCGCGGCGGTCGGGCGACTGGTCAGGTGGCCGACGACCGGCGGCCCGGCCGCCACGGCTGYCGTGCTGAAGATGGCCTTCAGCGGCAGCAGCATCGAGCCGAGCGCGTCCAGGGGCGTCGCCGTAGACCGCCGACCCACCGGCCAAGTACGCCCGGGCGTCCTGCGGTCTTGGCGGTACGGCACAAGTTGTCGGCGCCGACATGGACGCTCCGTCGGCAGAACAGCCGTGCCGCGACGCCGAGCAACCAGTCACTTGTCGAGGCAGCGCCGTCGGCCTACGCGGACTCCGACCCTGCCGGGGCAGTCCCGGGCCAGAAGCGATCCGTTCACTTGCACCTGGGAAACCGATCTGTTTTCCTAGGTGGAAACAGATCGGTTTCCGACCGATCGTCGGCCCATGCCCAGCGACTAAGGGGAAAAGTGAGTACCACCTTCGACCGCGGGGCGCCCGCCTCCGGGAAAACAGACTCGGGCCGCCGCGGCTCACATGCCGTGCGCTGGTGGGTGCTCGTCGTGCTGGGCGTGGCACAGCTCATGGTCACGCTCGATGCGACCGTCGTGAACATCGCACTGCCCGAAGCGCAGCATGACCTCGGTTTCAGTGACGGCAGCCGACAGTGGGTCATCACGGGGTACGCCTTGGCGTTCGGCAGCCTGCTGCTGCTCGGAGGCCGACTCGGTGACCTGTTCGGCCGGCGTACGACCTTCGTGACCGGCCTGATCGGTTTCGCGGCCGCATCCGTCGTCGGCGGCGCGGCCGGTAGCTTCGAAATACTCGTCGCGGCACGCGTGGCTCAGGGCCTCTTCGCCGCGCTGCTCGCGCCCGCGGCGCTCTCACTGCTCAGCGTGACCTTCACCCAGCCGGCCGAAAGGCCGAAAGCCTTCGGCATCTTCAGCGCGTTGTCCGGTGCGGGCGCCGCGGTCGGCCTCCTGCTCGGCGGCATGCTCACCGAATGGGCGTCGTGGCGCTGGGTGATGTACGTGAACGTCATTTTCGCGGGCGTCGCGCTGGCCGGTGCGCTGCTGTTGCTGGCCAAGCCCGCAGTCACCGAGCGACCCAAAATCGACATCCCTGGCACCGTCGTGGTGAGCGCCGCACTGTTCGGCATCGTCTATGGATTCGCGCACGTCGAATCCACCAGTTGGACCAACCCGGTCGCCCTCGGCTCCATGATCAGCGGCGTGGTGCTGCTCGCGGTATTCGCCTGGCTGGAGCTCAGGGTCGCGCATCCGCTGCTGCCGCTGCGAGTCGTGCTGGACCGGACCCGAGGCGGTTCGTTCCTGGCCGTGTTCGTCCTGGGCATGGGGATGTTCTCGATCTTCCTGTTCCTGACCTATTACCTGGAGGCCAGCATCGGCTACTCGCCGATCGAGGCCGGTCTGTCCTTCCTGCCGATGGTCGGCGGCATCGTTGCCTCGTCGACCACGGTGCCTTCGCTGCTGCTGCCCAAGGTCGGCCCGAAGGTAGTGGTCAGTGTCAGCTTCCTGGTCTCCGCATCCGGCATGGCCCTGCTGACCCGGCTCACGTTGGACAGCGGCTACGTCGCTGACATCATGCCGGGGATGATCCTGCTGGGTCTCGGCATCGGTGGAGTGATGACCACCGCGTTCCAGGGTGCGACCGCAGGCGTGCACCACGAGGACGCGGGCGTCGCCTCGGCGCTGATCAACACCAGCCAGCAGGTGGGCGGCTCGATCAGTACGGCGCTGCTGACCACCGTTGCCTCATCGGCCGCGACCGACTACCTGTCCTCGCACAAGCCAGGCGCACTGACCATGGCCCAGGCCGGGGTCGAGAGCTACACGGCCACCCTGGCGTGGGGCGCCGGGATCTTCGTGGTCGGTGCGGTGCTCACGGCGTTCCTGATGCCGAATTCAGCTCTGGCGCCGTCGGAGGGCGAGCCTGTGATCGCCCACTGAGCCTGAATCAACCGTGGCGAGAAATGCCCTGCACTCCGATCATCGCCGGTGGAGGGCACGCACGATGTGGGCTGAATTTCCGAGGCCGGTGGACACACCGGCCATCGGGGTACCACCGGGGAAGTCACAGCAGCTCACAGCAGCGGCAGGCGAGCGATGCCTGGCGCGCACAGAGCGCGGCAAGGAGGGTGAGCGCACCGATTCCGGAGACCGCGATGGGGGTGCCGACGTCCGGACGCCACCCCCATCAAGGCGCCGCCCGGCTTCTACCGCTTTCTCGCAGCGTTCTCCGTAAACTGATCGGTTTCCAATGGGCCGGAATCGAGTTAACCTCGCAACATGACCACCGAAGCAATGCCAAGCTCCCGAGAGCGACTGCTGGAGGCAGCGGCCACACTCACCTACCGAGACGGCGTCAACATCGGTGTCGACGCACTGTGCAAGGCGGCGGGGGTGTCCAAGCGCTCCATGTACAAGCTGTTCGAGAGCAAAGGCGACCTGCTGGCGGCGAGCCTGGAGGAACGCGCCTCCGCCTATGTGACGGCACTCCTTCCCACGGCGGACGACAACCATCCACCCCGCGAGCGGATCCTGCACGTCTTCGAACAGGCGGAGGCGCAGGCGGGTGCACCCGACTTCCAGGGCTGCCGGTACCTCGTCGTGCAGATCGAGCTCAAGGACCCGAGCCACCCCGCGAGCCGGGTGGCCCATCGGGTCAAGGAGAACCTGACAGCCTTCTTCCGCGCCGAGGCCGAACAGGGCGGGGCGAGCGACCCGGACCTGCTGGCCCGGCAGCTGATCCTGGTCTTCGACGGCGCCAGCGCCCGTGCGGGAATCAAAGCCGACACGCAGGCCGGGCTCATCGCCCCCACCGTGGCCGCCCTGCTCGATGCGGCGGACATGCACTGACACATCGCGCGACGAGCAGCTATGGCGAGCGATGCGCTCGGCGAGTCGCAGCCGACCCCCGGCGACCGAGCAACTCCCATGGAATCCCCCACGCCCGTTGCCAGCCGAGGGTCAGCACCCCGGCCTGACTCGCGGGCTGAGCCCTGATCGCCTGACGATCGACCGCCGACGCCCCCGAGGAACCTGATCGACAGTCCGAAGGAGAGGCTCGCCGCTCGGGCTTGCGCGCGGAAACCGATCGGTTTACAGTGGGGAAACTGATCGGTTTCTCGCCCGTGGTGGCGAGCCTCGCACCCGCATCCCTAGGAGCACGGATGACTGCCGCGCGCGACACCGAGGGGCAACCCACTCATCCCCCGCTTCCGGCGAAGCTGGCGGCCCACCCGTCGGTGCGGGCGGTGCTCGCCCGGCGCGCGGCGGGTGACGTCGCGAGCCCGCCGGCGGTGATCGACGCGGCCTGGCTGCGCGAACTGTGCCTGGCGGCCGGTGCGGACGACGCCGCCGCGGTCAGCCTGAACCACCCCGACCTGGCCGGTGAGCGCGAGCACGCACAGTCCGCGCTGCCCGGCACCCGCACCCTGATCGCGATGGCGTTCCGGATGAACCGCGACAACTGCCGCTCCCCCGCCCGCAGCGTGGCCAACCAGGAGTTCCACCAGACCGACGAGCAGGCCAACCACGCCGCCCGCAGCGTCACCCAGGCCCTGCAGGACGCCGGATACCGCGCGCTCAATCCGTCGGTCGGCTTCCCCCAGGAAATGGACCGCTTCCCCAGCGAGCGGATCTGGGTGGTGGCGCACAAGACCGTCGCGGTGGCCGCGGGGCTCGGCGTGATGGGCCTGCACCGCAACGTCATCCACCCGAAGTTCGGCAGCTTCATCCTGCTGGTCACCGTCCTGGTGGACGCCGAGGTGAGCGAGTACGGGCAGGCGCTGGACTACAACCCCTGCATCGACTGCAAGCTGTGCGTCGCCGCCTGTCCGGTCGGCGCCATCGCCAAGGACGGGGCGTTCGACGCGCTGGCCTGCACCACGCACAACTACCGGGAGTTCATGAGCGGGTTCACCGACTGGGCGCAGACCGTGGCCGACAGCGAGGACGCCGCCGACTACCGCTCCCGCGTCACCGACTCCGAGAGCGCCTCCATGTGGCAGAGCCTGACCTCTCCCCCCGGCTACAAGTCCGGCTACTGCCTGGCCGTCTGCCCCGGCGGCGAGGACGTCCTGGGCCCCTACCTGGACGACCGCAAGACCTTCATGGACACCGTCCTGCGACCGCTCCAGAACAAGAAGGAGACCCTCTACGTCCTGCCGGGCTCGCACGCGCAGGAATACGCCCAGCGCCGCTTCCCCCACAAGCCCGTCAAGGAAGTCACCGGCGGCTGGCAGCCCCCGGCGAAGCGCTCCGCGGGCACGGACCGAGAGACACGTACATCATGAGCGACAGTCACCCCTTTTGCGACAGGGAGGGAGCCGCCTCGCGCTCAAGATCGCTCATGGCGCACAACCTAGTGCCCCGGCAGGCAACGTTCGCCCCGTCGCGACGCCCGGCACGCTCCCCCACTGCCGTAAGGGCGTGGGAGGTGTCCCCACTCGCCGCACCGGCCGAAAGCCCAAGTGCATCCAGTACGAGGACTTCCGGCCGGCACTCCCCCAAGCTCTTCGAGCAGGGGGTACCCCCAGAGCACGCACCGGACGCCGCTCCTTGATGGGCGAACGTTGCCTGCCGGGGCACTGGTCCGGTGCAAGGGCCCGCGTCGCGCGTCATCCGGGGCACTGGTCCGGTGCAGGGCCCGCGTCGCGCGTCATTCGGGCCGCGCCCGGACGCCCGCGTCGACCGGCCGCCCTCACCGAGCAGCGGTCTGCTCGGTAGTGGAATATTGAACCAATCCGTTCGGTTGTCGGCCTCGAAGGAGGCACGAGTGAACACGACCAACGAGGCCACGTACTACGCCCACGGGACACCGGCGGAGCGCTGGGAGCGCGCGCAGCTGTTCTTCGACGCCAAGGACTACACCGCCGCCGCGCGGGTCCTGGGCGGGCTGGTCGAGGAGGTGCCCGAGCAGACCGGGCCGCGGCTGCTGCTGGCGCGCTCCTACTACCACTCGGCCCAACTGCGGCGCGCGGAGGCCGAGTTGCGGACGATCGTCGAGCGGGACCCGGTCGAGCACTACGCCCGGCTGATGCTCGGCCGCACGCTCCAGCGGCAGAACCGGCACGAGGAGGCGGAGTCGCACCTGCGGATCGCCTCCGCGCTCGCCGGTGACTTCGAGCAGCGCTGACCGTCAACACCTGGCCGAAGGTGCCCGGCTCCTTGTGGAGCCGGGCACTTGTGCGCCGGCGGGTCCGCTATCGCGCCGGCGTCCCGGCTCCGTACGTCCGCCGTCCCCGCCGGTAGGCGATCTCGCCCAGCAGGATGTCGACGGCCAGGAAGGCCGCCAGCGGGATGCCGAACAGGGGCAGGAAACAGCCGAGTACGGCGATCCCCGCCAGCAGCGGTACCAGGATCTGCGGCGGCACCTGCTGCCAGGCGCCGCGCGGGACCGGGCGGCCGAAGGCGGTGCCGCGTCCGCGCTGCCACCACATGCGGTAGCCCCACACGATCAGCAGGATCAGACAGAGCGCGAGCAGCATCAGGGCGATCTGGTTGGCCAGTCCGAACAGGACGCCGGTGTGCAGGTCGATGCCCCACCGGGTGAGCTTCGCGAGCACCGGGTAGTCGGCGAACCGCACCACGTCCATGACCTCGCCACCGGCCGGGTCGACGGCGACGGAGTCCTGCTTCTCGGGCCAGCTGCGCTGCACCTGCTTGACGACGTACGCCGACTTCGCGTCCGCCGGCGGCACGATCTCCACCGGGTCGCCCAGGCCCTCGGACCGGGCCGCGGCCAGGACCTTGTCCAGGCCCACCCCGTGCGCGGCGTCCCCCGCCTGCCCGGCGGCGGAGCCGTGGCCGGCGTGTTCACCGCCCTCCGACGCCGACACCGACGGGGTGGCCTGCCCCAGCGAGGTCCGCAACTCGTCGATGGTGGCCCCGGCGTAGGCCGACCAGGTCAGGCCGGTCGCCGAGAGGAAGAAGAACCCGGCCGCCGCCCACACGCCGATACTGCCGTGCAGTCCCAACGTGCGGCGCCGGCCGTCCGTCCCCCGCACCTTGCGCTGTGCACGGCGGCGGGAGAACCACAGCACGAGTCCGCCGGCCGAGATCACCCACAGCCAGCTGGCCGCCAGTTCGCTGTACAGCCGGCCTGATTCACCGAGGTGCAGGTCCCGGTGGAACTCGTCGATCCAGGTGCGCAGCGGCAGCGCGCCGGTCGAGCCGTACTGTTCCAGGGAGCCGCGCACCTTCGCGGTGTACGGGTCGACGAACACGGCGAGCGTGTGCCCCTCGTCGACACCCGGGACACCGGACAGCAGCACCCTGGTCGTGGCGTCCGCCTCGGGTGAGGGGCGTACGGCCGAGATCGTGCCCTCGGGGTGGGCCTTGCGTGCGGCGGCCACCTGCTCGCTGATCGGCAGCTTCCGCTCGCCTGCGGGGACGGTCAGTTCGTGGTCGTACACGATCTTCTCGGCCTGGAAGGAGGCGGCGTACAGCAGGCCGGTGACGGCGGCGACGAGGAGGAAAGGGGCCACCAGCACCCCGGCGTAGAAGTGCAGGCGGAGGATCAGCGGGCGCAGTGGGGCCCAGGCGTTCTTCGACGGTGCCGGGGATGAGGGTGGTTGTGGGGCCTCGTCMGTGGTGGTCGAGGGGGCGGTGGTCATCGGCGGGCTTCTCCCGAGGGACGTCTTCTTGGCCGTCGCAGTGCGGTCGTCGGCCTGTGCGGTGCAGTAGTCGGGGCGGTGGGGCGTCCAGTTCCCGGAGAGGGTGTGTGATGTGCGTCACGTGAGGGGGGAGGGTGCCGTGTCATCCTGACGCGATGGGAACTCCGAGCGATCGCGCACCCCTGGCCGAGCGGGTCGAGGAACTCCTCGCGGGCGGCGGCCCGTTGGCCATCGTCGCGGCCGGCGATCCGGTGCTGCGGCGCGGCACCGAGCCGTATGACGGTCAGCTGGCGCCCGCGCTGCTGGCCCGGTTCGTCGAGGCCCTGCGGGTCACCATGCGCGCGGCGCCGGGAGTGGGCCTGGCGGCGCCGCAGGTCGGGGTGGAGCTGAGGATCGCCGTGATCGAGGACCTGACGCCGGTGCCGGAGGAGGTGCGGCAGGCGCGCGGGCGGGTGCCGCAGCCGTTCCGGGTGCTGGTAAATCCCGCCTACGAGCCCGTCGGCGGCACGCGGGTCGCGTTCTTCGAGGGCTGTCTGAGCGTGCCGGGCTGGCAGGCGGTGGTGGCGCGGCCCGCCGAGGTGCGCCTGACCGGGCAGGACGAGCACGGGCACGCGCTGGACGAGGTGTTCACGGGCTGGCCCGCGCGGATCGTGCAGCACGAGACGGACCATCTCGACGGGGTCCTGTATCTGGACCGGGCCGAGTCGCGTTCGCTGTCGTCCAACCAGGCGGTGACGGAGCGCTGGGCTCAGCCGACGCCGGAGGAGGCCGCGCGGGCACTCGGCTTCGAGCTGCCCTAGAGCAGGGAAAACGGGGAGGCGCCCGGCGGGGCGCCTCCCGTTGCCGTGACGTCCATGTCTACGCCCCGAATTTCCTAGCAAGAGGACCCGCTTCCACGCCACCCGTGTGTCCTCTTGCTTGTTCGGAGCGTTTTCTCGTGATCACCGTTCGTGACGTCGACGTGCGCGTGGGCGCGCGTCTGCTGCTGTCCGGCGTCTCCTTCCACGTCTCCCCCGGCGACCGCATCGGCCTGGTCGGCCTCCCCCAAGCTCTCGGCTTCGCTCGAGCAGGGAGGTACCCCCATCGGCGCGGGAAAGACGACCCTGTTGCACACCCTGGCGGGCACCTTGCGGCCCGCCGCCGGGACCGTCGCCCGCACCGGTGGCATCGGCCATCTCCCGCAGGACTCGCGCGCGGCCGACCAGTAGGTCACCGTCACCGGCCGGATCCTGTCCGCGCGCGGCCTGGACCACGCTGTACGGGCGCTGCGACGCGCCGAGGCCGCGATGACCGACGGGAGTGAGCGGTCGATGAACGCCTATGTGCGGGCCGAGGCCGAGTTCCAGGCACGCGGCGGCTACGCGGCTGAGGCGGAGGCCGCCCGGGTCGCCGCCGGAGTGGGACTGCCGGCGGGGCTGATGGACCGGCCGCTGCGCGCCCTGTCGGGCGATCAGCGACGGCGCGTCGAGCTGGCCCGCATCCTGTTCGCCGGGCACGGCACGCTGCTGCTGGACGAGCCGACGAACCATCTGGACGCGGACTCGGTCGCCTGGCTGCGCGGGTTCCTCAACAGCCACCAGGGCGGGCTCGTGATGATCAGCCACGACACGTCCCTGCTGGCCGGCACCGTGAACCGGGTCTTCCACCTCCACCCGGGGCGTGCCGCGCTCGACGTCCACAACACCGGCTGGGAGGAGTACCTGGCCCAGCGGGACGCCGACGAGCGGCGACGGGCCCGCGAGCGGGCCAACGCCGAGCGCAAGGCGGCCGCGTCGCACGCCCAGGCTGACAAGATGCGGGCCCGGGTGGCGACCGCGGTGGCCGCGCGGAACATGGCCCGCCGTGCCGACCGGATGCTCGCGGACCTGGAACCGGCCCGGCGCGCCGAGAAGACGGCCAGGATCCGGCTGCCCGAGCCGGCGCCCTGTGGCCGGATCCCGCTCGGCGCCGTCAGCATGACCAGGTCGTACGGCGGTCAGCACGTCCTTCGCGGCGTCGACCTCGCCGTCGACCGAGGCAGCCGTCTGGTGGTGCTCGGGCCCAACGGCGCCGGAAAGACGACCCTGTTGTGGATCCTCGCCGGGCAGGACACGCCGGACGGCGGCCGGGTGGTCCACGGGCACGGGCTGCGCCTCGGCTACTTCGCCCAGGAACACGACACCCTGGACCCGGAGATGACGGTCCGTGAGCATCTGGCAGGTGCCGCCCCGCACCTCACCGACGGGGAAGTCCGCCAGGTCCTGGGCTCGTTCCTGTTCTCCGGCGACGACGCCGGCAAGCGCGTCGGTGTCCTCTCCGGCGGCGAGAAGACCCGGCTCGCCCTGGCCGGCCTGGTGCACTCGGGCGCGAACGTGCTGCTTCTGGACGAGCCCACCAACAACCTCGACCCGGCCTCCCGGGCCGAGATCCTGGCCGCGGTGGGCACGTATCCGGGCGCGATCGTCATGGTCACGCACGACGAGGGCGCCGTCGACGCGCTGCGGCCGGACCGGTGCTGCTGCTGCCGGAGGCCGAGGAGGACCTGTGGAGCGACGACTACCGGGAGCTGGTGGTGCCCGCGCACGCGTGACCTGTCGTGGCGCCCTCGCGCGCGTGACCTGTCGTGGTGCGCGCGCGTGACCTTGCCGGGTCCCGGCCGGTCACCGGAAGCCCGGGGCCGTCCCGCGCCTGGCGGGACCACCCCGGGGCCGGACGATCCGGAGGTCAGGCGTCGCGATAGGCCTCCAGCAGCCGCAGCCACACCTCGCTGATCGTCGGGTACGAGGGGACGGCGTGCCACAGGCGGCCGACCGGGACCTGGCCGGCGACGGCGATCGTGGCGGAGTGGATGAGCTCGCCGACGCCGGGACCGACGAGGGTCACACCGCGCAGGATCTCGTCCTCCAGGTCGACGACCATGCGGGCGCGGCCCTTGTAGCCGTCGGCGAACAGGCCCGCGCCCGCCACGGTGGACAGGTCCACGTCGACTGCCTTCACGCGATGCCCCGCCTGCTCGGCCTCCGCGAGTGACAGGCCGACGGCCGCCGCCTCCGGGTCGGTGAAGACGACCTGGGGGACGGCGGCGTGGTCGGCGGTCGCGGCATGCACGCCCCACGGCTCGGCGAGGAGCGTCTCGCCGGTGGCCCGCGCGGCGATGGCGGCGCCCGCGATACGGGCCTGGTACTTGCCCTGGTGGGTGAGGAGAGCGCGCTGGTTGACGTCGCCGACCGCGTACAGCCAGTCGTGGCCGGTGACGCGGAGGCTGTCGTCGACGTCGAGCCAGGAGCCGGGTTCCAAGCCGATCGTCTCCAGGCCGAGGTCGTCGGTGCGCGGCGCGCGGCCGGTCGCGAAGAGGATCTCGTCGGCCTCGATGCGGTCGCCGTTGTCCGTGACGGCCACGACGCCGCCGTTCTCGCGGGTCACCGATTCCACCGAGGTGCCGGTGCGGACGTCCGCGCCGGCCTCGGTGAGCGCCTCGGCGACGAGTTCCCCGGCGAAGGGCTCCATCCGGGGCAGCAGGCCCTTGCCGCGCACCAGCATGGTGACCTTCGAGCCGAGGGCCTGCCAGACGGTGGCCATCTCGGTGGCGACGACGCCGCCGCCGACCACGATCAGGCGGCCGGGCACGTCCTTGGCGCTGGTGGCCTCCCGGCTGGTCCACGGCCGGACCTCGTCCAGTCCGGGCAGCCCGGGCAGGGCGGCGCGGCTGCCGGTGCAGACGGCGACGGCGTGCCGGGCGGTCAGGACGCGCTCACCGCCGTCCGGGCCGGTGACCGTCACCGTGCGCGGGCCGGTCAGGCGACCGTGACCGCGGTACAGGTCGGCGCCGATGCCGTCGAGCCATCCGACCTGCCCGTCGTCCTTCCAGTCGGAGGTGTAGTAGTCGCGGTGGGCGAGGACCGCGGAGGCGTCGAGGGGTCCCTGGACCGACTGGCTCAGGCCCGGCACGCGGCGGGCGTCCGCGCGGGCGATGACCGGCCGCAGCAGGGCTTTGCTGGGCATGCACGCCCAGTACGAGCATTCGCCGCCGACCAGTTCGCTCTCCACGACCGCGGTGGTCAGACCGGCCGCACGGGTGCGGTCGGCGACGTTCTCTCCCACGGGCCCGGCCCCGAGCACCACGACGTCGTACGCGTTGGTTTCCGTTTCCGTCATGGGGTCAGTCTGGTGGGTGGTGTGCGCCCTGGCCACATGGGTAGGGGCGCGGAATACGTGTCCGGTCGGCCGTGTTGTGCCGACGGCTTGACCCCACACCAGGAAGAGGGATTTACGCCATGAGCAGCACCGTGGAGCTCACCAAGGAGAACTTCGACCAGACGGTCACGGACAACGAGTTCGTCCTGATCGACTTCTGGGCGTCCTGGTGCGGGCCGTGCAAGCAGTTCGCCCCGGTGTACGAGAAGGCGGCGGAGGAGAACCCGGACCTCGTGTTCGGCAAGGTGGACACCGAGGCGCAGCCGGAGCTGGCCGCGGCCTTCGGTATCCAGTCGATTCCCACGCTGATGATCGTCCGTGACCAGGTCGCCGTGTTCGCCCAGCCGGGCGCCCTGCCCGAGGCCGCCCTGACGGACGTCATCGGGCAGGCCCGGAACCTCGACATGGACGAGGTCCGCAAGGCGATCGCCGAGCAGCAGGCCCAGGAGGGCCAGCAGGCGGGCTAGCGGACACCCTCCTAGTAGGGATACGGGGCCACGTCTCCGCGTACCGTCGTCCAGCGCAGTTCGGTGAAGGCCTCCAGGTTGGCCTCGCCGCCGAAGCGGGCGCCGGTGCCGGAGGCGGCCACTCCGCCGAAGGGCGCCACGGCCTCGTCGTTGACGGTCTGGTCGTTGATGTGGACGATGCCGGTCGGTATGCGCTCGGCGAGGTCCAGGCCGCGGGCCGTGTCGCGGGTGACGATGCCCAGGGAGAGTCCGTAGGGGCTCTGCGCGGCCAGGGCCGCCGCCTCGTCGGCGGTGGTGAAGGAGCGTACGGGCGCGACGGGGCCGAAGACCTCCTCCGCGTAGGCCGGGGTGCGGTCGTCGACGTGGGCGAGGACCGTGGGCCGGTAGAAGAGCCGGTCGTGCGTGCCGCCCGCGGCGAGCTTGGCGCCCGCGGCCCTGCTGGACTCGACCAGGCCGCTGATCTTGGCGAGTTGGCCCGAGTCGATGATCGGGCCCAGGTGGACGTGTTCGCGGAACGGGTCGCCGACGGCGAGTGAGTCGGCCTTGGCGGCGAGCCGCTCGACGTACTCGTCGTACAGGGACGCGTGCACCAGGTGGCGTCCGGTCGTCATGCAGATCTGGCCCTGGTGGAAGAACGAGCCCCAGGCGGCGGTGGAGATCACCGCGTCGAGATCGGCGTCCGCCAGCACGATCATGGCCGAGTTGCCGCCGAGTTCCAGGTGGGCCCGCTTCAGGTGACGGCCGGCGGCCTCGCCCACCGCCCGCCCGGCGGGGGTGGAGCCGGTGAAGGAGATGACGGGCACGCGCGGGTCGGCGACCAGGGCCTGTCCGGCCTCGGGGCCGCCGGGGAGCACGTGCAGCAGGTCCTGCGGCAGGCCCGCGGCGGCGAAGACCGCGGCGAGGGACAGCCCTCCGCACACGGCGGTGCGAGGGTCGGGCTTCAGGACGACCGCGTTGCCGAGGGCCAGGGCCGGGGCGACGGAGCGGATGGACAGGATCAGCGGGGCGTTGAACGGGGAGATCACGCCCACCACACCGGCCGGGACGCGGCGCGTGTACGACAGGCGCGGCGCCTCGCTGGGCAGGACCTGGCCGGCCGGGCGGGAGGCGAGCGCGGCGGCCTCGTAGCACTCCTGGGCGGCGACGTGCAGTTCGAAGTCGGCCTTGCCGGGGACGGAGCCGGATTCGCGAACGAGCCATTCGCGCAGTTCGGCGGCGTGTGCCGTGAACAGGTCGCCTGCCTTGCGGAGCACGGCGGCCCGGGCGAAGTGCGGGGTGCGGGCCCACTCGAGTTGGGCGGCGGCGGCCCTCCCTGCGGCGGCGCCGACGTCCTCGGGGGTGGCGAGGGCGAGGGTGCCGAGGGCTTGGCCGGTGGCGGGTTCGGTGACGGTGTACCCGGGCCCCGTCAGGGTCTGGGGCTGCCAGGTCCTGGTGTCGAGCAACGGCATGACGGCTCTCCGATCGATCGGTCACCGGCTGATGGGGTGGGCGGAACTCCCGTGCGTGCGCGGCCGGTTCGGCGGTCATAGGGCGGGACGCGCTGACCGGGCCGCAGCCGTGCGTGCCGACGGCCCACGTTCGTACGCGCCCCCATTTTGTTGAGCATGCAACATCTTAGTCATGCCGGAGGACGGCGAGCGGCCGATCGCCCTCTGCTCCGGCCGTGCCATCCGGACCAACCGCTACGGAGTCGCGTCAGCTCGACTCGCGATGCAGCACCGTGGCGCCCAGCACCTTGTGCGTCTCGGGCTCGGTCCCGGGCTTGCGCACGGCGCGGTCGACCAGTCCGGCGAGGTCACGGCCGGAGGGCAGTTCCAGGCGGACGGTGCTGAGCCGCGGCCGCAGCAGCCGCCCGAGCATCAGATCGTCGGCACCGATCAAGGCCGTCTCCTCGGGGATGCGGATGCCCTCGTCCTGGAGGGCCCGCATCAGCAGCATCGCGTACTCGTCGTTGTAGGTGAACACGGCGTCCAGGCCGAGGCTCCGCCAGCGGGCGGCGAGGCGCGCGGCGGCCTCCTCCTCGTACGGCAGGGGCAGTTCGGTCACGGTGGCGTCGGTGCCCCGCAGGGATTGGCGTACCCCGTCGAGCCTGGGCGCGGAGAACGCCTCGAGGCCCGGTTCCCGCGGGACGACGACGCCGATGCGGCGCCTGCCGCGGTCGTAGAGGTGAGAGCCCGCGCAGTGGCCGACCACGTCGTGGTCCATGAGCAGGGCGTGTGCGCCCTCGATGGTCTCGGGGCCGAGGGTGACCACGGCCCGCGCCCCCGAGCGCTTGAGCACCGTCACTCCGCGCGGGCCGAGCCCGGAACCGGGCACGAGCACGGCCACGGGTCGCAACTCGGCCCAGGCGCGGGCGGCTTCGTCGCCGTGCGGGCCGCCGGTGCCGTACTGCACGACCGTGTAGTCCAGGCTGCCGAGCGCACCCTGGAGGTCGCTGAGGAAGCGGCTGTAGAGCGGGCCGACGGGGAAGGTCGGCGCGGGGATCAGGACCATACGGCTGTGCCCGGCGCGCAGGCTGCGGGCCGCCGCGTGCGGGACGTACCCGAGTTCCTTCGCGGCCTCGTGGACCCGGCGGCGCGTGGGCTCGCTGATCCGTACGGCGCTGGTGTTGTTGAGGACGTAGGAGACGGTCGCGCGCGAGACGCCGGCCAGGCGGGCCACGTCGGCGCTCGTGGGCACGGAGCGCGACGGCGCGGGGGACGGGGGCGCGGGCGTTTTAGGTATCTGCACCATGACGTACGGCATCTTGGCAGAAGCCCCAATGCGCCCTTCAGGCGGGGGAGTTGTGAGGGAGCCGTGAGCGGTCACGGAGATCAGCGGGCGGGCCTCAGCGGGCCGGGGCCGTGCCCGTCACCCGGTTCACGAGGTCGACCCAGGCGTCCTCCAGGCGGGCCAGGGGTATCCCGCACTGCCTGGTCAGATGGTGGATCAGGGCCGGGTCGAGCTGGCCCATCAGGGTGTGGGAGAGCAGTTCGCAGTCCGCTTCCGGGACGACCTGCCGCAGCAGCATGGCCACGTGGTGGCGCAGCACCCGGCGGGGCGGGGCGGTGAAGCGGCGGCTGGCGCCCGGCTCGGCCGCCAGTTGCAGCTCCAGTTCGTCGGTGGAGCGGCGCAGCATCGCGCAGCCGAACGCCCGGAGGCGCTCGACGGGCGGCGCCCCGGGTCCGAGCGGCGGCGGCCCGGACAGGAACGCGGCCTGGAACTTCTTCTCGGAGTGATCGAGCAGCGCCGTCAGCAGACCGGTGCGGTCGCCGAACCGGCGGAAGACCGTGCCCTTGCCCACACGGGCCTCGGCGGCCACCGCCTCCATCGTGACGGCGTCCGCGCCGCGCTCCGCCACCAGCCGCGCGGCGGCTTCCAGCAGCCGGGCACGGTTGCGCGCGGCGTCGGCCCGCAGGCACGGCTCGTCGGGCCCCAGGGCGGTGCCGAGCTGGAGCAGCTCGGAGTGGTCGACGGACTCCTGGGGCGTCGGGAAGGGCGGCGGGACGGCGGACATGAAGCCAGCGTAAAGCATCGGGAACAAAACTGGACCGCGGTCCGGTTAGGATGCTAGAACATTAAACGGACCCCGGTCCGGATCGTAACGGCAGTGTTTCGGTGCCGTTCTTCACTACGTGGGAGTCACCATGTCTGTTCGTATCGTCGCCCTCGTCGGCAGCCTTCGTGCCGGTTCGCACAACCGCCAGCTCGCCGAGGCCGCCGTCAAGCTGGCACCCGAGGGTGCCGAGGTGGAGCTGTTCGAGGGGCTGGCCGAGATCCCCTTCTACAACGAGGACATCGACGTCGAGGGCAGCGTTCCGGCCGCCGCCGCGCGGCTGCGCGAGGCCGCCTCCGCCGCCGACGGCCTGATCCTGTTCACGCCCGAGTACAACGGCACCATCCCGGCCGTCCTGAAGAACGCCATCGACTGGCTGTCCCGTCCGTTCGGCGCCGGTGCCCTCAGCGGCAAGCCGGTCGCCGTGGTCGGCACCGCGTTCGGCCAGTACGGCGGTGTCTGGGCGCACGACGAGACCCGCAAGTCCGTGGGCGTGGCCGGCGGCAAGGTGCTCGAGGACGTCAAGCTGTCCATCCCCGGCTCGATGACCCGCTTCGCCGAGACGCACCCGGCCGACGACGCCGAGGTCGCCGAGCAGCTGACCGAGGTCATCGCCCGTCTGCACGGCCACGCCACGGAGTCGGCCGCTGCCTGATCCGCTCTTGGGGTACCGAGGAGGGGCCGAAGCCGTCACCGGCCGCGGCCCCTCCGGCGTGTCGAGGCTCAGACCGGTTGCGGCAGCTGTCCGGCCACCCGCTCGTCCCGGTGGATCGGGGTGTCCGATCCGGTGAGCGGCCGGCCCGTGCCGCCGTGCCTCGCGGCGACGATCTCCGCCGCGATGGACAGGGCGGTCTCCTCGGGCGTACGGGCGCCCAGGTCGAGGCCGATGGGTGACCGGAGCCGGGCCAGCTCGCGCTCGCTCAGGCCCGCTTCCCGAAGCCGCCGGTCGCGGTCCTCGTGGGTGCGGCGGGAGCCCATGGCGCCGACATAGGCGACCGGCAGCCGCAGGGCTTCGGTCAGCAGGGGGATGTCGAACTTGGCGTCATGGGTGAGCACGCACAGCACCGTGCGCCCGTCGGTGTCCGTGCTCGCGAGGTAGCGGTGGGGCCAGTCGACGACGATCTCGTCGGCCTCGGGGAAGCGGACCCGGGTCGCGAAGACGGGGCGGGCGTCGCACACCGTGACGTGGTAGCCGAGGAACTTGCCCGCCCGTACGAGGGCGGCGGCGAAGTCGATCGCGCCGAAGACGATCATCCGGGGCGGTGGGACGGCCGACTCGACGAGCAGGGTGAGTCCGCCCGGGCAGTGCGAGCCTCCCCCGGACTCCGTCCGGGGGGACCCCCATCTCGCTCCGCTCGCGGAGATCTGGATCGTGCCGGTGCGGCCGGCATCCAGCAGGGCGCGGGCCTGGGCGATCGCCGTGCGGTCCAGGTCCGGATCGCCGCCGAGGCCGCCCTCGTGCGTGCCTCCCCCGGACTCCGTCCGGGGGGACCCCCATCTCGCTTCGCTCGGGCGTACGAGCACCGCCCGGCCGAGGAGGCCGGCCGGACCGTGGACCACTCGGGCGAGCGCCACCGGCTCACCGCGGGCGGCGGCAGACAGAGCGGCCGACAGTGCGGCGGCCTCCGTCCGGCCGGCCTCGAACGGGGTGATCATGATGTCGATGGTTCCGCCGCAGGTCAGTCCGACCGCGAAGGCGTCCTCGTCGCTGTAGCCGAACCGCTCGACACGCGTCTTCCCGTCCTGGAGGACCTGGAGGCACAAGTCGTACACCGCGCCCTCCACGCACCCGCCGGAGACCGAGCCGATGGCCGTGCCGTCGGCGGAGACGGCCAGGGCGGCGCCGGGAGGGCGCGGGGCGCTGCCGCCGACGGCGACGACCGTGGCGACGGCGAAGTCCCGGCCCTCCTCGACCCACTCGTGCAGGTGCCCGGCGAGGTCAAGCATCGCCGCCCGCCATCAGGACACGGTCGGGGCGGATGGGCAGGTGGCGGTGGCGGACGCCGGTGGCGTGCCAGACGGCGTTGGCGACCGCCGCGGCGGCGCCCACGATGCCGATCTCGCCGATGCCCTTGATGCCGACCGGGTCGTCCGGGTCGGGGTCGTCGACCCAGTCGGCCTCGACGTGCGGGATGTCGGCGTGCGCGGCGACGTGGTAGCCCGCGAGGTCGGCGCCGTAGAGACCGCCCGTGGCCCGGTCCCGGACGGCTTCCTCGTGCAGGGCCATCGAGATGCCCCAGATCATGCCGCCGACGAGCTGGTTGCGGGCGGTGAGCGGGTTGACGATCCGGCCGGCCGCGAAGATGCCCAGCATGCGGCGCACCCGGACCTCGCCGGTGGCCGGGTCGACGGCGACCTCGGCGAACTGCGCGCCGAAGGAGTGCCGTTCCTTCCGGGCGAGGGCTCCGATGGCCTCGGCCGTGTTCGACCGTACGGTGATGCCCTCCGGCGGGATGTCGGCGCCCGGCGCGAGGCTCTGCCGCAGCTCCTCGGCGGCGGTCGTGACGGCCCAGGCCCAGGAGCGGGTGCCCATCGAGCCGCCGGCGATGATCGCCGGACCGAGGTCGCTGTCCCCGATGCGCACCCGGACGCGGTCCGTCGGCACTCCCAGCGCGTCGGCGGCGACCAGGGTGAGCGCGGTCCGCGCGCCGGTGCCGATGTCCGCAGCGTTGATCCCCACCGTGAAGGTGCCGTCCGCCTCCGCGGTGACGGCCGCCGTGGAGGGCATGGCTCCCGCGGGGAAGGAGGCGGCGGCGGTGCCGGTGCCGAGCAGCCAGCGGCCGTCGCGGCGCACGCCGGGCCGCGGGTCCCGGTCGGCCCAGCCGAACCTGCGGGCGCCTTCCCGGAAGCAGGCGATCAGGTTGCGGCTGCTGAACGGCAGCCCGGACACCGGGCCGACCGCGGGCTCGTTGCGCAGGCGCAGTTCGATCGGGTCGATGCCGCACCGCTCGGCGAGCTCGTCGAGCGCCGACTCCAGCGCGAACGAGCCGGGCGCCTCCCCGGGGGCGCGCATCCAGGTCGGGGTCGGCACGTCGAGCCGCATGACCCGGCTGGTCGTGTGATGCGCGTCGGCGTCGTACATCGCCCGGCTCGCGGCGGCGCTCGGCTCCACGAACTCGTGCACGGTCGAGGTCAGGTTCAGGGACTGGTGCTCCAGGGCGCGCAGCCGCCCGTCCGCGTCGGCGCCGAGCCTGACCCGCTGGGCCGTGGGGCTGCGGTAGCCGGCGAGCGAGAACATCTGCCGGCGGGTCATGACGACCCTGACCGGCCGTTGCAGCACGGTCGCGGCCATCACGGCGGCCACCTGGTGCGCACGGGTGCCCTTGCTGCCGAAGCCGCCGCCGACGTGCTCCGAGCGCACCCGTACGGAGGCCGGGTCGAGGGAGAACAGGTTGGCGAGCTCCCCGGCGATCCAGGTGGTGCCCTGGTTGGAGTCGACGACCTCCAGCCGGCCGCCCTCCCACAGGGCCGTCGCGGCGTGCGGCTCCATCGGGTTGTGGTGCTCCTCCGGAGTGGTGTACTCCGCGTCCACCACGACGGCGGAGGAGGCGAGTTGGGCCTCCAGGTCGCCCTTCTCCACCACACCCGGCGCATGGCCGTCGACCGGATACGCCTCGGTCTGCCGCTCGGCGGAGAACGCGACGTCGTGGGGCTCCTGGTCGTACGTCACGACGAGGGCCTCGGCGGCCTCCCTGGCCTGCTCGGACGTCTCGGCGACGACCAGCGCCACCGGCCAGCCCATGTGGATCACCCGGTCGTGCTGGAAGAGGGCGACGCTCGGGTCCGGCGGAACGCCGAGCAGGCCGATGTAGTCGCTGTCGACGCGCGGGGCGTTGTGATGGTGGAGCACCGTGATCACACCGGGCATCCTGAGCACGGCCTCGGTGTCCAGGGCGCGGATACGGCCGCGGGCGACGGTGGACAGGACCAGCCAGCCGTGGGCGAGTTCGGCGAAGGGGATCTCGGCGGCGTAGCGGGCGGCTCCCGTGACCTTGTCGCGGCCTTCCACACGGGTGTGCGCGGTGCCGACGGAGCCTTTGGCGGCGGTGGTCATCGGGTGGCCTCCTCGGCGAGTTCGCTCAGCACGGCCACGACGAGGTTGCGCATCAGGGTCACCTTGTATCCGTTGTGGGGCAGCGGTTTCGCGTGAGCGAGTTCGGCGTCCGCGGCGGCCGCGAAGTTCTCGGCGTCGGCCGGTGCGCCGAGCAGGGCGCGTTCGGCCGCGCGGGCCCGCCAGGGGCGGGACGCGACCGCTCCGAAGGCCAGGCGGACATCCCGTACGGCGCCGTCCTCGACGTCGAGCGCGGCGGCGATCGAACCGATGGCGAAGGCGTACGAGGCGCGCTCGCGCACCTTGCGGTAGCGGGAGTTGGCGGCGACCGGGGTGGGCGGCAGGGTGACGCCGGTGATCAGCGCACCCGGCGGCAGGGCCGTCTCCAGGTGCGGGGTCTCCCCCACCGGCAGATAGAAGTCGGCGAGCGGCAACTCCCCCGGCCCGTCCGCCGTTTCGTACGACACGACGGCGTCGAACGCGGCGAGCGCCACGCCCATGTCGGAGGGGTGCGTGGCCACGCAGTGGTCGGAGGCACCCAGGATGGCGTGATTGTGATGCTCACCGGTGATGGCGGGACAACCGCTGCCGGGGTTGCGTTTGTTGCAGGCGGAGGTGACGTCGGCGAAGTAGCCGCAGCGGGTGCGCTGGAGCAGGTTCCCGCCGACGGTGGCCATGTTGCGCAGCTGCCCGGAGGCGCCGGCCAGCACCGCCTGCGCCAACGCCGGGTAGCGGCGCCGGACTTCGGGGTGCGCGGCGAGGTCGCTGTTGGTGACGGTCGCACCGATGCGCAGGCCGCCGTCGCCGGTCGGCTCGATGTGGTCCAGGGGCAGGTCGCGGACGTCGACCAACCGGGCGGGCCGCTCGACGCCGGTCTTCATCAGGTCGACGAGGTTGGTGCCGCCGCCCAGGAAACGGGCTTCCCCGTCACCGTCGAGCAGCGCCACCGCGCCGGAGACGTCGTACGCGCGCTGGTAGCCGAACTCCCTCATGCCGCCGCCCCCTTGGCCTCGGCGGCGCGGGCCACGGCCTGGACGATCGACACGTAGGCGCCGCAGCGGCACAGGTTGCCGCTCATCCGCTCCCGGATCTCCCCAGGGGTCAGCGGTGGTGGTCCCGCCTCGGGCCGTAGGTCGTCGGTGGCGGCGCTGGGCCAGCCCGCCGCGTGCTCCTCGATCAGGGCGATGGCCGAGCAGATCTGCCCCGGCGTGCAGTAACCGCACTGGAATCCGTCGAGGTCGAGGAACGCCTGCTGCACCGGGTGCAGTTGATCGCCTTCGGCCACGCCCTCGATGGTGGTGATCTCACGCCCCTCGGCCGCCACGGCGAGCTGGAGACAGGACACGGCCCGGCGGCCGTCGACCAGGACCGTGCAGGCACCGCACTGGCCCTGGTCGCAGCCCTTCTTCGTGCCGGTCAGGTCGAGGCGCTCGCGCAGGGCGTCGAGCAGGGTGGTGCGGTGGTCGACGGTCAGCGTGTACTTCTCGCCGTTGACGGACAGGGTGAGGTCGCTGGACGTCGATGGTGGCATGGAAGCCTTCTTTCTCACGTCGGAAGGTCAGCAGGCAGGAGTCGTGGGGGGCGGGAGCCGGTTCGTGGCGGTGCGGGATGCGGGGCAGGTCTGCCGCGGCACGGGCCGTCGCGGGCTGTCCGCACGGGCGTCCCGCCGATACGATGGAGCAAGCGGACAGCTGTCCGTTACCCGGAAACGTAACGGACAACTGTCCGCTTAACAAGGGCCGGGTTTCGGCCAAGGACCGCGAGGAGGGCGAGTGCCGGAGAAGGTGCCGCAGAAGAAGGACGCTCCTCTGCGCTCGGACGCGCAACGCAACCGCGAACGCATCCTGGAAGTGGCGCTGGTGGAACTGACGCGTGCGGCGGACGCTCCGCTGAGTGCGATCGCCAAGAAGGCGGGCGTCGGGCAGGGGACCTTCTACCGCCACTTCCCCAGCCGTGAGGCGCTCGTCATGGAGATCTACCGGCACGAGATGCAGCAGGTCGCCGACACCGCGGCACCGCTGCTGGAGAGCCGGGAACCCGACCAGGCGCTGCGTGAATGGCTGGACCGTTGCGCGCAGTTCGCCATGACGAAGGCCGGTCTGGCCGACGCGATCCGCCAGGCCACCGGCGCGCCGGGGAAGCCGGCGAAGCCGACCCCCACCCCGCTGACCGAGGCCGCCGAACTCCTCCTCCGCGCCAACGAGAAGGCCGGCACCATCCGCCCGGGAATCACCGCGGACGACCTCTTCCTGTGCGTCGGCGGCCTCTGGACGATCGCCCCCCACACCGACTGGCAATCACGCGCCACTCGCCTGCTGGACCTCGTCATGGACGCGCTGCGGGTGGGGGCGCCCGGGCGGCCCTGAGTTGCTCAGCGCTTCAGGCGACTGCCGTGGGAGCCAGTTCCCGTAGTTCCCGGAGGGCCGTCGCCACCGCCGGGCGGGCGTGGCCGCCGCCGCGGGTGCAGGTCAGGAGCTTGCGGTGAGGGTCGCCTTCGCAGCGCACGCGGGTGATCGGGAGATGTGGCGTCAGATGCGCGAGGCGGGGGATGAGGGCGACGCCGAGCCCGTGGGCGACGAGGTGGGCTGCGACGTTCCAGTCCAGGGCGTGATGGACGACGTCGGGGGTGAAACCGGCCGCGCCGCAGGCGGACATGACGTGCGGGCGGCAGGCGCTCTCCTCCACCGGAGCGATCCACGGCTCGTGGGCCGCCTCCGCGAGATCCACCCGGGCCCGTCCGGCCAGCCGGTGCCCGTCGGGGACGACCAGGTCGAACGGGTCGTCGAGCAACGGCTGCTGGTCGAACCGCGTGTCGCTCAGCGGCGGGTTGTGCGGGGTGGACTCGACGATCGCCAGGTCGATGTCACCCTCGAAGAGGAGGTCGAAGCTCTCCGGGACGCCCGCCTCGGTGATCCGTACGGACAGCCGCGGGTGCCGCTCCCCCAGCCTGGCCGCCATCGGCGCCAGCAGCACCGAGATGGCCACGGGGAAGCCCGTCACCCGCAGCACCCCGGACGGTGCCCCGTGGTCGGCCCGCAGGTCGAGTTCCGCCTGGTCCCAGCGGGCCTGGATGGCGTCGGCGTGCGCGAGCAGGCTCTCGGCGGCCGAAGTGAGGCGGACCCCGCGTCCCTGCGGCTCCAGCAGGTCGACGCCCAGGTCACGGGCGAGCTGCCGGATCTGCTGGGAGGCGGCGGACGGGGTGAAGTGCAGGGCTCGGGCGGCCGCGGTGACCGTGCCGTAGTGGGAGACCGCCCTCAGGACGTGCAGCCGGCGCAGGTCAATCATGAAGTCCACGCTTCACAATGACGTCCACAAAGTCAACCTGGACGTGTAAGGAGACCCCGACGCACCCTGGCTGTGTCGCGACGGTCAACCAGCCATGACGTACGAGGAGTCAAGACATGATCAGCACCACCTGCACCGTCTGCCCGCACTGCGGCTGGCCGGACGGAGGCGAGCCGTTCCAGGTGCTGTCCCGGCACACCACCGCGACGGGCCGCACGGAGTGGACGCGCTGCGGATGCGGCTCGCTCCAGGTCCGGGTCGTCGACGGCGGCGGCATGCGCGTCGTCTCGCGCAGCGGGCCGGCATCGGGGTCCGCTCCGGCTCGCTCGGGCACGGCGAGCCGCTGAGTGTTCAGGCCGTGCCGTGCTGAGCCAGCTGCTCCCCCAGCGGGCTGCGCCGGTACAGGACGCGGCGGCCGTCGCGGGCGCGGGTGACCAGGCCCGTCGCGTGCAGGACGCGCAGGTGCTGGGACACGGCGCTCGGGGTCACCCCGAGGCGCCGGGCCAGCTCCACCGTCGGCAGGGGCTCGGCCAGCAGCCGCAGCAGCGTGCTGCGGGGCGCGCCGAGCAGGGCCGTCAGGGCGGGGGCGTCCGGCTCGGGCTGCGGCTCCCACAGGGTGGCGGCGCCCCGGCCGGGGTAGGCGAGCATCGGCGGTTCGGCGGCGCTGACCGGGGGCGCCGGCTGGTGCGCGAACAGCGACGGCACCAGGCGCAGTCCGCGTCCGGAGCCGTCCACGTGGTGGTGTCCGCGCATCCGGTCGACGCGCAGGACGCCGTCGTCCCAGCGCAGATTGCGGTGCAGGTCGGCGAAGAGCAGCCGGGCGCCGCCGGTGGCCAGTTGCCGTGCCCGGTGGGTGATGTCGGCCTCCAGCACGAGCCGTATCCGGGGCCAGGACGGCAGCAGCGCCGACTCCCAATACCGGCGCAGGAGTTCGCACAGCTCCTCCAGCAGCTCCGCGACGGGAGCGTCACCGGGCGCGGTGACCGACCGGAGGGCAGCCGGCAGGGGCCTGGGCGCGTGGGCGGCGAGCAGGTCACGCCGTACGGTCTGCGCGGGTGTGGCGCGTACGACGGTCAGCTGCTCGTCGAGAGTGGGCGCGAAGGACGCCGGCCTGGGGGTCAGGAAGTCGGGCAGGGCCAGGGTGTCCCCGACCAGGGCCGCGAGCAGCCGGGCGTCGCCCGGGTCGAGCTTCTGCAGGACGGCGGCGCGCCACCGGACGTGCAGGGGGTAGAGGGCCGGGGCGCGCAGGGCGCGGAGGCTGCCCATCACCTCGCGCAGGGGCGAGATCGCGAAGCGGGTGTCGGCGAGGTCCGCGGCGTCGAGCCGGAAGCTGATCATTAAGGCCCCCGCTACATCCTTTGGCAACCGCCCGGCCATGGCGTGGACTTCGGTCCATGACGGATCACGATCACCGGCAGCCTACAGCGCACCCGGGCGCCAGTCCCCGGGTGATCCTCGCCCTGGCACTCGTCTGCGGCGCGGCCGTGGGCAATGTCTACTTCCCCCAGGCCCTCAGCCCGCTGATCGCGTCCGGGCTGCACGTCTCGCCCGACGCGGCCGCCGGCGTCGTCACCGCGACGCAGTTCGGCTACGCGGCCGGGATCTGCCTGCTCGTCCCGCTCGGCGACCGCCTCCCGTACCGCCCGCTGCTGGTCACGCTGCTCACGCTGACCGGCCTCGGGCTGTTCGCGGCGAGCGCCGCGCCGGGGCTGGTGCCGCTGGCCGGCGCCAGTGCCCTGGTGGGGGTGACGACGGTGGCGGCACCGCTCGCCGGGCCACTGGCGGCCGGTCTGGTGCCCAAGGAGCGGCGCGGTGTCACCGGCGGCACCCTGCTGAGCGGCTCCCTCGCGGGCATGCTGCTGTCGCGCACCGTCGGCGGCGCGCTCGGCGACTGGCTGGGCTGGCGGGCACCGTACGTCCTGGCCGCCGTGCTGTCCCTGGCGGTGGCCGCACTGGCGGCGCGCCTGCTTCCGCTGACGTCCCCGCCCTCCTCCCAGGGCTACTTCGCGCTCCTGGCCGAGCCGCTGCGGCTGCTGCGCACGGAGCCCGGTCTGCGCCGCTCGTGCCTGTACCAGGCCCTGGTGTTCGCGGGGTTCTCCGCGGTGTGGACGGGTGTCGCGCTGCTGCTCACCGGTCCGGTGTACGGCATGGGTGCGGGGGCCGTGGGGCTGCTCGCCCTGGTCAACGCGGTGACCATGGTGTGCACGCCGGTCGCGGGGCGCCAGGTCGACCGGCGGGGGCCGGACGCGGTCAACCGGGTGTGCTTCCTGGTCGTGGGCGTCTCGGCCGCCGTGCTGGCGCTGGGCGGTGTCGGCAGTGCGGCGGGGGTGGCGGCCCTGGTCGTGGGCACGCTACTGCTCGACGTCGGCATGCAGTCCGGGATGGTCGCCAACACGGTCCGGATCCAGGGACTGCGCGCGGAGGTGCGCAGCCGCCTCACCACCGCCTATATGACCTGCGCGTATCTTGGTGGCGCCGTCGGCTCCTGGCTGGGCACGCGTGCATACGGCCACCTCGGCTGGCTCGGGGTGTGCGCGCTGGTCGCGGCGCTCACGGCCGTGGCCCTCGCCCGGCACTGGTGCGCCACCCGCCGTGCGGCGGGCAGGTTCCGCCGCACGGCGGAGTCCGCGGTCGGGGCGGCGGGACCGACCATGGCCGCACGAGCCGCAACCTCGCGTGAGGAGACGTCATGACGCATGTTCCGCCCCCGTTCGACCCGGAACTCGCCGGAGCCCTGGAACTGATCAAGGACATGATCAGCCCGGGTCTCACCCTGGACGAGATCGCCGAGGTGCGCCAGGGCCCGGGCATACAGCTGCTGGCCGATCTGGACCTGACGATGGGCGGGACGTTCGAGGTGGAGGACCGGAAGGTGCCCGGGCCGCAGGGCGAGCCCGACATCTCGCTGCTGATCTGCCGGCCGACCGCTCCGGCGAGTGCCGGGGCGCGGCCCGTCATCTACCACGTGCACGGCGGCGGCATGGTCATCGGCAACAACCGCGTAGGCGTCGACGTCCCGCTGGCGTGGGCGCAGGCGCTGGACGCGGTCGTGGTGTCCGTGGAGTACCGGCTGGCGCCGGAGCATCCGTATCCCGCGCCGATCGAGGACGTGTACGCCGGGCTGCTGTGGACGGCGGACCACGCCGTCGAGCTCGGTGCCGACCCCGAGCGGATCGTCATCGCGGGTGCCAGCGCGGGCGGCGGGCTGTGCGCGGCCCTGGCCCTGCTCACGCGTGACCGCAAGGGGCCGCAGCCGATCGGGCAGGTCCTGCTGTGCCCGATGCTCGACGACCGCAACGACACGCCGTCGACGTACCAGATGGCGGGCCTCGGGGTGTGGGACCGCACCGCCAACGAGACCGGCTGGACAGCGCTGCTGGGCTCGCGGCGCGGCGGCCCCGACGTACCGGCGTACGCGGCACCGGCCCGTGCCGAGGACCTGACCGGGCTGCCCCCGGCGTTCCTCGACGTCGGCTCCGCGGAGACCTTCCGCGACGAGGTCGTCGCCTACGCCTCCCGCATCTGGCAGGCCGGCGGCGTGGCCGAGCTGCACGTCTGGCCCGGCGGCTTCCACGGCTTCGACGGCTTCGCACCTCAGGCGGCGCTCTCCCAGTCGGCGCGGGCGGCGCATGTGGACTGGCTGCGGAGGTTGCTGAGCGTGTGACGGGCGGGGAGTCCGGCAGGCCGGGCGGGTGCACGCAGCTCGCCCTGACCCGACTCCCCCTCCTGCCGCAAGGGTCTGCCGACCGTCCCTCCGCGGCCTGCCACCGGCGCGGGCCGGGGCAGTGCGCTCGGGCAGCCACCGGCATTCGGGGCCCGCTCGGCGGCCGCATGCCGCACCATGTGCCTATGAAAGAGCTGGCCGGGCGCCTGACCGCGCTCGATCCGGATGCCGGTGCGGCGGTCCGGGTCATCGCCTACTTCGACCGTCTGGCCGAGTCCAGGGCCGGTGTGGAGGCACTCGTACGCGGTGCCGCCGTACTGGCCGGCTGCCCGGCCCGGCTCGTGGACCCCGAACGGCGCGTGCACGTGCGCGTGGAGCCCGACGGCACGAGGCGAGACACCGAGGTGCCACCTGATCCCGACTGGCCGTCCGCCCGGCTTGCCCCGAACGGCACGGCGGCGCTCTGGCTGGAGCGGGCTGGGACGGCGCACGAGGTGGCGGACATGGGCGGCGCGGGGGCGGCGCACAAGGTGGCGGACATGGGC
>NZ_NGFN01000008.1 GCF_002148965.1 Streptomyces swartbergensis | reverse complement strand
CTACCCCTCCCCGACCGCTCCCCATAGCCCTCCGCTCCCCAGATCCTCCCCGAGATCTCACCCCTCGTGAGCCACCGGAGCTGCGATGACGCCCTACATGTCGCACTCGCCGATGTGCCCCGGCTCGTACTCCCTCCCCGCCCGGGCAGCGGCCTCACGCCTTATGTCCTCCATGGCGATGACGCAGTCCTCGCAGGCGCGCACCTCATGCCGGCCGGCGCCGCGGGGATGGAGGACCTTGACGAGGGTGGTGAGGATGGGGCCTTGCTCGGGATGACGGAAGCAGGTGCCGTCGCCCCACTCGTACAGATCGAGGATCTGTTGCCGCTCCATCGTTTCTCCTAGGTCGGGCCGGCGGGGTGTGGGTGGGGGGTGTGGCCCTGGTTCCCGTGTTGCCCGACTGAATGCGCAGGTGGGGTGCGGTTCACCCATTCAGGTGAACACACATTCGATTTGTGCACAGTACAGCGAGCCCTGCGGCATATGCCATACGGCCGCAGGGCTGGTGTGCGGGGTGTGACATCCACCCCGAAAGCCCTTCACGTCTGCTCTACGGAGCCGAGCCCCTCGTCCGTCGCAGCATGCTGAAGATCACAGAAAGCCTGCTGTCACCAGGCTGACTAATGATCACGCCGGTCAGAGCGTTTGTCGAGTGCCCCGCGACCTCCCCGACGAAGATGACTGGCTGCTACACGAGCGACGCCGCATCGGCCGGCGGATCAGGGACGCACGCTTAGACCACAACCTGACGCAGGAGCAGGTCTTCCTTGCCGTCCCGATGAACCGGAAGTTTTACCAGGAGATCGAGGCCGGGCAGGCTAACCCCTCGCTGGAGACGCTGCTGAGGATCTCGCGGGTCATCGGGGTGACCATCTCCGACCTCCTTCAGTGAGCGACGCTGGGCGGAGCGTCATCAGTGAACATCCGGGATGCGGCTGAATGGAAGCGCTCGCTGTATATATCTATGACCAAAACCAGCACACGGGATGTGAAAGCGTCACGGCCTGCTGAGGCTCTGGCCTGGGCTTAGGCTGCCTGGCCGTCTGAGCTCCCCTACGGCTGCAGCGGTGCCCGCACCTCGTGAGCGGCACGGCCGGCCCGGGCCCGGGGCGCAGATCCACGTTGCCGTCGCAGTGGCCGCACTCTCCGATCCGGCACGGCCCGCAGATCGTGCGCTCGTCGGCCTGGCGCGGCTTCATAGGACGCCTCGCAGTCCGACGGGGGATTCGGCGGGGCACACGTAGACGGGGCCTATGGTGTGGCCGCTGGGTGAGAGCCGGTCGCCGATGCGTAGGGGTTCGTGGTCGCTGCTGCCGCATGGGCATGCTGGTTCTTGGGGTGTTGTGTCTCTACCCTCGTCCACGTCGACGCTCCCGAGGTGTCGGCCATGCCCCCGGGCCGTGACCGCGGTCGCGGGGGTCCTGCAATTTCACGGTACCGCTTCATGCTGCTCTATACCGCTACATGGAGCAGCATGGCGCTACCTGGGGGCGCGTGGCGCGCTGTGGCTCCCTACGTTCCACTCATGGGTGATGATCAGCGTCCGGTGGATCCGTCCCGGCCGGTGTATGTGTGGAAGCAGGCCGCGGACCACATCGCGGCCCGGATCGCTTCGGGTGAACTCCGCCCGGGTGCGCGGCTGGAGGGCGAGCGGGAGCTCGCCGAGCAGCTCGGAGTCGCCGTCGGCACCGTGCGGCGCGCGGTGGAGGACCTGCGGGAGCGGGGCCTGGTCGTGACCCTGCCAGCGAAGGGCACGTACATTGCGGAGCAGTCGCCGGATTCATAGCCCGCTGTCAGCGACAGTCGGAGCACGGCTCATAGCCGCAGAGACTGTGGTCGCGCCGGACAGCCCTGTCGATGGCGGGCGGGACGGAGTGGTCAACGGCGCGAGCGGTGGCATAGCAGCCATCGCCGCAGAACGGCTCTATGTCCGGCGAGGGGCTCCACACAGTGGGAGGCTCGTTCCAGATAGCGAGGCCGCACAGCGCGCAGTTCAGGGGCGGTCGGGTCATCGTCTGCTCCGTTCGTCGGGGGCTTCACCAGGGACAGACGACGCAACTCGTAGCCCGCTGTCAGACCCGGCCGTTACGATCTCGTCATGCCGTCCTCTCCCCTGCCTTCGGGCTCGCCGCGGTCTGCTGAGGCCGTGAACGAGGAGATCCGTGCCCTGATGGCGGAGACCGGGACGTGGCTGTGGGGGCCGACGCGGGAACGCTACGAGCAGCTGCGGGACGAGTGGGTGGCAGCGGTGCGCGGGGAGATCACCACAGCGGCGTAGGCTGACACGGCGATGCCCCGGCTGCTTCCTTCAGCCGGGGCATCGTGTTGCGTGGGCTGCTATCAATCCATGGGTTCCCAGCGCCCCGTGAACCTGTCGAGTCGAGTCCAGGACCCATCCTCGTGCCGACGTGCCACGGCATCGTGATTGCCGTTCCTGCTCCCTTCGTTCCAGACGGCCACGCCGCCAGGGACATTCAGCTCGTCGAGGAAGGCGCGGGCCTCGCGGAACGTCGTGGACTTCTGCTCGCGGCCAGCGAAACGGCGACCGTCACGGGTCACGGTCTCGGTCGCGTAGTAGACCCTCTTGGCGTTCCAGGGAATGCGGGTGGTCATTGGTTGCCCTCTCTCAGGGTGCGGTTTGGACTTGCAGACGGCCGGGTCACGCAGCGAGGTCAGGGCGCTTCTCTAGCGCAGCGGCGATGGTGGCGGCCTCGGCAGGATTGGTGTCGCGGAGGAAGCGGAGCATCACGGTCTCGGTGTGGCTGATGGTCCAGCCGTTGGCCTTCGCGATCTCGTCGGCCTTGGCCTCGAAGGCGGCGACGACGTCCCCGTCCGACGCCTCTTCGCTCTCACCCTCGACGGCCTCCTCGACGGGAGCGAGAGCAAGGATGGCGGCCTCAACGTCGCCCTTACTGGCGTGCATACCGAGCCAGTCGCCGTTGTTCCAGATGTGGTAGGCGGACATGGACCGCTCGACCGTGTAGGTCGTGCCGTTGATTGCGATCTCCCACCGGTTGGCGTCGGCGTAGGGCCGCCCGAGTCGGTTGGTCTTGTCGATCCACTCAATGGCAACCATTTCCGTCTCCCCTGCTAGTCGGTTGTTTCTGTACCTACAGAATGCTCTCGCGACGAACCCTTGTCAAGCGATCCAGCGAGATGGATGCTAGTTTCTGTACCTACAGACCCGAGGGGGAGGCATGCCCAGGCCAGCTACCGGCAAGACGCCACTGCGGAACGTCCGCGTGCCCGACGAACTCTGGGCCGCTGCCATGGCGGAGGCGAAGGAGGAGGGGCGGTCGCTCACCGACGTCATCGTCAGCGACCTGCACCGCTACGTGAACCGGCGCCGACGTGAGCGGGGAGCGATGGACGGGGAGCAAGACAGTGCCACGTAGGATCCCGCCGTGAGCGACATAGAGTTCCCCGACACCCTGCTGGACCTGGAACGCGCCGCCTGGGAGGAGCATCAGGCCGGGCGGCTCACCGTCGCCACCGCCAACGCCGTACAGGACGCCATCACCGCGCACGCCAAGGCGACCGGGCTCGACCGGTACACGGTGGAGATGGCGCTGAAGAAGGCCGTCAGGCACGCGGAGGCGGAGGGCTAGAGGGCGCGCCAACTCTCCGGGTAGTGCGGGCGTTCACGCCGGATCTCCTGCCACGCCTCGTCCAGCTCGGCAGTCCGCCGCTCCTCCGCAGCCCGAACCTCCGCCCGCTCGCGCGCCAGAGCATCCCGCTCCTCGACAGTCAGCGGCGCGGCACGATGCTTGTACAGGTAGGCGCCGTCGTCTGCACGGCGCGGCCAGCCGTCCTGCCGCAGCGGCTCGTACTCCGCCTTCTGGATCGGCGACGGCTCCACCCGGCCATTGGGAAACAGTTCACTGATCGGCGGGGCGATCGGGATCAGGTAGAGCGGCGGCGGCGTGTCGTCGGGGATCGCGTAGGTGCGACCGTCGGCGGGGCCTCCCACGAACCTGATCTCGATACTCACGGCTGGTCTCCTCGGCGTCGCATGCGGCGGGCGTCGGCGGTCATCCCCAGCGCTTCAGCCTCGCCCGGGTCGTCGATCCGACGGCCAGGACTCAGGATCACCAACTGCTCGCCCGGGCGCGGGCGGTACTCGGGGATGTGGCCGCCCGTAGCGTGATGGGGGAACAAGCGGCGCAGTAGACGGCGGATCACGGCGCTTCACATTCGTGTATGCGCATGGCGAGCATCCCGGACCAAGTGCGGATCTCGGTCGTCGCGCCCGCGCAGTTCTTCGTAAGGCAGACCGTCCGAGCGGGGCGGATCGGCTTCTCCGGCTCGATGATGCCCAGCTCGCGCTCCAGGCGGGCGATCTTCGCGTAGTCCGGGCGCTGCGGTACCGGCGTCGGGCGGCGCCAGTCGTGCGCGATCGCGTTCCAGATGGGCATCGGCCAGCGCAGCCACCACGGGGCACCCGGCTCGCCACCCACAACCCCGCACACGATCGCGTACCCGGTTAGCGCGGCCACCCAGATCGGCAGCAGGAACGCCCCGAGTCCGTCCACGGCCCCTCCTTAGCAGCAAGCCCCGCCTCGGTGCATCACGCCGCGGCGGGGCCAGAGCAAACCCGACTGACTGCTCGTCGGGATGATGCGACCAGCCTACGCCGGGCCACTGACAGCGCCGGGGCGTCGCGTCGACAGGACGTAGGTGCCGGACCCGAAGCCCTGCGAGGCGGCCCTCTGCGTATTCTCGCGGAGCTGGCCGATCGACTCACTGACCGCTCGTAGCGCGGGCGGCATCGAGATCACGGGAGCCGACGGGCGGTGCCGGTCGAGCTGCTTCAGGGCGCGGTCTGCGTTCGGGTACGAGCGGTATGCCATCGGCGTCTCCTCTGCTCAACGCCAGCATGGCAGAGGGTCACTGCCCGTCAGGCCAGCTCGTCAACACCGTGCCGGTCTCCTCGTCGACGAGGGTGATACGAGCCTCGGGCAGGACGCCATGCTTGCCGATCCAGTCACGGAACTGGCTGCGGGCCGGGCCTCGCTCCCCCACCAGCCGTTCATGACCGGGCGGCCGGCCGAGGTGAGGGTGAGGTGATAGCGCTCCGGATTCATGCGAGCCGGATCCCTCGCGGCCGGTGCGGCTCCCGCACGATCGCGCCCTTCGTCTCCAACTCCTGCAGCTGGTAGTGCACGGTCGATGGGGCGACGCCTACCGCGGCGGCGATCTCGGCGACGGTAGGGGCGTCGCCCTGGTCGGCGATGGCCATGCGGATGCAGCGCAGGATCTGCTCCTGCCTGTCGGTGAGGTACTCGACCCGGTGTCTGACCATGACCCGATGGGATCACGTGTTCGATTTTTGATGCAAGCTGGAGAGGTGAACGACCTGCCGCCCGACCTGCCACGCCTCCGCACCCTGGAGACGTTCCTCGCGCTCCTCCTCGACGAGGTACGCCGGGCCATCGCGGCAGCCGAGCAGCGGGAAGCGGAGCGGCAGCGGGGCATTGAGGCCCGGCCACCGGACCCGGACTGGCTGATCGAGCTCGGCCTCAACCGCGACAGCCCGCCGGTGCAGCTGCATTGCGGTGACTGTTGGAACGCCGGGAAGCGCACCCGGGGCATTCGGCGAGACGAGGCGCTGCGGGCGCTCGCCGACGGGGTGAAGGCCTGCGGGGCGTGCCGGCCGGACAGCGAGCTGGGATTCCTGGACGGGTGAGACGAGACGGCTCGCCGTCGGCGTCAGGCGCTCTTCGACTTCCGGGCCGGCTTCTTCGCTGCCGCCTTCTTGGCCGGCTGCTTCTTCGCCGCCGCCTTCTTCTTCGGCATCTCGTGCACGTCGGCGTCCTCGCCGCGGGAGGCGCGGGCCTGCTGCACGGACTCGTTCAGCGCGGCCATCAGGTCGACGATCTGGCCCGGCTTGGCCTCCGGCTCCTCCATGTGTGGCGGCTCACGGTGCTCCCGCTTCGCATCCAGCAGCTGCGCGATCGCCTCGGTGTAGGAGTCCTGGAACTCCTCACCTTCGAGATCGTCGCTGGTCATGGAATCCATGAGGGCGAGCGCGCTGTCGATCTCCTCGTCGGTCACCTCTACGGGCGGCGGCAGTAGCTCGGAGGGGTCGCGGATCTCGTCGGGCCAGCGCATCGCGTGCAGGACGATCACATCGTCCCGCACCCGCAGAAGGCCCAGCCTCTCCCGGCCGGACCAGGCGTACTTCGCCACAGCGACCTTCGACGATCGGGCGAGCGCCTCCCGCAGCAGCTTGTACGGCTTCGCCGCGACCTGCCCGGACGGCGCCAGGTAGTAGCCCTCGCCGATCCGGATCGGGTCGACTGACTCCAGCGGCACGAACGCCTCGATCTCGATCGCCTTCGCCGTAGGCAGCGGCAGGTCCCGCAGCTCGTCGTCAGAGATGGGGATGACCTGCGTCTTGCTCAGCTCGTAGCCCTTGCCGATCTCGTCGTTCGTGACCTCGCGGTCCTCGACCTCGCAGTACTTCCGCACCCGCACGCGGCCCATGTCTTCCAGGTGGTACTGGTGGAACCGGAAGCTGTGGTCCTCGGTCGCGGACTGGACGTTGATCGGCACGGTGACGAGGCCGAAGCTGATCGCGCCGCTCCACACGGTTCGGGGCATGGTTGACCTCCGCAGTAGCCCCGAGCAGCACCAGCCTACGAGCGGCACGCGGCTGGCGCAGCACACCGTGCACCCCACCCGGCACGGATGCAGGCTGGGGCCATGGCCTCCGATCGCCCCGTCGTCGTGTACCCGCCCGATGAGGACGGCGGCCGGCGGGTGCGCATCAGGGGCGAGATCTTCGGGCGCGCGTACAGCCTGACCGACGTCGCCGAGTTCCTGCGCCGGGCCGGGGTCGAGGAGGCCAACGACGTGTACGTGCGGCGGTCCGGGCTCATCGAATGGCGCGGCGGCGGGTTCGAGGTGTGGGAACACTGAAGCGCCCGCCCCCGGTGAAGGGGGCGGGCGCTCAGATTGAGGGCTAGGCGCGCTGCCGGCGGCCGTCGACCACGAGGGCCACGGTGCCGGCGGCGAGCGCGGCCCAGATTGCCCACAGCCACCAGTACGTGCCGACGCCGATGGTGATGGCGATGGCGGCGACCAAGCTGGACAGGGTGCTGACGATGAGGGCCTTCACGGATGTCCGCACCTGTTTCCTCCTCTGCTTGTGTGGAGTGGTGCTGGGCTGGGATCCTGGGGAGCGGGCCCCGGAGTTGGTGTAAGCATCTCCGGGGCCCTTCGTTTCACCCCTTGCGGTGTCGGCCCTTCGGCTTGCGCTTCCGGTCCTTCCACACGATGACCATCGACACGGTGTTGACCACGAAGGTCGCCGCTCCGATCACCAGGGTGATCTCCCCGATATTCAGTTGTTTCACCTCCCTTCTCTCTAGGAGGTGGCTACAGCCTAACACGGTTGTGTAGCGTTCGCAACACGTGTAGCGTAGAGGTCATGAAGAAGCTGCGTATCACCATCGGCGACCCCGACGGCAACACCGACACCGCCACCGGCCTCACCCCCGACCTCGGCAACGCCCTCCTCGACGGCATCCGCGGCGACCGCCACGTCCAGGCACCCCAGCAGGCGACCACCTTCAACGACCTCACCGAGACCCTCGCCCAGACCTCCCACCTCATCCAGCACCTGGAAAACTTCCGCAAGGAGACCATCGCCGCCGCCGACCGAGCCGGGGGTCCACACGCCGACCGCAAAGCCATCGGCATCGCCGCCGGTATGCCCCGCTCCCGCCTCTACCGCATCCTCGACGAATACGGCCGCCCCCGAGACCGCAAGCAGGCCAGCGAATAGACACGGCAGCGCCCGCCGAGACGGGGGATGCTCGGCGGGCGCTACGGCCAGTGTGGCACGGACGTCAGGCGGCGGGAGCCCCTTCCCACGGCCAGCGCGCGTCACGGCCCCGCTCCAACAGCGGGATCATGCGGAACGCCTGGTCCGTGAGACCGCCGAAGGTGTGCCGGTTTCGCCCGCCAGACGGCGCGTGCCCCGCCTGGTAGCCCGCGAGGTTCCAGGTGTACATCGGCACCTCGGCAGGAACCGCGCGAGTCACCTCCCCATAGTCGTGGCCGGCCTGCTCGTCGGTGACGATGACTACTCGGTCGTGGCCGTTGAACTCCTGCAGCAGCGCCAGCGCCGTGTCGGTGCCGCCGCCCAGGAACCAGCCGCCGTCCTTCCACCGGCTCACCGCGCGCAGCAGGGACTCGCCGCGCTGCAGCGGGAACGTCTTCGTGTTCGCACCCGGGTTGTCGCCCCAGTAGCGGCGGGTCGAGGAGAAGGAGACGACGTCCCCGCTCTGGCAGCGCTGCCCGAGCGCGATCCCGAAGAGGGCCGCAGCGTCCCACCGCATGAGCGTGCCATCCCGGGAGAAACCCTCGTTCATCGAGGAGGACGTGTCGACGAGGATCAGCGTCCGCCCCGACAGCGTGGGGATGTTGGCGAGGGACGCGGTGAGCGCCTTCTCAAGGGCGTGGCCCCAGCGCAGCGACGGCGCGGCACGGTAGGCGGAGTAGAAGCGCATGGGCAGCTGACGCGACCGGGCAACCTGCTGCGGGTCGGCAAGCTTCCTGACCAAGGTCTCGGCGACCTCGTCGGAGACGCCGGCCTCGTCGAAGTTCCGCAGGTTCCGTAGCAGAGCCATGTACCCCATGGACGGGATGATGGCCTCCCACGCCTCCTTGTCCATCGGCCCCTGCAGCCAGCCGGCGAGGGCCTCCCAGGTCATGCCGGCGTGCTGCAGGAAGTCCGCGGCGTCCGAACGCTGCAGCAGGTCGCGACGCTTCTGCACATCCCACTTGGAGATCGCGGCGCGGGTGTGGAGCAGTTGCAGCGACTCGGGGATCGGCTTGTCGCGCTTGTGGCGGCGGTCGATGGCGTGCTCGAACAGGTCGCCCTGCCAGAGTGCGGCCGGTGCGGGGTGGACCAGTTCGATGACGTCGCCGAACCGGTAGCCCTTGGAGTCGGTGTCGTACTTGAGCAGGGCCCGCTCGTTGTAGAGGTGGCCGACGGCGTCCTCGATGCCGCGCTTCATCGGCTTGGGGATGGCCCGCCCGTAGCGGGCCGTCCAGTAGGCGAGCAACTCGCCGGGCTCGTCGGCGCGCTGGAGGACGGAGGCGATGATCTGTCGGGAGTGGCCGGGCGCTTGGGCGTCGAGGCGGGCCCGTGTGAACTCGGCGGCGCCGACGATGGCTGCGGTGCGCATGTTGCCGTAGCCTCGCAGCCAGCCGAGCAGGCCGGCGGTCCACTCGGGGTCTTCGACGGCGAGTTGTCGGATGAGCGCGGTGTAGCGGTCGTCGCGCTGGCCGCCGGTCTCGTAGAAGGTGTCCTGGCCGACCATGTTGGTGACGGCGAGGAGGAACAGTTCGGAGCGCTCATCGCGGAGGTGCCCTGCGCCGCCTTCGTGGGTGCGGGTCTGCTCCCCGGTCGACTTCACGGGCGAGGAGACGGACGGGCGGGTGCTGCGGGTGTTGAAACGGCTCACAAAAAAGCCCCTCACATGGAGGGGAGGTCCAGCAGTGGGGTGCCCGAGATCGAGTCGGCTGGGGAAACGTAGCGCTCTGGGCCGCTGAGCTACCGACGCTGCTGCGCCGGACGGGATTCGAACCCGCGTCTCTCTCTTAGCAGGAGAAGTATCCCCGACCTGCGCACCGGGCACCCCCGATGCTGTGCCTCCCGAGATCAAGGACGGCCGCGGCGGCACTTTTCCAAAGAAGTAGCCGAGGCCTGCGCACCGGGAGGTGCATGAAGTTGTGTTGGTACGACTGTAGCCCACGTGGCTGACAACGCCCCATGAATACACGTACCGTGTCGAGGCGGCCTGCCTCGTTCGCAGCGACCCCTTCGGGGGCGTGGGGATTACCCCGCTGGCGGGCCGCACCTACTTGGGGAGGCGCCATGAGCGACGACACGGGCTGGGGCTAGACCCCGGACAGCACAACGCCCCCGCAACCGGATGGCTGCGGGGGCGTCATCGTGATTCGCGGCCGGGTCCCAAGGAGGCGCTGGCCGCGCTCTGGCGAGCATGGGCCGGAGCTCAGCGCTGAGCAAGGAGGCGTGCCGCGCGCTCGCGGCGCTGGAGTTCCTTGCGTTCGGCGCGGGCCTTGGCGGACTGCTGCCGCGCTTTCTCCCGGGCTTCCGGGGAGAGCAGCCGCTGCACGGTGGTCGGGTGCCACTTCCCGCCGCGCTTGGAGGGCATGTCGTCGCGGGAGTTGGCCCGGGCGCAGATGGCCCGGACGCTCAGGCCCTCCTCGTCGCGCCAGCGCTCCATCGTCTCGGCGATCTCGTTCTCGCGCTCGTCGTCGCTGAGTTCACTATCGACGACCCGCTGCCCGAACCGGGGAGCACCGTAGGCGTACCCGCCGCGCTCCCCCTTGGCCGCGCGGCCCTCTGTGAGCCGCTTGATGATGAGCCCGCGGTCGAGCTGGTGGAAGACACCGCGCATCTGCCGCATGGCCGTGCGCATCGGGTCGGACGCGTCGTCCTCCAGGTGCTCTCCGTGGTCGGCGGTGAACGCGCGCGCTCCGAGGGCCCAGACGTAGGACAGCACGGCCTCCTGCACGGTGAGCTCACGGGCGAGCCGGTCCAAGTTCGGCGCCAGGATCCCGTCCGCCTTGCCCTCAGCGATCCACTCCACGGCCTCCATGAGCCCGGGCCGTTCGTCGAGCAGGCTCGTACCAGACTTCCCGCCCTTACCGTCTCCGTCCGTGACCATGTGGACGATCCGGATGCGCGGGCCCGTCTGAGCCTTCGCCCACCTCCGGCAGTCCGCCTCCTGCGCATCGAGCCCGTACCCGTCGGCAGCCTGCCCGGCGGTGGACACACGGCGCACGAGCACCAGACGGAGAGCAGCGGTTCGAGGAGTCGTCGTCATGGCTTCACTGTACACATCTATGGACATAGATGTTACACAGCAGGTCAGGGCGCGATATGGCATGTTATCGAGAGCTGACGCCCCTGCCGGGACGTGACAACAGGGGGTCGAGCCATGGCGATGCCCTGCTAGCGTCCGGGCATGAGGATGACCTACTCCGGGCCGGTGCCGACAGAGCAGATCCGTGAACTCCCCACGCCTGAACTGGCCATGACCCTGCTCCGGTCATTCGGGGCAGGCAACACCATCAATGCCAACAACATGTTTCGAGGCGCTGAGCAGGCCTTCCAGAGCAACGGCGAGCGAGACGTCGACGTGCTGCTCTCACGGCTCTCCGACGCGTGGGCATGGCTAGTCGCCCGCGGGCTGATTGGCCCTCACCCCAAGCAGACCGACTCCAGCTGGAAGCGGGTCACCAGTCTCGGCAGAGAGATCGCTGAAGATCCGAACGGGCAGGCGAAGCTCTGGGCGGCCGACCGCCTCGCAGGCACACTCGATCCCGCGCTTGAGGAGAAGGTGCGCCCGATCTTCAACCTGGGTGACTACGAGACCGCTTGCTTCGCCGCGATGAAGGCCGTCGAAGTAGAGGTTCGTGCGGCAGCGGGCTTGGACTCGTCGGTGCTCGGCGTAGACCTCATGCGTCAGGCGTTGAAGCCGGGCGGCCCGTTGGCCGACCAGGGGGCGCACGGCGGCGAAGTCGTTGCCATCATGGAGCTGTTCGCCGGGGCTATCGGCGCCTTCAAGAACCCGTCCAGCCACCGCACTGTGCACTTCGATGACCCGGTTGAGGCGGCCGAGGTCGTGCAACTTGCGGATCTCCTGCTGCGCCTCCTCCGGCGAGCTCAGCAACGCAACACGCCGTAACTCACAACGCCGAAGCGCCCCCACTCCCCTGCCGCTCATGCGGCAGAGGTGCGGGGGCGTCTCCGTGTCACGACCCGGTGACGGACGGGTATCTGTAGCGCACATGTGGTCTACGGTGTTCCGACGTTCAACCTTGGGGGGATTCATGCGCGCACGCGCTACCGCAGCCACGGCTGCCCTGCTCCTGGCCGCACTCACCGCATGCGGCGGTGGGGGCGACGGCGGCGACAAGACTGCGGCGAGTAAGCCGCCGACCACGGCCACGCCCAGCGAGGAGCCCACGCCCGGGCAGGTGGAGAAGGGGATGAAGCTCGGCGAGTCGGCGCAGACTACCGGCGACGGTGGCACGGGCGTCCTACAGATCACCCCGGACACGGTCGTCTTCACGAAGGAAGGCGGCGGGGAGACGGCGGAGAACGGCATGTTCGTCGTCGTCACGATGAAGGACAAGGCGATGACCGCGGTCGCGGCGGACGAGCCGGCCCCGATCGGCGGCGGGGGCTGGAAGTGGATGGCTCCGGACGGGGAGATGCTCGACACCCAGGGTGGGAACGCGTTCAACGTCACGATGGGCAAGTACAACAACGCCGACCCCGTGCAGCCGGGTGCCTGGCAGTGGCGGTCGCAGGTGTTCGATCTGACGCCGGCGCAGGCGAAGGGCGGCACGCTCATCTATATCGACGGCGAGGAGAAGGCACACCGCTGGGAGATGCCGTCGGCTAACAGCGGCCCGAACGTGGCCGAGGTGAAGAAGCAGCTTGAGTTCTGAGCACGACGAAGCGCCCCGCTCCCCCGGCCGCGATGCGGCAGGGAGGGCGGGGCGCAGTGGTTCACACGGGTTCGTCAGGCGCGTACCCGTCGGGCAGATCAGGGTAGTCGGGTTCGAGGAACGGTTGCTGGGCTGGTGCGGGAACGGGTGGCGGCTCTTCCCGCCCGAGCTGCACCAGCGACCGCACGTCGGCCGCCGTGTCATCGCGGCGCGGCCGGAGGGGAATCGGATCAGGCACGGGGCCTCCTACGGGTATTGGCGGCGGTACGGATCCATGCCCGCGGCGAGCGGTCCGGGCAGGCCGGGGTCGTCGTCTCCGCCGGTCTGTCGGCAGGTGTAGTGGCTGGAGCCGTCGCTGTCGGGTGTGCACTCGTAGGTGGCGCCCCGGTAGGTGAACGTCCAGCCGGATGGTGCGGGACCGGCGGGCCCCTGTTCCCCTGGCTCGCCCTTCTCGCCGCGCTCGCCCTGCGGTCCGGGCTCGCCCTGTGGCCCTGCTGGTCCGGCCGGCCCGGCTGGTCCTGCGGCGCCGGCTTCTCCGTTGGTGCCGGGGCTGCCAGCGGGCCCGGGCTCGCCGGGTTCGCCTGGGGCGCCGGTTGCTGAGGCGCCGTCCTCCCCGTCGCTGCCCGGCTTGCCTGGTGATCCGCTGGGCCCGGGCGCGCCCGATGGGCCTGGACGTCCTGGTTCGCCGGACTCGCCGGGTTGCCCCGGCTGCCCGGGCGGTCCGGTCACCGATGCGCCCGGCTCCCCCCGTGAGCCGGGTGGGCCTGCGACGGGTGTGCCGCCGAGGCGTTCCACTTGGTTGGCGAGGGCGTCGCGGGCGTGGTTGGCGGTGCGCAGGTCGTTCGATAGCAGCACGACTTGGATGGCGAGCCAGCCGAGGAAGGCGACGACGAGGAGGGCGGTGAGGCCGATCAGCCATTCGGCGCGGGGCAGCCGCAGGGGGCGGCGCTTCTTGCGGAGGCCGGTCACTTCGCCACCACCGCCCAGATCGCGACAGCCGCTGCCAGCAACCCCATGAGAACGGGCACGAGCATCTGGTAGAGGCGGGCCTGCCGTTCACGTTCCCGCCGGTCCCGCTCATCACGTTGGTACTGCTCGAACGCGTTCTCGAGCGCTTCGTTGGCGTCTTTGGCCTTCTGAAGCTCCTGGCCGAGCTGGTTGATGCGCTGGTCGGTGTAGGCGGACTGGAGGGCGTACACCTCGGTGGAGACGACCTTGTCCAAGCGCTGGTTGATGCCTTGCCCCATGGCCTGGATCTCTTGGCGCAGGGCTGTGACCGCGCGCCCGAGTTCGCCGACGCTCAGCTCGTCGGGCACGTGTTACTCCGCTTCAGACGCCCCGCGGACCGGCGGGCGGGTTGGTCGGGGATACCTGGCCGCGGGTGAGCAGGCCGAGGCTGGCGAGGACGACGGCGTTCAGCGCGCCGATCTTCTCCGGGCCCAACTCCAGCCCGTAGGCGGCCAGCAGTGCGGCGACCGCGGCGACGAGGCCAGTGAACGCGGACGGCGCGATCGGCCGGGTGACGGCGGCGGTGGCCGCGGCGAACACGGCGGAGATGACGGCGACGATCGCGCCGGCCTGCTCGGCGGAGAGGCCGAACTGAAAGGTGACCAGCAGCGACAGGCCGGCCGAGACGGTTGCGATGATGAGAGCAGGCTCTCTGCCGAACAGCTTCATGGGCTTCTTCTCTCAGACGGGCTGCGCGAGTGAGCGGCAGCCGATGACGGTCCCGCTGGAGTTGCGGACCTCGCGGTAGGGGACGAGCAGGTCGCTGCGCCGGTCGGCGAGCGCGAGGGCGACGACGAGGGAGACGATGTACTGGTAGCCGTCGCGCTTCGGCGGAAGGTTCTGGGCGTGCCCGAACTCGACCAGTTCGAAGGCGATGCCGCCGCCGAGTTCGATCGTGGCCAGCCGCGCGGGTACGGGCTCGGGCTCGATGACCTCGCGCAGGTGCGGCTCCAGGTCGTCGATGCCGTCCTCGCGTTCGGCCCAGTACAGGCGGATCGGGTGCGGAGTGAGGTTGAGGATCACTCGGCGAGCCTTTCGGCGAGCTTGACGGCGACCTTCTCCGCGATCTGCTCGGCGAGCGCCGGGTTCGACGCGACCGCGGACGCGAGGGTGGCGATGTCCGCATCGGACAGGTCGACTGCGCCCACGGCACCTTCGAGGTTCCGGACGCGGGCGAGGGTCTCGCGGACGCCCTCAACGGTGGTCTGGACGGCGTACTTCGCCGTCCACGTGTCGTTATCGATGGTCTTCCCGTCGGCCGCGAAGTAGTCGGGATTGTTGTACGGCGGCCGGGCGGCCGGGATCTCGTCGGCCCACCAGATGCGCCGCAGGTCGCTGTTCTCCAGTACGCCGCCGCCCGCGATGAGCTTCGCCACCACGGCGTCGGCCACCTTGCGGACGTCGCTGTCGGTCAGGGCCATGTCGTCGTCGTTTCCTTCCCACTGTCCCGCCGGGAGTGCCAGGCATGCGGCCAGGTCGCGGCGGAAGTCGGTCATGTCGATGCCGCGGGGGTCGACCTTCCAGTCGGACCACTCCAGGTGGCCGATGCCGGACTTCTCGCCCCAGCCGTGGACGCGGCAGATCGCGGCGGTTGCCTTGACCATGGCCACGTACTGGACGCGGGGCCACGGGTCGCGCCCGTCGCCCTTGTTCTCGCACTCCCAGCCGTAGAAGCGGGCGTTACCGTCGACCGCACCGGGTGAGCCGTCGTGTTTCTGCGTGGCGGGCGGGCGGTCGCCGTAGGACTCGCCGATGACGGCGTCCAGGACGCGGCCGTCGCCCCCGCCGGCGTGGTTGGCCCGGCCGTTGCCGGTGAGGTGGACGACGCCGTCCTTGGTGATGCAGCCGGTGGAGAGCGGGCCGGGCAGGGCGCTGTGGCCGTCGTAGATGAGGTTGACGACATCCGTGCCCGGTCCGGTGACGGTGTGGTGGATCAGCACGCCGTGGACCGGGCCCCACGCACCCCGATGGTTGCGATTGTGGGTGCGCCAGCTGCGGACCTCGTGGACGGTCACGCCCTCGGCGCGGAGAGCCTCCACCAGTTTCGAAGCGGACATGGGTGTGGCCATGAGGCCTCCAGGCGTGAAAGGCCCCGGTCCGGGGCGCGGGCGGGTCTACAGGCTGACGGTGACGCCGTTGAAGCCGATCCACGGCGGCCTGACGGAGGAGGAAAAGCCGAAAACCTCGAGGTAGCCGTCGACCCTGACGTCGAGCTTGAGGGCGATGCGGTCGCTGCTCACGTCGGAGCAGGGAATGAGCACGGTGCGAAGCGTCGCGGGCCTCGCAGCGGACGGCAGGGCGGTGTTGTTGACGACGTAGCTGCCTGCGGGCGAGGTCGGGTACGAAGCGCGGGCGAGCGCCCCCCGGAACTGGAGGCTCTCCTCGCCGGAGATGTTGAGGATCCGGTACTGGAGGCTGCCGTTGTTGTTGCCGTTCTGCGTCCACGGCGACTCGGGCGTGATGGTCTTCCAGGTGGATTGGCCCACCGACACGGCGACCCAGGCGGAACCGTCCCACAGGTCGAGCCGGTTGACGTCCTGCAGCCACGTCAGCATGCCCTCCACTGGGCCCCCCGAGGCGCCGGCGAGGGTCGCGCCTCGTGTGAAGGCGGAGGCGAAGCGCAGGATGCTGCGCTGGGCGATCGCGTTGACGATGTCCTTGGCGAGCTTCTCCGCGTTGGGCGCGTCGGTCTTGGACGCGATCTGTACGCCCTGCCCGTAGTCGTCCTGTGTGGGCACGGGGCCTCCTAGATCGTGTAGCTGATGCCGTCGAGGCACACCCACGTCGGCAGGTTCGTGGACTGGAAGGTGCGCAGCGCCCCAGCCGCGGTGATCTCCAGGCGGCAGACAGACGGCATCGCCCCGGCGTCGCGGGCGACCGCCCATGCCACGGCAACGCCGGGCCGGATTGCTGAGGGGATGGTGGCGAGGGTGTCGCCGTCGGGGATCGTTCCCGACGTGGGCCCGATACGGCCCCGCATCCAAATGCGGCGTCCTGCCCTCAGGTAGCTCGCCGTGTAGCCATGACCGGGGTTGGTGTATCCGGCCGCGAGGGTGAGCGGGGTCCAGTCGGGGTCGGTCGTCGTGGTGCGGCCCCAGGCGAGCCAGTTGCCGCTGCTCGATTGGGTGATGGCGATGAGGTCACCAACGGCCGGCTGACTGTAGGTCTCCATGCAGCGGATGTCTGGGACGCCGTCAGCGTCGACGGTGCCGTCGCCGTTCTCGGCGGTGACCGTGGCGGTCCGCCAGTCCGCGCCGCGCACCGAGGGGGCCCGTTCGCCTGCGCGTTTGGCCTGCTGTTTGAGGGCCGAGGCGAGGTCGCGGTGCATGCTCGGGCCGGGCTTGGTCACGCGTCCTCCTTCGCGGAGATCGTTGAGATCGGAAAGTCGCCGTCCTGGCTGAGGGGCACGGTGAACGCGGCGGCCTGGTGGAGCTCGCGTGTGCCGTCCTCGTGCATCACCCGGAGTACGTCGCCAGATTCGAGCGCGGGGTTCGGCAGGCTGGAGATGTCGCCGGACGCGTTGGGGGCTTTGCTCTTGGCGAGTTCCGCGTTCGCGGCCTGGGCGCAGGCGTTGAGCGTGGTGTAGGCGCTGGAGGAGATGAACTTCGGGCGCCGGCCGTAGGGTCCGCCCCAGTACGTCGGCGAGGTGGGGTCATCGTCTACCGCCAGATAAGAGATGGGCAGCACATTCTCCGACGCGTTCTCACCGCGGGCGAGGACGCCGTTCTTGACGCCGTCGGAGGTCACGGCCCGGTTGCCGGAGATGTAGGCGCCGCCCTCGATGGCTTCGATCGCCCACACCGGTGGTGTGGTCAGCAGGTTGGGCAGTGAGGCGATGACGAACACACCGTCGGCGTTGCAGTACACCTCGGCGCCGGCTGCGGCTGCGATCTCCTGGGCGCCCACCCACGGATCGCCCTCGATGTCGAAGACCCTGCTGCCGATGGGGGTGTCGACGATAAGGCTGATGATGTCGGCGGTGGGGATGCTGCGTTGTATCAGCGCGGTGACCGCGCCGACGACCGTGCCGGACACCTTGAAGGGCGCGGTGAACAGGTCGTCAGCGACGATCGCCGACAGATCCTTGCCCTGCAAGCTGACGGGGCCCTCGTTCACGTCACCGTCGACGTTGTCGAGCCTGAACACGCCAAGCGGCACCAGCTCGGGCTGGCTGCCGTCGCCGTAGTCGATGCCGCGGGAGATGCGCAGCCTGGCCCCGTAGGTGGCGAGCTGGTCCGTAGGGCTGCGCGGGATCAGGGCCGGGTCGGCAACCGTGACGGTGCAGGTGCGGCGGATGGCCTGGCCGCGGTCGACTGTGACGCTGCCACCCGTGTGCTCCAGGTCGATGACGTCGCCGTTCGTGAGGAACAGCTGCACCCGGGTGGCCACCTGATGGGATTCGGCGAGGGTCTTCAGGAACCGGTCTGAGACGGGGTACATCGATCACCCCGTTCGGCGGTCGAGGAACACGTCTTCCCAGGTGGCGTAGGTGTCGAGGACGTCCTGCCAGGTGTCGAACTCGGTGAGCACGTCCTGCCAGGTGCGGCCCGTAGCGCCGTTGACGCCGGTCGTGGTCGGCATGTCCGCCTCGGTGAGCGGCAAAGTCCAGGTCCGCCACTGCTCCTGCGCGAGAGGGCTGACCCGGGCCTCGGTGATCTGGGCGACGTTGACGTACATGTCGGCCACGCCCATGCCGGGTGCGGCCTGCCACAGCAGCGTGGCGCCGGAGTCGAGCAGCAGGTGCAGCGCGGCGCGTTCCTCGTCGGAGCGGGTCCAGATGACGAGGTCCCCTTCGAGGCCCTGACGTCGACCGGAGAGCACCACTTTGTTGCGGCGTCCGCGGATGACAAATGCCGCTTGCTCGATGGGCCGCTGCCAGTCCGGCGCCTTACTGACCAGCACCTTCGTATTCCGCTGCGGGTTGCCAGGGTCCTTCAGCCACGCGATGTTGGCGTCGACGAGGGAGAGCATGACCGTCTCCGACGTCCGCGAGGAGGCCGTGGTGCCGTCGGCGTTGAGGATGGCGATCGAGTAATGGACCGGCACCCCGAAGGGCGCCTCGTGGTCCTCTACGACGAGCAGATCGGAGGTGATGCGCTGCATGTCGATGAGCCCGGATGGGCCGCGGACCAAGGTGCGGGCGCCGTCCGGGGTGACCCGATACAGCGATAGGTAGAAGTCGAGGGGCAGTTCCCGCAGGGTGATCAGGTTGTAGCCGTCGTCGGAGCGCGCGTCGACGTCGGTCTGCGGCAGCACCTCCCACAGGGTGACCAGGTCGACGTTGAGCACGCTGGCGGTGGCGGTCGCGGTGACGACCAGCTCGATCGCGGCCTGCGTCGCCCCGGCGGGGGCCTCGCCGTCCGCTGGCATGGCGTACCAGGATGTGCCTGGAACGACGTAGTTGATTCCCGTGCTGGCGCCGAGATCATTATTGGCTGCGTCGTACCAGCGGATGCGGACCAGCACGTGGGACCAGGTTCCCGCGTCAGGGTGGGCGACGATCTGCGCCCGCCAGTTCACGCCCTCGGTCACGGGGAAGCGCGCTGACCGGACGGTGGAAGCGGTGGCGGTGCTGCTGGCTATGGCCAGCGAGTAGGCGCCCTCGAAGAAGCTGTCGCCCCATGGGCTGGTGCGGGCGAGCGTCGCCACACCAGCAGCCACCGTCCATCCGGCGACGCCCTGCTCGAACGAGCCGTCCGCGTAGGGGATGACAGTGCCGGCCTGCAGCTCCGGCGCGGCGGCGATGACGATGGTCTCCAGCCGCAGCACCTGCCCGGCGCTTGCCCCGTCCAGGCCCGCGGCGAGCGAGCAGGTGGCTGCGTTAGCCGGAGCGATCGCGGAGACCCGCTGCCGGTACATGCCGGTCGCCGGTGTCGGTGGCGCCAGCGTGGACCGTGTGGCCTGGATCTGGTTGCCGTTGCTGTCGTAGTAGCGCAGCTCGATCCACGCCGTCGAGGCAACTGTGGGCGGCTGCATGTAGGCGTAGGCCAGGTACTCCTGGCCCGGGGTGACCGTCGGCCGGTCCACCGCCAGGATGGAGGCGTTGCCAGCGGCGACGGCGGTCATCGCCAGCGTCTGCCCGCCGGCCCAGTAGTTGGTGACGGACCAGTTCATCACCGGCACCTGGCGGGACACGGAGGCGTTGACGACCGGCGCCCAACCGGAGGCGTCGACCTCGCTGCTCTCCGTGTTGAAGGGGAGCAGGTTGCCGAGCACCCGGAGAGGCGCCCCGAGGTAGATGTTCTCCCAGAAGTGGGAGACGCCTGCGCCGGTCTCAGTGCTGCTCAGCAGCACTTGGGCCTGAGTAGCCCCTGCCGGGGCCAGGCCAGCGACGGACACACGATGCCAGCCGGCCGAGGCCGCCATCGTGGTCAGCGACCAGGTGATGGACAGTTCGGTCGCGCCGGCCATCCACCGGATGCCGATCCGCTCTGTCGACGCGCCCGCCGCGTCCGCGAACGCGTAGTACGTCGTCCCAGCGACGACGGGATAGCTGGAGACGGTGCGGGCCTGCATCTCCCCCGCCGCCACCGACCGGACCGACAGGCATCCGCCCCCGCCGGTCCGGCCGCCGATACCCATGAGAATCGAGCAGTTGAGCTTACTGATCCAGCCCGACGTGTTCGGGTCGATGGTCTCCGTCGTGGCCGAGAGGAGGTTCCCGGGGATAGGCAAGGGAGGGCCCCCTCTCAGCTCGCGTTGAGTACCTGGATGAGCTCGCCCTGTGCGGTGCGCACCTCGGCCCGGGCGATGTCGGTGATCTGCTCGTTGCCGACGAACACCGACACCTGCAGGTCGCCGAGCTGCTGCTGCGCCGACCTAGCGGCCAGGGAAGTGAGGGCGTTGGCCTGCGCCGTCGTGAAGACGGGCTCGGGCCGTCCGGTGCCGTTGTAGGCCAGGTTGAGCCCGGGCTGGAGGTATCCGCCGCTGTCGTACTTGCCGGGCATGAACCCGTACCAGCTGTTGAACAGGCGGTCGTTGTAGCCGCGGGCCCGCGAGCCCACGACCACGCCGTCGCCACCGCGGGATTCGACGTCGGTCTTGCCGACGGTGCCCGCGGTGTGGCCGACGCCGGCGTGCGTGATCCCGACCTTGAAGGCGGAGTTACCGTTCTTGACCCAGCCGGGCGGGGTGCCGCCCTTGAAGGCGTGCGTCGACCACCTGCGGTGCGGCTTCTGGCCTCGGATGACGGACTCAATGGCGCTCATGAAGCCGCTGCAGTCCCAGCTCGGGTTGCCGTCGCCGCCCCACTGGTAGGGCTTGCCGTTCTGTGTGCGCGCCCATTTCAACGCGGCGGCGATACGCGGCCCGCCGATGCCTCCGGCGCCCCGCTTGTCGGCTTCCTTGCTGTAGCCGAACAGGGCGTCGATGATCCTGGTCGGAACCCTTCGGATCATCTTGCCGAAGCCGGTGTCGGCGCCGGGGAAGTTCCGCAGCAGCGGATCGACGACGTTCTTCACGCCGGCCCGGGCGGACGCTTCAAGGCTGTCCTTCAGCCACGACGCACCCTCCTTGATCCGGTTCCAGGCTGCGGATCCGGCGCCGAACGCTGCCGACGCCTTGTCCTTGATCCAGCCGAAGATGCCGCCGTCCGCGAACGACTGCACCGGATACGTGCCGCCGGAGGCGTACCGCAGGGACGTGTCGGTCGGTGTGTTCGGGTTGCCGCCGAGTATCGGCGCCAGCGCGGCCTTCACGCCCTGCGCTCCCCTGGACTTCGCGACGCTGTTCATCGCGCCGACGAACCCGGAGCCGACCGCGCGGGTGAACTCCGGCCGCATGATGGCCTCGCCACCCGACAGCTCCAGCCGACCACCCGTCGGGGACACGAACCGGTGCACATCCTTGCCCGGCGTGTAGCCAGGCATGATGCCACCAGATGCGAAGGAATACTTCTCCAGCTTCGGGGCCCCGAACGCGGAGGCGACCTTGTTCCAGACGCCGACGATGCCGCGGTTGTAGACGGTGTCGACGACGAACTGGACGGGCTTCCGCGAAATGGACTTGATCTTGTCCCAGGCCGTTCTGATACCGCCGACCGCGGTATCGAAGGCACCCTTCAGACTCCGCACGATGTCCTTGAAACGGTCGAAGACCGGCTTAATGCCCTTCTCCCACGCGTACTTGCCCGCGGCGACGATGCCGTTCCAGGCAGGCTTGAGGGCGTTCTGCCACAGCCACTTGCCCCAGCGGCCGACCTCCTGCATGCCCTGCCAGATGAGGCGGAAGACCGGCCGGAGAACGTTCTCCCACATCCACTTCGCGCCGGTCTGGATTCCGTTCCACGCGGGCTTGATGGCGTTGTTCCACAGCCACTTCGCCTTGTCGCCGATCCACTGGAACGCGGGTCGGAAGGCGTTCGTCCACAGCCATATGGCGATCGCGCCGATCGCCTCGAACGCCGGCTTGATCGCGGTGGACCAGAGCCACATGGCGATGGCCCCGACCAGCTTGATCACGGCATAGATCGGCAGCAGCACGATCGTGACCAGCGCCGTCAGGAGAATCTTGCCCGCGAGGACGATTCCGTCGAATGCAGGCTTGATAGCGTTCGTCCACAGCCACATCGCCCACCGGCCGACCGTCTGCAGTCCGCCCCAGATCGCGGTGAACACCGGCTTCAGCGCGTTGTTCCACAGCCACATCGCGCCCGTCTGGATCGCCGACCACACAACCTGCACGGCAGTGCGGAACCACTCGAAGCGGCGGTACAGATAGACGACCGCCACCACGACACCGGCGATCGCGAGAGCGATCCAGCCCCACGGGCCCGCCATGCTGATCAGGTTGAACGCGGCCATCGCCTTGCCAGCCAGGAACATGGCTATGGTCCACAGGCGGGTGACGACGAGCAGCCCCCACAGGCCCACCACGACCTCAGGCAGGGTGGTGGCGATGTGGCTCAGGCCGGAAGCGAGAGCGCCGAGCAGTGCCAGCAGCGGCTTCGACACCGGCGCCAAGGCCTGCCCGATGTCCATCAGCGCGGTGCCGATCTTCCCGAAGGTGCCCGCGAGAACCGGGGCCATCTCCGAGCTGTACGACAGGAACCGCTCGAACGCCGGGGAGCCCTTCAGGCTGGTGCCCCAGTCCGCGAATCGCCTAGTGATCCGCTGCATGCGCTCCGAGATGGAGTCCATGTGCGGGAAGAAGGCCTGCATGACGCCGGCCATGCCCTTGAAGACGTTCGCGAAGGACACGCCAAGCCCGGTGATGGCGGGCTTGATGGAGTCCTGAAGGTCGGACTTGAACTCCTTCCACCAGGGCGACTTGAAGCCGCGCGAGGCGCGGTCCTGGAGTCCCTTGATGGCGTCCGCCGCCGCCAAAACGAACGGCGTCAGACCGGGCAGGGCACGACGCATCCCGTTCAGCGCCCGGGTGAAGATCGGCATGACGGCGGGCTGAAGCGACTTCGACCACGCCGAGAATGCGTCCTTCAAACCGACGAACGCACGAAGTGTCTGCCGCGCGCTGGGCGTGAGTTTCGCCAGCTCAGCTTGGTACTTGGCCTGTGCGATGGCAGCCTGATCCACGCCCCCGGCCGCTGAAAGCGACGCGGAGGCAATCTGCCGCTGAGCTGAAGCGATCGAATCCGCAGCCGACTGCTGAGCACTGGCGAGCTGCTCCTGAGCACGGGCCACAGAGCGAGCCCCGTCCTCCTGCGTTCGAGTCACGTTCCGCTGCGATTCAGCGACGCGCTCCTGCGCATCGGCGATGTCCCGCTGCGACTGCACCGCCTGCCGGGCCGCATCCTCACGGGCCTTCGCCAGCTGCTGCTGCCCCTTGGCGACGCCCTCATCCGCCTCACGCAGACGCTCCTGCGCATCCAAAACCAGGTCGGAGCCCTCGACGCCGGCCCTGTCGGCCTTCAACTTCTCCGCCGACAGGCGCTTCGTCTCCGCGCGCTGATCCTCAAGCCGCTGCACGGCCTGGTCGTAGGCGAGCTGGGCACGCTGCTGCTCCAGCAGCGACACCTGGGAGCCAGCCGCCTGCACTCTCTGGAGCCGGTTGCGGGCCTCCTCAACCCCCAGCACGGCGTCCCGCTCCGACAGTGAAGCGTTCGCCAGTCGGGACTCCAGATCCTCCAGCTGGCGGGCCGCGTCCGCCCGTGCCTGAGTGAGATCCTGCTGAGCCTGCCGGGCCGACCTCTGTGCGTCGGCGAGTGACTCCTCCGCGCTACGGATCTGCTCGGCCGCCGACCTCTGCCGGTCCGCGGCCTGCTGCACCGCATCCGCGAGTCCCCGCTTGGCCTGCTTGACCTGGTCGGCCGCACGCTCATTGGCCTCAGCGGCGTTCCGCGCGGCGTCGGCGACACCTTGCTCGGCCTGCCGGATCTGGCGTGCCGCGTTCCGGTGTGCCGTAGCGAGAGACTGCTGCGCCGACGCCATCTGCAGCGCCTTCTGCGCGCCCTGCCCAGACGCCTGCCCGCCGCGCAGCGTCGCGTTCGTCGCCGCATCCTGCGCAGCCTTCTGCGCCTGCAGCACCTTCCCGATCTGCATGAACGCAGGCACCGCCACCGCAGCGATCCCGCCGATACCCACCGCCGCAGCCGTCGCCTCCGCAGCCACCGCACCCAAACCGGCAGCCGCCACAGGCAGCACCGGCAGCAGCGCCGGCCCGAACGCCAACGCGGCCGTGACCAGCATCTGCATGCCGTTCACGCGGACGTTCACGCTCGCCGTCTGGCCGTCCAGCCGGTTCACCATCGCCTGCACTCCGGCAAGCTGAGCTGCTGCCGCGCCAGCGTCCACGCGGACAGCCACATCGGCATCCGACGCAGACAGCGCCTGGAGGCGTGCCTGGATAGCCTGGATCCGGGCCGTCGCCGTCGCGGTGTCCATGTCGACACCGATCCGCACGTCCCGCAGGGCCGTCAGCTGCGCCCGCAGCCGGGCAATCTCCACATCCGCTTGCGACGAGTCCGCCGTGAGGTTGATGTTCGGCAGCGACGCCTCAGCAGCTTGCACCTGCGCCCGCAGTCGCTGCCCGAACGTGCCGTCCGTCTCCACACGGATTCGGGCGGGGTCGCGCGTGACGTCGTCGATCTGCTGCTGCAGCAGCTGCAGTTGTGCGATCGCCGCCGCCGTGTCTGCACGCACCGCCACGTTGGGGTGGGCGGCGCCGATCCGACGCAACCGCTCCTCAATGTCCGCGGCCTCCGCCCGGGCGGTCGCCGCATCAATGTCGATGCCGACCGTCTTGCCGGCCAGGGTCTCCAGCCGGGCCCGCAGCCGGGCCAGGTCCGCGTTGATGCCCGTATCCGACAGCCGCACATCCAGCCGCGGCATGCTACGGAACGCCGCCTCAAGGCGGGCCCGCAGCGACCGGGCGAACGCCCCGCCAGCCTGCTCCCCGCCCCGAGTCGCAGCCGGCCGGGCCGCACGAGCACCGTTCTGGATGCCGTCCCGGACCGCGGGGGTGATGTGCGTGACGATCTGGCGGCCGATGATCCGGCCGACCTCGTCGCCCACCGTCGTCGCCACCGGCACCAGTGCCGCCCGCAGGCGAGACTGGATACCGGTCGCGTTCGGTACGACATCGACTTCGACGGAGCCGACGGAGATTGCAGGCACCGGGAGCCTCCTCCCAGCGCCCTATGCGGCGCCCCCTTGCAGCAGCTTCAGCAGCTTGTCCGCGGACTTCTCGGTGAGTTGCGCCTTCTTCTTGCGTGGGCCCGCCCCCGGGCGGCGCATCGGCTCAGGCGGATCCGGCCGCTTCGACTTCTTCTCGGTGTTGACGCAGATCAGCACCCACTCCAGGCGACGGATCGCATCCACCGCCGTCGCGATCAGCTGCTCCTGCTGCGACCAACGCCCCTTCTCCGGCTCGCCCCGGTCGGCCTGCTCGGCGAGCTGCATCGGGGTGAGCTCGTTCCGCAGCGCGGTCATCGTGTGCGACTCAGAAGGCAAATGCTCGATGAACACCCTCAGCCACCGCCACGACCGTTTGCCGGTCAGTACGTCGGCGATGTCGTAGTGCCGGTCGATGAGATCGGCCTCTACCGCCTCCGGGTGGGCCTGCCAGATCGCGACCGTGCTGCGGACTTTCCCAACGGCTCCCCCGACCGGCTGCTCGCATCCTCAACGAACGTCAGCCATTCCTCGAGCGTCGGGTCGACCTCAAGGAAGAAGTCGTAGTCGTCCGGGTGCAGGATCTTCTCCGCGAAGAAGTCGATCTGCCCCTGGTTAAGGGCGCGCTGCCAGGAAGCGCGCCACGCCGACGGCGGAATGACCTGCACCTCCTCACCGCACAGTTCGGCGGCGACGTAGTGGCCCTCGGCTTCGATCTCCTGCGCGTCGGCCGCCGACACCTCGGCTTCCTCGACCTCGACGTCCGGCTCGGCCGCACGTCGGGTGGTTGCCGGTCGGGATGCGGCGCGTGCCGCGGTGCGCGGCTTCCTGCTGGTGGTGTTCTTGCTCGTCGCTGCCATGGCGCGGGCTCCTCACTCGTCTCGGCGCGGGCAAAGGTGAAGGTGGACGGGCCGGGCCCGCGCCAACGGTGACACCCGCAGGTGCCTGCGGCCCGTCCACCCGTCTCAGGACCCGGTGTACGCCTCGGTCTCCGGCACCCGGTCGAAGTGGTACACGGTGAAGCCGGCGGTGTCCGGGTAGGCAGTGATCGTCCACTCGTAGCCCGCGACCTCGTCCTGCTTGTGGGACACGTCGGACCGCTCGGTGATCTCCCCCTGCGGCACGTAGAAGCCGCGCTGGAACGAATCGCCGTCGAGGACGACGAACCAGAACGCCCTGCGGTCCGGCGCCGGGCTGGCGGTCTCGGCGAACGACGTCAGCCCGGCGGTCGGGACGAGATCCGCCACGTCCAGCCGGTACTGCAGCGACTGCACCGTCGTCCGGCCCGTCTCCCACACCGTCAGCCCGAACGTCCGCAACGAGCTGGTGATGGTGGTGCGGATCGGCGCCGTGAACCCCCACGGCGTGAACGACTCCGAGTCCTCGTCGAAGCCCTGCACCAGACCGTCGTCCGAGATCGCGCCCAGCGGCGCCCACGGGGACAGAGGCTGAACCGCCGGATCGCCCGGCGACGTGGTGCCCAGCGGAGCCGTCCAGCCGGCCCCGTTTGCCCCCACCTCGAGGAGGTCCGCGGCGCGGGTGATGTTGACCATGATGTCTCCAGACATGCGTGTAGCCCGCGCACGGGCGGGTGAGGAAGGGGTCCGGCGCGGGCCCAAAAAGCCGGTCAGGAGACCGGGTGGCAGAAGATCTCGTAGGTGGCCCCGACACGGCGCAGGGCCGTGTTCTCGTAAGGGCGCACAGCGGGCAGTGTGAGGGCGCCCGTGCGGCCGATGACCAGGCTCGTGGTCGACGAGCCCCTCAGTTCGCCAGTAACCCAGCGGTGCACCTCGCGGGCCAGAGTGAATGCCTCAGCGCGTGTTCGGTGGTAGGTGTCGATGTCGACGAGCATCCGCGCGAGCTTGACGCCGTCGTCGTCACCGGCCGGGATCTGGTTGATCTGGATCGTCGGCAGCTCGTTGGCCAGGTTGTTGTCGAGTTCGTCCCGGGCCACAGCGTCCGGCCAGCGGGCCTGAGCGCGCGGAATCAGCTCGCCCTCGATGTCGACTAGCGCGGTCACTGGTTCCGCCCACCGATCTGCGCCGCCCTCAGCAGGACGTGATGGGCAGGCACCTTCTCGGTGCCGTACTCCACCCAGCGGGCGTAATAGCTGGTGTTGCGGACGTAGCCGACCGCGCGGTCACGGCGACGGCCGCCACGACTGGTGCTGTCCGTCTCCCACGACGCCTTGTAGTGGCCCGGGTGAGGACTGTTGGGGTCGACCGGGGACAGGCCGATCGCGACGCCCTTGATGACCTCGGCGCGGCGCAGCATCTCCGCCTGCATGCCCGGCATCCGCAGCATCTGCCCAATGCCCTTACGTTTGACCTTGAACCTGGCAGCCACAGGCCCTCCTCTCGGTCAGCCGGTGACGCGATCAGCGGCGAACTGGACCAGGCCGCGGGTGCCGGTGAACGGGGAGCGGCCCCAATCGCCCGGCTCGCCCGTGATCTCGCAGGTCACTCCACGGATCACGGCCTTGTCCGTCGTCCGCAGCGGCATGCGGGGGTGATCCGGAGGGGCGTACACGGTCCAGCCGACGATCACCGTGTCCCGGTCCTGCTGCTGAGAGCCGCCCACCTGCGGCGACTCCTGCCGCAGTGTCACCACACAGCCAGGCAGATCAAACGACTCATCCGGGCCCGGGAGCGGCTGACCTCGCGGATCCCGACCCGGCGACGGGCCAGTGCGCTTGATCCGCACCGTCTCCCCAAACGGAAACGACGCCGGCATCAGCTATACCCCCAGCCGGGTTCGAAGTCGTCGGTGAACCCGGCATCGTCGATCGGCCACGTCGGCGACGGATCCGCAGTGGCCGGTGTCGGATCCACCGTGAACGCCCCACCACGGCCCGCCAACGACTTGAGGGCGCTCTTGTCGGACTTCGTCAGGTACAAGCCGCCAGAGCCCTGCGGACGCTGCACCGACATGGGGCCGATCGTCTCGTAAGACACCTGCTGCGGATTCACGTAGGCCCGGCCCGCGACCGAGAGGACGACCGCTTCCGCGCCTTCCGGGAGCGGCTTGACGACCGTCTGACACAGGCTCGTCGCCGTCGTGATCAGCAGATCCGCACGGTCCCCGTCGATCGCCTCAAGCCCCAGGTACAGGCCGAGTTGCTCAGCCGTCGGAGGAACGAACGCCATGCTCGCCTCCTCAGGCCACAGACTCCACAGCACTGCACCACGCCGCCAGATCAGCCGCCGGATCCAGCTCGGCAGACCGAGCCTTCGCCCGCTTCGACGCCAGCCGATACTCGGCGGCGGTGAGCAGCTTCCGCAGCACCGCCTCATAGCCCGCGACGTCGTTGCGGTCGACGAAGATCCCGGCTTCGCCGAGCGACTCGCACAACCCTGGGGTGGGGTGCGCAACGACCGGAATGCCGCTGGCGAGCGCCTCGCAGCCGGCCCGGCCCCACGACTCGTAGGAGGACGGCATCAGGAGCACCCGCGTGCGGGCGTACACCTGCTCCCGCATGTCCTCGCCGCGGACGTGGTCGACCACCTCGACGTTCGGCAGGTCGGGGAGGATCTGTTCCCCGTAGGCGCCCTTCACTGCGAGGAACAGCTGGTCCGGCATGCGCTCGGCGAGGGCCTTGAGGACCTTGCCGCCCTTCTCCGGATTGCAGTTGATCAGCGTGATCACCTTGCCGGGCTTCGTCGCGTACTCGTCGGCGAACACCGGAGGTCGCACGATCAGCGATGCTGCGGGGCGGATGGCCTTCGGGTACTCGGCGAAGAACAACTCCGCCTCCCGCTCCATCCACTGGCTGTTGTAGACCGCCAGCGCAGTGCCCCCGGCCGCAGCATCCCTGAAGGTGGGCCGGTGCGTGTTGTGGCAGACCACCACCAGCGGCTTGCCGTAACCACGGGCCAGCGACGCCGTCGACGGCACCGTCTCCAGATGCGCCAGCAGCACATCCGCCCGACGTACCGCCGTCGGGAAGTCGAGACGGGAGGCCAGCGGCACGACCTTGATGCCGCGGTACGCGTACTCCCGGCTCGCCTTCCCATACCGGGATAGCCACACCGACACGTCGTGACCGCGTTCCACCAGCGGCCGGAGCATGCTGATCAGCATGTGCTCCGCGCCTGCATTGTGCTCCGGAGGAGCTGCATGAACGCGGGCCACAATCCGTAGGGGCTTGGCTGCCCCGCCCGGCGCGGAAGCCGGGACAGCCCTCGCCATCAGGAACCGCTCGGGGTGCCGGTGTACCGGACGAACGCATTCTCGTCACCCATGACGAAGCCGTAGTACGCCTCCGCGAGCAGGAGCACGAGGTTCTCCTGGAACGCGGAGTGCACGCCGCCGTCCTCGTCGATGTACGTGGCTTCCTTGGAGATCCGCACGGTGATGTCCATGCCGATTCCATACGCCGCCTGCGACCAGTCGCCACCGATCGCCCGCAGGCCGGAGTCCACCGACGCCGACTGTCGGCGCTGCTTGCCCGAGACACTGCGCGAGTAGGCGAGCGGCTCGCCGATCAGCGTGCCTCCCGAGGCCATGTTCGTGCCCGGAGTTTGCGTGTCGACGAGGATCGGCTGCCCGTTCGCGTCCGTTGCGCGCAGCAGTTTGGGCTTCAGCCGGTGGTCGGCGACGGTGCCGGTGAAGTCCCAGTCCTTGTCGACGACGAGTTCCATACCGTCGACGAAGTCGGCCCAGATGCCGCCCTCGTTCCGCGGTGCCGTACCCAGCACGATCGCGTTGTCCGTGGCCGCCAGGTAGTCGGGAAACGGCCCGGTCGCGCCCTTCATCGTCTTGCCGTGGATCGCCGCGTGGTCGAAGGCCCGCGCGAACGCCGTCGGCAGGTCACGCTGGAGCTGTGTCCACAGGCCGCCCGCGTTGGTCATGACGACCTCTTCGGCGACCGGGATCAGCACGGCGACCTTCTTCGCCTGCATCTGCTTCACGGCGACGCCGCCGCTGGACAGCGGCTTCTTCGCCGCCTGCCCGACCCAGTCTGCGGTCGGCACGTCCATCGGGATCGGAACCGACGTCGTGGCGTCCAGGGCCAGCGGCGCAGGCCGGGCCAGCTGCATGACGGCGCTGGACTCCACCGACTTCTCGAAGATCGGCCCCGCGAGAGTGCGGGGCAGTAGTGCGTCGTTGACGTCGGACAGTTTGAGAGCGGCCGTGGCCATGGTCTACCTCTTTCAGCGGCGCAAGAGCCGCGAGTTCATGAACCCCTCGAACTCGTCCGAGGGGTTGAGGGTCCGTTGCTTGTTGGCGCCGGACGCTTGCGTGCGGTCCGGTGCGGGGCGCCGCGGGCCCTCCTGGGGCTGGGTCTTCGCCCAGTGCGGCTTGCGCTCCAACAGCGCCTGGAGATCCGCCTCAATGGCGGACTCGTCGATATCGCCCGAGTCGTCGATGTACGCGGAGAGGTCGAGCGAGCCGATCGCGTCCTCCGGGTCGGTGAATGCCGCCCGCTCCCCCGCCGGCGAGCCGGCCAGTGCCTGCACCCGAGCCTCCACGAGACGCTTGCGGGTCGTGGCGATCTGCTCCTGCGCGGCGGCGAGCTGGTCGTTGAGGCGCTCCTGCTCGGACTTCTGCGCGTCCTCGAACTCCTTGGCCTTCTTCGCCAGCGGTTCGAGTTCCTTCAGACGCTTGCGGAGGTTCGCGGCCTCGCTGTTCTTCTTGCGAAGCTCGGCCTCGAACTTCTTCCGGTCGAACGGCTGGTCCTCGCGGTCGGGCTCCGCCTCCCGGGCGTCGTCCTGCTGCTCGGTGCCGCCCTGGCCGTCAGTGGCCGTCTCCTCGACGGTCTCCTCCGTGCCGGACTCCTGCTGCTCGACGGTCTCGTTCTCTTCGGGCATGACGAATCGGCCCTCCAGGGGCTGTCGAAATGAAGAAGGCCGCCACCAGGGCGACCAGGGTCAGAAAGAACCCGGGAGCGGGTTCGAGTCGTGCTCCGCCAGCGCCCGCCGGAACCGGCGAAGCTGGCTACCGGAGTGGCCGGCGGCATACTCCTCGTACAGCCGCGCCCACTCACGAGCCTGCGGGGACGGCTCGAACGTCTGCCCCGCAAAGACTGGGATCACGCCGCAGTGGCAGCCGTCATGGGCGCGGAAGTCGACCGTGTCTTGGGCGTACACACTTCCTCTGCTGGCGAGCATCTTGCAGAAGGCGCACGCGCCGAGCGCTGCCGAGCGTGCCCACGCTCGCGCCTGCGGGTCCTGCCGCACCGCCTCCAGGACAGTGCTCCGGCCCGTATCGGCGACCAGCTTCTGAGCGACCAGCTCGGCCTTCTTCTCCGCCTGCACCAACCGGATATCGAGAGGCTCCCGCTGCGCTGCCGTGGCCAGCTCAGGATCGCGTTCCCACACGTCCTTCGCCGCCCAGCGCAACGAGGCCTCCGTCTTCTCAGGCGGAGGAGGTTCCGAGACCGGCACCGTGAAGGCGCCGGGCACCGCGGCCGCATCCCGCTGCACGTCATAGAACTCGGCACCGAGAGCAGCCGACGCCTGCGCGTACTGGTCCACGACCGCCTGCACAGCGGCGAACCAGTCGGGCATCGACTGCCGCAACCGCGACGGAATGATCAGACGACGGAGGCCGCGCACATCCCGCACCAGCAGCCGCGTCAACCCGCGTTGTGCCGACCGGTACCGGTCCGGGCCACGACCACCGTCAGAGACCGTCGTCGCCATCATCGGCCTCCACCACGTCCGGCAGAGATCCGCCCGGCCGGTCGCTCAAAGCGGCCAGCCGCTCCATCAGCGCACCACCAGCCGCAGAAGCAGCCGACCGGCGGCGATCCACAGCGATCCGCTGCCGCTGCGCCTCCGTGAACCCCGCCATCTCCAACGTGACGTCAGAATCGGCCGGCAGAACACCCGCCTGAACCAGCTTCACCGTGGCATCCACCTGAGCCGCCACCGTCGGAGTCGCAGGGTTCCGCCACACCGTCTCGATCCGGCGGGTCTTCTCCGGCGGCTCACCATCCCGCACCCACAGCGCGAGCCGCATCGCCTGCTGCCACGCCGCCCCGAAGCGGCGAATCCGCCGCTCCGAGCGCTTCACCAGCTTCGCCTCGGTGGAGCGGATCGCATCCGCGGAGGCCGGGTTGTCCGTGGTGTAGCCGAGCATGTGCGGCGGCAGACCAAACTGGCTGGACATGATCCGCGCGTACAGGTCGATGATCTTCGTCATGCCCGTCGGGTCATGCGCCGCGAACTGTCCGACGTCCGGGACGTTGCCGTCCTCATCCCGCTCCAAAGCGAGCACACGGCCGATGTACGTCTCCCACGCCGACTTCGCCGTACCGTCCGCGTCCTGAAACGCCGACTCGCTGGCGCCGAGGATGTAACGCTGCGGGGCACCGAAGAACTCAGCCGCCACCTCCATGCCCATCAGGCGCCGACACGCCGCATCCGTGATCGACATGACCTCCGGGGTGATCTCAGACTTACCCACCCGGTCCGCGGTCCGCTGCCTATTCGCCATCCTGACGACCGGCACAACACCGAGGTTGTGGATGTCGCGGTCGATGACCTCCCACCCGCCGCTCTCCGACGGCAGGCACATCACCGTTTGATCCGGCAGATACAGGACCAGCATCCGCTCCTCAGGCCCCGACTCGATGTACGAGTCCGCGGCACACTCCCGCAGAGCCGCCGTGCCCATCCGCAGCCGGGCATCCCACATGAGGGTCATGTCCAGCGGCGACTCGACCGAGATCAGCGGCGGGCACTCGCCGTCACAGTCCCCCGAACCAACGGCGAGGTACTCCCGGCCGTACACCAGGGCATCCAGGTGGGCCAACGACGACTCGTCGAACAGATCGTTCGCCTCGGCGATCTCCGTCAGCTCGCCGGAGTCCGCACCGTCCGCCCAGCGGAACGCCTCCAAATCGAGACGCTCCTCCAACGACTCCACACCCACCCGCGGCCAACCGATCACCGTGTGCAGGCCCTTGAGTTGCGGCGGGATCGAGATGCCGAGGTCGCGCACCAGCTGCTCGCCGTTGAAGTACGCGTCCCGCAGCGTCAGCGCCCACCGGTCACGCAGCATGTCCGCCCGCAGCATGTTCACCAGGGCCAGCTCGTCATCCGACAGATACACCAGCGGCAGCTCGGGGATGGAAACGGTCACTTCAACACCACCACCCGTCCCGACTTGCCGGCCTTCTTACGACCGAGCCCCTTGGCCATCGCATCCACACGGCACTGCCAGGCGAGGACGGCAGCGATCGCCGCGTCGATCTTGTTCGGGCTGTCCGGGTGTTCCTTCATGATCTGGATGCCCGTCCGCGATGAGCGGCGCCGGGCGTTGAGAACGTGCCGCATCAGCACACTCGATGCGTCATGCGACAGCTCCCCGTCGACGACGCTCGACCTGAACTTCTCCAGCGCCCGCACGATCTGAAATGACCGACCGCCCGTCATCCACCACTCGATCGGGTGCTGCGTTGACGCCTTGAGCTTCAGCCGTCGACCGTGGTCCGCTTCCCACTTCGCCACATGGGACTCCCATCTGGCCGGGTCCGCGTACATGCCGACGACCTTGTAGTCCCGGAAGGCATCCTCGACGGTCGCCAGCACCTCGACGATGGGCACTTGCCAGTCCTGGCCGAACGGACCGTCCGGCTGCTCCCAACAGCCCAGCAGGAACAGGTGGCCATCCGAGACACGGCAGCCAACCAAAGCAGTCGCGTCCGTGACACCGCGATTGCGGCGCCGTGATCCGTCGAAGCCAAGGACGATCTCCTCGCCCCTGCCGACCACCTTGTCCGCCGCGGCCACCCCGGCCCACTCTGGCTGCGAGATCCACGAGTCGGAGGCGTGCGTGATCTGATTCAGGAAGTCCGCGCGCGACGTCTGCGGATCCGTGCCCGGGTCCCAGATCGTTGCCACGATCGTGTCCAGGTCGACATGCCCGCCGTTCCGGTCAGCCGAGTCGCCATAGGTGAAAGACAGGCCGGCCAGCAGCGAATCCCGGTCGGTCATGTCCGTCTCTGGAGGCGCCTCACGGTGGTCGTAGTACAGGCCGTCGTCCCGCGCGCGCCCTTCACGGATCTTCGCCCAGAACGCGGCCGACTCCTCTGCTACCGACCCCTCGCCCGGGATGTAGGCGTTCGGAGACTCGATGGTCGTGCCGCCGACCTTGGCCGCGTTGATCCGCATCGTCTCCGCCAGGCGCAGCCCGTTGTTCGAGCGGACCCACTCCTCCGTCTGGTCCAGCACGGCGAACACCGGCTTGTTGCCCTTCACCGTGCGAGCCGACGACGTGATCGGCTCAATACGACCCCGCGGCAGGTTCACGAAGCTGTCCAGCGGCTCCAGGCCCGGATACTCATCCAGCACCGGGCCCTGCAGCATCTCTAGCAGCGGTGCCCACGTGTTCTTCGTCTGCGTCTCCGACACGGCGGCGATCTGCACCAGCGGCGTCCGCACTTCTGACCAGGGCTTCCCGACCGGCTGCCCGTCGGCATCCCAGCCGTCCGGAACAACCGGCCCGAGCGCCTCAACGATGGCCAGGGCAGCTAGGAAGGGGGACTTGCCTCAACCCCAGCCGCGAGGCCGGGAGATCACCCCCCGGCGGAAGCGACGCTTCCCAGTGTGCGGGTTGATCTCGTAGTAGCGGAGGACGAAATCCTCCTGCTCCGGATACAGCACGAACGGCTCGTACTCGCCGCGGTCCGGTGCCGCCAGCATCTCCGAGATCCAATCGATGACCTCGAACCCCAAGGTCGGAACGGCCCCAGGCTCTGGCGGCTTCCACGACATGTCAGCCTCCCGACGCCTCCTCAGGTGGCGGCAGCGCCCGCAGGACGCCTCGCCGCTCCCTCGCCGACCGACCGCCCTCTGGCCGCTTACTATCCGCCTCGTCGGCCTGGGCGAACTGCATGCGCAGACGAGCCCGGTCCTCCGGGGTGGCACCGAACTTCGCCACCCTCAGCCGCAGTTCGGCAGCTGCCGACATTTCCCCTGACCACAACCGCGCATGCACCACGGCCGTGTCGAGGAGGAAGTCCCAGTCCGTCGACGAGAAGTGCTCTGCCTGCGGGGATGCCTTCCACATCTCCCACCAGTCCAGCGTCCGGGCCGGCCATGCGTACTCGACGAGCTCGCCGTCCTTCATCACCGACAGAGTCGGCAGCTCCGGCGGCTCCGCATGCTCGAAGCGCAGGACCGTCTGCGCGATCGGATCCTTGTTGCCCCTGGCTCGACGCGAGGGGTCTTTGGGCTGCGGTCCGCGACCTGCCACCGAGCCCACCTCCTCGACGATCCAAAGTCCCCAGACCCGTCCTCGGTCTTAGCGTGTAGACGGCCCCGATCCGGAAAGATCACGGGAAGGGGATCTTCCCCCGGGTGATCTTGGTGGTGGCGATCACGATGCTTGATCCACTCAGCTCGCATCCAGCCAGACGCCCAGCCGGCCGTCGGCCCACCCAGAACCGCGATCAACTCTCGCCCTGATCGCGTTCGATCGCCGTTCGACTCGATGTCGCTGCGACGCGATGACCATGACCGCATCGGCCTGCCTCGCCCTGGCGTGCCGTGCCATGCCCTACCGCCGCGTGGTGGGTAGGGCGGCACGTAGGGGGCGGCCGGCGCCCGCCCTACCCTGTCGGCCTGCTCCCTGCCGTCGAGGGAGTGGTGTACGAGCAGCCAGCCGATCGACCCATCCTCGTGGGCGGCTGGCTTGACCTCTGGTCCGCACACGCAGTCGGCCTCGGCCGTGCTGGTGTCGTGCTCGACCAGGTCGCCGATCGGGGTGACATGCAGCGTGTGAGTCACCTGCGCCAACCTCTCGGGAATGCAGAGACCCCGACGCGCGAAGCGTCGAGGTCTCCACCTGCCGAGGTCAAGCAGGACGTCTCGCTGGCTGCCGCTTCTCGGTAGGGCGACGAAGCCGCAGTTCCTCGTAGAGAACCCAGTCCTCGGGCCGCACTCGGTCACGCTTGCCGCTGTTGCAAGCGCGGTGTGCGGCGGCCACGTTCTCCCAGACGTGTCCGGGTGAACCCGGCGTGGCAATCGGGATGATGTGGTCGATCGTCGGCTTCCCTGTGATGGGTAGGTAGCACAGATGGCAGAGCATCCCATCGCGGTCGAAGATCTCAGCCCGCGAGATGCGCTCCATCGGGAGGCCGCGACGTCGCATGCGCCGCACGTCCTGGTTATGCATCACCTGGCAGCTGGTGGTGCAGAACCGCTTACAGATCCGCTCGCCGTCGTCGATCGCTGCCCCGCAGCGCTCGCACGTTCGCCCGAACCTCTCAAGGAAGCGGTCAGGGGCGACGTAGTAACGGGTGCCGCACTTCTTCGAGCAGTACTTCTTTCCTGGGCGCGGGGCCGGAATCGGCTCACTGCATGCAACGCAATTCGTGTGCTTCGGTGGCTTCGCCTCCACGCCTCGTCGTTCTCGGCGCAGCCGGTTGAAGGGTTCCCGCTGGCACTCCGTGGAGCAGTATTTGACGCCGGCTCGACTTCCCTCGGCGGGCGCCCCACAGACGACGCACGGTATGACCGTGATCCTCGGCTCGCCCGGGTGGTTTCTCGACCACATCCTGCACGCGATCGAGCAGGTGACCTGTCGCGTGTCGGTGGCCGTGAAGGCGACACCGCAGGCGGCGCACGTCCTGTACATTTTCATTGCCAGCTGCCTCGCTCGGGCTGCGAGACCACTACAGCGCAGGGTGCAGTACTTCTCACGGCCGGTCTTAGCCGTGTAAGTCTGTCCACAGTGCGGGCACGTTGCGCTGCGCGCCCGGTTGGCCTGGTGCTCCTGCTCTCGCGCCCTGTAGCAGTCCTGACAGTATCGGGCGTTGCCGTGGCGCTGAGAGAGGTCCGCAGTGCAGCCACGGCACGTTCGCGGCGTCGGCTGGCTGGCGCCCATGCTGCGCGCCTTACGGAGGCGATACCAGCACTTCCTCGAGCACACGGTGGCATCGGATCGGACGCTGGTGAACGTGTCGCCGCAGGCAGAACACGCTCGCGTATGGTTGGTCATGTCGGTCCTGTCCAGTCAGGGTCGTCCATGACCCCGGGACTGTTGGCGCAGTCGCCGGGGTTCCTTCATTCCATTATCGCAGTTCAACTTCCGGTTTGTGTAAGGACGTTGGTGTTATCCGCGTCGCCCCTTGGTGCCGCGGTTGGCCTTCGAGCCGGGCCAGTGACCGGTCGCTTCCTTGAACCTGAGAGCGCAGTACCCGCGCGCCCGGGGGCCCATGAAGCGCTGCACGCGGGATACGCAGCGGGTGAACGATCCGGAGCGGAGGGCGTAGCCGACGCCGGCTGCCTTGCCTCCGCTGGTGGGGCGGTCGCTCCAGTACCGTCGGCCTTCGCGGACGATGCGCCGGTTGGACTTGCCTCGGCTTGCCACAGGTCTCACTCCTTCTGCGGCGCGGGCTCCGGTTGGTCGGGGGCTTGTGGTTCGTCTACCCGTTCTACGCGCCGGACTTGCGTGGCTGGGACTGCGATGGCGACCGGGTTTTCTGCGAGGGTGTCGCGGTCTTTGAAGAGGATCCATCCGTCTACGAACTCGACGGTGAGGTTGGGGTCTTCGATGAGGGTGTCGTCGCCGTGTCGTTCGGCGTGGATGACGAGGTATGCAGGCACGGCGTCACCTCAGTCCGGGGTGTGGTTCTTCGGGGCGTCGCCGCCCGGGCCGGGGGTTGGCGCGCTGCGCCTCGTTGCCTTCGCGGCTGGACTTGAGGCCGTGGCAGGTGGCGCATACGCCTTGGAGTCGGTCTTCTGCGTGGGCGTCGGTCTTGGCTTCGATGTGGTCGCAGTGGGTTGCTGGCCGGACGTTGCAGATCTGGCAGACCACGTCGCGGGCGAGCACCTTGGCGCGGATCTTCGCCCAGTTGGATGGCAGCCGGCTCTTGCGGTCACTGCCCTGCCAGCCGCCGCTCACGGCTGCGTCTCGGCGTTGGGGTCGTCTTTCTGGCCTGGTCGCCAGTCCTTGATGAGCTCGAGGGTGAGCGTGCAGTTGGCGGGGTCGTAGCCGGTGATGCGGTAGACGACCTGGTCGGCGATGACGATGTCACCGCGTTCGACGCGGAGGTAGAGGCCTGGCTGGGCGAGGAGGTCGACGTCCATCTTGGCCCGCTGCGGGGCCTCGTCGACGGTGACTCCGATGCCGAAATGTCGGGTGAGCTGGATGTCTCCGTACTCGGGGTCGCTCACTGCTCACTCCTCGGGGCTGCGTTCGGTGTCGCTGTTGAGCGCCCATCCGCTGAAGCCGGCCCGCCGGTCGGTTGGGGTTTCGCTGGCGACGCCGTAGAGCCGGACGGCGGCCTCTTCGGCGCGCGCGAGGGGATCGTCGCTACTGCCGTTGATATCGACGGTGATTTCTCGGACGCCGTCGGACAGCTTCACCGTCACGTCAGGCATCGGTCGGCTTGCTGGTGGGCTCGTTGTGCGGGCGGAGATCGGACTTGGCCGCGAGGACTCCGCACTCGTAGCCGTGCATCCAGACGGTCGGGTTCTCCTGCTGGGCGTTCATGATCTCGGGCTTTGTCGGCGTCCGGCGGACGCGTTCGATGGCCGCCGCATGCGTGTCGCGTTCCCGCTTCAGCCCGGCGGCGGCGTTGCGGATGTCGTCCCAGTCGCGGAGCCGGTCGATGCCGAGTGCGTCGGTGATCGCCGCCTTGTGGTTGGCGAGCCGGTCCATGTCGCGGGCGATCTCGGTCCGCTCGCGGGCGAGCCGGGGACCGTCCTTCACCTTCCGTATCGCGGCGTCGATGGCGCCGTCGATGTCCCGTCCAGCCAGCTCGACCACCAACTCCGGTCGGCTGTCACCGGCGTTGAGGTAGGCGGTTGTGTCGTTGGCGGGGATGTCGATGGTGTCTTCGAAGACGAGTACGGCGCGGGCACCGATCTGCTCGGCGATGCCCTCGAACTGGTCGACGGGCTCGGGCTGATCTGCGCCGAGTATGTAGCGCTGCGGCTCGTACTGGTCGACGACGAGGACGAACGGCGGCCGGTCGTCTCCGCTGCCTTCGGGGAGTTCGAGGATTTGCAGGCGGGCCATCAGCCGGTCACCGCCTCGTAGGTGGCGGCGAAGACGTCGTCGCGGCAGGGGTAGTACTCGCCCTGGACGCCCTTGATGATCCAGGCCCCGTACTCGAACTTGACCCACGTGTCGTGGAGTCGGTCGTAGACGTGGAAGTCGCGGTCGACGTCGTTGAGCTTGACGAGCCCGTTCGTGAAGTCGATGAGCTCGCGCATGGACGTGTTTTCGGTCCACTGCACGGCTTCGATCTCGACGGGGCGCTTGCGGTAGCGGGCCATTAGTCGGTCACCGCCTTGGGTGCGTTTTCGTCGGCGAGGCGGACGACGCTGAGGACGTTGGCGATGGGGATGTAGGCGCAGGCGGATCCGTCTTCGGCCCAGCCGATGTACTGGCTGCCGGAGGGTTCGATGCACTTCGCCTCGACGGTCTCGTCGTGGCCGTTGTCGTAGGTGATGAGGTAGCGGGCCATGGCGCGGGCTCCTGTGGTGTGGGGTTACGGCTTCCAGCGGGGTCCGCGTAGTGCGGCGGGCACGTCGCTGGTGGTGATGGGCGGGGTGGCGAGGATGTCGCCGAGCCCGAGACGGCGGCTGGCGCGCGGCTTCGGCTCGGGTGGCTGTGGCCGGTCGAGTCCGGCGAGGATGTCGTTCGTCAGCCCGTGTGCGTGGGCAAGGTCGAGCAGCTCGGGGCAGTCGTTGAGGTTGTCGACCTCGGACATGCCCATGTCGCCGTAGGTGCCGCAGCCTTCGCAGGCGGGCTCGTAGGTGACGTTCGGGTCGAGCCGGTGCCGGGCGAGGATCCGCCGGTCCGCCTCGCAGCGACGCAGGACGGCGGATACCAGATCCACCGGTGCAGGCCGGGGGTCGACTGGTTCGACCCCGTAACGAGCGACTGTGAATCGAAGGCCGTCGCTCGCGTCCCCAACTTCGGTGATCGTTCCTGTGATGACGTCACCGCTGCCGCTCACTGCGAGGTTGACGGGGCGGCCGACGAGCCTCGCACGAGCAGCCGCTTCGACGTGGTCGACTTGCTGGGTGATCCAGGCGTGGAGATCCATGACGCGGGCTCCGGGTCAGACTGCGGTGGTGTGGTGGGCGATACGCCGGAGTGCTCCCCAGCGGGTGAACGTGTAGCCGAACCCGCAGCCGGGACGGTGCTGGGCGCCGTTACGGCCGTCGTAGACGCCGGGGTGCTGGGTGACACGGGGTTCGTAGGTGGTGACGTCCCACCGCCAGCGCAGAAGCCTGTGAAGACGGCGACTGGTAGGGGCGCGGTGGACTCGGATGAGTCGCACCTCGTGAACGAGTTCGGGATAGCGGTCGCTGGCCATCGGCGCGGGCTCCAGGGTGGGTTAGTGCTGTTCGATGAGGTGCCAGACGAGTTGCCCGCCGGGTGCGATGGTGGTGCCCCGGTAGTGGGTGCCGTCGGGGATGAGCTGGCCGGTGCCGAAGACGCGAAGCCGTCGGGCGGGAAGGTCTTCGCGCTGCCACGCCCAGAACTCGACGATCCACGGGTTGCGGCAGTCGACGTGCAGCGGGGTCCCGCATCCGGCGATCTCATGCCACTGGTCATCGACCGGGACCTCATAGCGGAAGATCTGCCCCGTCACGTCAGATCCCCTTCGGCTGCGATGGTGACGCGGCGGGCGAAGAGGGTGAGGGTGACGGTGAGGACTTCGTCCGGGTCGGTCTTGATCTCGTGGACGATGACCGGGGAGTCACGCGGGACGAGGAGGGATTGCCCGTTGATGCGGACGTCGTTGGGGATGATGACGCTGCCGCTCGCGGTTTCGGTGGTGGCCCGGCCGCGCTCGACGATCTCGATGACGGCGGCCTGCGGCTGGTCGGTCTTGATCGGGGTGGGCTTGCGGTTGGCACGCTGCCAGCGACGCTTGCCATCCCAGTAGAGATAGAGGGCGACGGCAGCTGCAGCCCAGGCCAGGACGACAGGGAGGATGTCATTCACGTCCGCGTCCACCACCAGCACCCGAGCGTGGAGCCACGGAACGTCTCGGCCTTCCCACCGAGCCCGGCGAGGACGCCGTCCATGTCGTCGGGGTCCCACTGGTGGAGGTGGGCTTCGTGCGGGTTGCCGTCCACCTCGCCCTGCACGCTCTCGACGATGGGCACGGACACGAGGATGTTCCACGCCCCGGCTTCGACGATCCGCTCCAGCAGGGCGACGGCGTCCTCGCGCGGCATGTGCTCGGCGACGTCCCCCAGAATCACGAGGTCCCGGTGGAAGAGGTGGGCAGCGGACTCACGGACGTCTTCGACGTGGATCTCGTCGTACATGGTCCGCGTCTTCGTCGACTTCAGCCCGTACTTCCGCACGTAGGGCTTGTGGATCTCCACCGCCGTCCACCACACGCCCTCGTGCACGGGCCGGAACAGCTTGGCGTAAGTGCCCTCACCGGGCCCGACGTCGGTGACCGTGTTCGGCAGGTGGTAGCGGAACCGTTCGAGGGACCAGTCCTTGCCCTCGGCATCGCTGGTGGGCATGGCGGTCTCCTCAGAAGCGTCTGATCAGGCGAAGGCTGGTGGCGTAGGTGCCGGTGCCGTCGAGGCGGGAAGCACCACCGAGGTCACCGAACGTGGGCCCGTTCGGGGTTTTCCGCGAGTTGATGAACCGGGGCTGGCCGAGGCTGTCGAGCCCGAGGTAGATGCCGTTGTGGTCGAGCTGCCCGGCCACGGGGTCGCCACTGTCGGCGTCGAAGTGCGGCACGTCCCCGATCTGCAGGTTCGTCAGCGGCGGGGCGGCACCGGTGGCCTGGGCGATGATCACGCCCGGGCCGGACGGTCCGATGTCTTTGGTCATGCGTGGCAAGTTGTTCCCGTCGATGTTCTCGACTCGGACCATGGGGATGCCCATGTGGTAGCCGTAGACCATGCGCACGTAGCCGGAGCAGTCCATGCACCCGGCCTCGCCAGCGCCTGCGGTCTGCGTTTCACCGTTGGGGAAAGTCCAGTCGCGACCCATGTAGTCATGGAAGTCGGCGCCCTCGATCGGCACCCCGCTCGGGTCGAGCGGCCCATAGTTGGACTGGCCGGCGACTTGCGCTCCGGCGAGGGCGGGGCTGGTTACGGCGGGTGCGCCGGTGACGTACATCATCGCGTAGGCGAGCACGTCGGGCGTGGTGTCGACGGCCCAGGCGCGGATCTGATCGGCGAGCGCGGGCGTCCACGTCCCGGTGAACGGCTGACTGAGCACCCTGACCCACGTGTTGTGGGTGACGGTCGGGACGGTTTCCCAGCTGCCGGAGATGACTTGCAGGTCGTCGACCTGGACGAGGCGGGGCAGGCCTGTGGAGCCGGTGGAGGCGAGCGCCCGGAAGCCGACACGGCCGGCCGGGTTGGCGGGGTCGGTGACCGAGTGGAGCCACGTGGACGGTTCGGTGGTGCCGTCGAGCCATGCGCGGCAGCGGATCGTGGTGCCGGTGCGCTGGGCGCGGATCCGCCACCACTGCCCGGCGGTGAAGCCGGTGCCGACCTGGGTGGCGGTGCCGAGTGTGGTGGTGGTGCCGGCGACTTCTTTCTCCAGGGCGAGCTGGACGGTGCCGCTCGTGTTGACGATCAAGCGCGCCCGGTTGGCGTTGTTGGTGTCGGTGTACCCGAACGACAGGCCGATCGAGGTGGCGGCGCCGGCGGGGACGGTGGTGACGGTGACCTTGGCGGTGACGTCGACGTCGGTGAGGGTGTCCACGATGGTGGCGTGGCGGCTGCTGCCCGCGACGTCGCAGGAGATTTGCCCGACGCTGCCGTTCACGGTGTAGAGGGTGGCGGTGCCGGACTGGGACCAGGTGCCACCGCCCGGGCTCGTGCCGAAGCCGCTGCTGGACGTGCGGGTGAAGGCATCGGTGAAGGGTCGCTTGTTCTCGGTGAACGTCCGCTGCGGGCCGCGCATGGCCACCGTGCGGGCGCCGACTGTGAGCGTCGCCAGCACGCCCGTGGAGTCGGAGACTTGCAGCCGGTCCGGCCCGGTGAGGGCCTGCGTGGTCAGCGTCGCGGGCGGCGGCTGGTACAGCATGACGCCCTCGTCGACAGTGAGGACCGCCATCGCTCACACCCCTTGCAGGTCGACCTGGATCGTGATGGCTGTGGGTGTGCCGGAGAGGGAGCGGATCGCGACGGTGAGGCTGTCGCCGGCGGCGAAGGTCGCGTGCTGCACCGATGGGCCGGACAGCCACGTCTCGGCCGTCGACAGCGACAGGTTCGTGGCGAGCAGATCCGAGGTGTTCTTCTGTGCGTTGATCGTCGCCCCGGTGCTGCCGACCCTGTACCCGCGTACCGCCACGACGGTGCACGCCTTGGGTGCGCGCCACACCACATAGGAGGCGGCACCGGTCGGGGCGGTGATGACGAGCGACTTGCTGACCGTGGTCGCCGTGGCCGGCAGGGTGAGGCTGGGTGCGGTGACCCCGCCGTCGGAGCCGACCGCGAACGTGCCGGGACCGTTGATCGGGCCGGTGAGAGTGCCGCCCGCCTTCGCCAGGAACTTCCCGTCGGCGTAGGCACGATCGCCGTGCGGATCGGTGGCCGCGGTGTGTGCGGCGACCTTCGCTGTGGCGTCCGCAGCCGCAGCAGCCCGGTCGCCGTGCGGGTCGATGGCTTCGACGTGGGCGGTGACCGCATCCGCCGCCGCCTCATCGGCGACGGGGCCCGCTACGGCTGCGGCGATCGTGGACACCTCCGCCGTCGCCGCGAGGCCGGTCACATCGCCGGTCTGCCCGTTGACGGAGGAGACGAGCCCTGCGGACACCATGACGGTGCGCGCCTGCTGCCCGGTGGACACTTCGATCTCGTCGGTGAGCGCTTCGCCGGTGACTTGGATCCTCACCGCGTCACCTCCAGGGAGACGACGGCCCGGCCTTGCAGGAGGCGGACGACCGTGCCCCCGGACACCATTTCCAGGTCCCAGAGTCCGTTGCGGGTGAGGGTTTCGGTGACTGTGGCGGGGATGGCGAGCCGGATTGTGTCGCCGATGATCGTCAGGTAGTCGCCAAGGTCGAGGAGCAGTTCGCCGTTGTCGGAGGCTGCCGCGGACCGAATCTGCGAGCGCGCGACCCAGCCATCCCACGTGAAGCCGGGCACGTCCTTGACGGTGAACGATTGCACGTAGGTGGCGCCCTGCTCGATGTGCAGGTCGAAGATGCCCGCGGCCAACCCTGCCACCTCCGGGATTTCACTGGCCGCCGCATCGGCGGTGAGGGTCGCATCGGCGGACAGCACCGCGGTGGCGTGCGCGGATAGCACGGGCGCTGCTGTGAGACTGCCGTCGGCGCTCAGCGCGGCCGTGGCGCGGGCAGCGACGAGGGCGGTCGCGCCGAGCGTTGTCTGACCGGACAGATTCGACGACGCAGTCCACACAGCCCCGTTGGATAGCGTGTTGACGAGGTCGAACTCGGCATAGTCGGCGGGGCCGGCGTCGCGGTGGGCGCTCATGTCGAGCGCGCACGCTTCGGCGTCGGCGGTGATCCACGCGGGGGTGGTGAGCGTCCTGCGGTTGGTCCACGCCGATCCGTCAGGCGACGTGTCCCAGTACAGGTTGGTGCCGTCCTCACGCAGCCGGAGGAACAAGTGGGCGACCGGATCGTAGGCGAGCTCGACCGCGTTGTCGTCCCAGTAGTCGACCTCTGACACGCATCGCAGTAGGCCGGTGACGGCGTTCATGCCGAACCCGACGCGGGTGCCTGCGGTGGCGCCTTGGACGGTGACCGCGAAGTAGGCCTCGGCGGTGGCCCCGGTCGCCGACGGCACGGTGGGCACCTGCACGAAGAAGCTGGCCCCGGCCAGGGTCCAGGCGTAGGCGGTCTGGCAGCCCGCATAGTCGGTGGTGCACGGCACGCGGGCCCGGCCGCCGACGACCGCGGTGCCGCCGTAGCTGTTGCCCCACTCGGGGCCGAGCGCGCCTGAGTTGAAGTTGTCGACGAGGCTGCTGAGGGACGGCACGAGCGCCTCCCTACGCGAGCGACAGCTGCAAGGACCCTGCGGTGAGCCGGAGTTCGTCCCCGGCAGCCACGGTGCGGGAGGCGGACAGCGGCCCGTACCAAAGCCGCACTGGGGTGCCCGACGAGTCCCAGATCTCCACGCCGACGACCGTGGCGGCCGGCATGCCGGTCCACACGAGGTCGGCCGAGTTGCTGGTGGCCCCGGCGACCGCGGCACCGACGCTGAGGTTCTGCCGCGCGTAGGACCCGCCGGTGACCTCGGTGCCCGCTGTGGTGTCGTCGCCGAGCGCGGTGACGAGCGCCACCTTCAGCGGCGTGGTGGGAGCCGTGGCGGGCAGGCCCAGGATGAAGTCCAGGCACCGGTTTTCGGCAGTGTTGCTCAGGTTGTCGGCCACGCGGCCTCCTCGGTTGGGCGCCGCGTGGCGCGTCAGGCTGTGGTCTGGTCGTCGATGAGGCCGAGGGCGTCGAGCGCGGCCAGTAGGGACGCGAGGGCACTGCCGTCGGCGCGGGATCCGGTTACGGCCTGTCGGGAGACGGGCGTGTTGCCGTGGAAGCCGAGCTGGTTGCCGTCTGGGTCGATGGTGTGGACGACGGCACCGTAGAGGGCGGCGACGAATTCGCGTTTCCCGGCGTGCTGCACGTTCAGCGCGTCGGCCGAATACCGGTCGTAGGCCCTTTGTGTTCCGTTGAAGCCGGTGCCGGACCAGTTCGACAGGATCAGGTCGGCGCCTGTGGCTTCAAGGTCGAGTGCGGATCCGCCGCGCCGGAAGCGGTAGCCCTTGGTGACGTCGGAGATGGTGAGGTCTCCGTTGGAGATTGTCGCGTTGCCTGCGACGTTGAGTGCGGCAAGCCAGGCGCTGCCGTTTTCGACGGCGGCGATGCGGGCTGCGGTGTCGTCGACGTACCCGTTGAGCGCGGTCACGGTGACTTTGGTTGCGAAGGTGGTGTCGCTGTAGGCGCGGTCGCCGTGCGGGTCGGTGCCGGTGGCGTGGGCGGTGACTTTGCTGGTGGCGTCTGTGGCCGCCGTGGCGGTGGCGATGGCTTGTGCGTCGTTGGCTTTCGCTTGGGCGCCGCTCACCGTCTCTAGCAGGGCAGTGTTCGGGATGCCGTGCACATCGGTCGTGTCGGCCGCGTGTGCGGCTACAGCGGATGCGGCGGTCCCGGCCGGCTCGGCGCCGATCGCTGTGGGAGTGACCGGGTCGCTTCCGCCGGTGCCGTGGCTTGCCGCGTGCGCAGTGGGTGTGCGCGCGTTGCTGGTGCTGGGATCGTCGCTCCGCAGCGCGATCGTCGGCCCGGCGCCGGCCGCGCCGAGTGGAGGCTGCGGCCCGGTCTCGCCCTGCTGCCCCTGCTCGCCTTCCCTGCCGACGAGTGAGGCCAGCCATTCGGTGACCGTTCCGGTGAAGCCTTCGTCGACGGCAATCTCGTAGGCCGACTTGCCGGGGGTTCCTACGGTGCCGCCGCCGGGGGCTTGGGTGGGGACCAGGCCGTCGAGGTGGATCGTGGCCCCGTTCGCGCCGTGGATGTCGGCCCAGAAGCTGAGGCGCTGCCCACGCGAGGGCTGAAGGTCGACGTACCAGCGCCACCCGTCGGGGCCGATACCTGCGGCATCGTTGGGGATCAGCTGGGTGCTGAACGTGCCGTTGACGATGTCGGCCTTGCCGCCGCCGGGGTAGACGGCGTGCCGAGACGTGTCCGTCAGCACGGCAGACGGGGTGAGCACCACCTGGCCGCCGTAGCCGGTGCCTGCGACGGCGGAGGGGAGGGTGCCGGTGAGGGTGACGACGGGGGTGCCGCTCGGGAATGGCATGGCCACCTCCCGTCTGCGTCGTGTGTCCCGCCRCCCGATCGCTGCTAGCACACCGGGGTCTCAGCCCGGGGAGGCGTCTCCTGCCCCATCGCCGGGCGGCGGGGTGTCTCGTGTCTTGCGGCTTTCCTCGGGCGCTACCCGAGGGTGTCCGGGTCCCGAGACGGAGGCCCGGCCTGTGGTGTCCCGCCGTCCGGACGGGGGGATGTTCGGACGGCGGGACTCGGGGCGGGGACCGCCGCCCCGGCTGGGGGTTTGTTGTCCGCCCGGTCCCCCACYAGGACCGGGCGGACGTGGGGCCGAGCGCGTGGCGCTTCAAGGCCCAGCCTGCGCGCCACCCCGGGCGCAGGAGATCAGGCGGCGTGGGCGGCCTGAGGCTTCGTCTTGACCTTGGGTGGCGGGGTCGGGGTGATGACCTCTTGGGTCTCCTTGTCCCGCACAGCGGGGTCGATCTCCATGAGGTCGTACCGGGCGTTCCTGCCCTTGCCGTAAACGGAGATGCGTCCCTCTGATGCCCATCGCCAGATGGTGCCGACTGGGCGCCCGGTCCAGTACGCGACGTCTGCGGCGGTAGCGAGTGCGACGGAGGGCATGGTCACCTCCGGAAACGACGGAGGCCACCCGGTTCCGGGCGGCCTCAGCGCGAAGTTCTGCTATCTGAGCAGATGATCGCTTCGGTGATCGCCGTTTGTCAACCCCTGCTGTGTCAACAGGCCCTCACGCCACATTGCGACGGCCTTCCGCCAACGACTTCAGATCTGACAGCAGGTAGAGCTGGATGCCGCCATCGTCCACGACGAAAGGCTTCAGCTTGCCTCGATGCTGCCAAACCTGCGCGGTGTTGTAGCGGATGCCGAACAGGCGGGTTGCCGCTTTGAGGGTGGCCAGCTCGGGCTGAAGGGGCGGCCCGGGCAGAACGGCGGCGGTGAACGGCTTGGCTTCGAGCCCTTCGAGCGTGGGCCAGGTCGGGTCGGGCGGCCCGAACTGCTCAGCGATGGCGGTGATGTGTGCGTTGAGCGAGTCGTCGCGCCGGAAGTACTCGCCCTTGCTGGTCAGTCGCAGGTGGCGGAACTGCTGGTGCCGCGCGGCTTCGCCTTGGCGCCCACCGGGCTCCCAGGCCAGCACTTCGTCTGGGAGGAGGGCAGCGAATCTGCGGTGCGGGGCTTTCGTCGTTCCGATCTTCACGAGATCCGCGCGGCGCGCGTAGTAGACGATGGACGCGGGGATGCGTCCTGGCGCGCTCGCCGCTACGTGTGCTTCGTGTTCCGTGAACCGCCTGCGTCCTGCGTCGACGGCCTCGCGGACGCCTTCCATGGTTAGCGTCCCTTGCTCCTCGCGCGCTCGCTGCAGTTCGGCACTGATGAACATGAACGCCGGGTCGGCTGGGTCTATCAGATCCATGAGGGTCTGGACGCTGCGGCGGACGCCAGTCGGTCCGCCTCCGTCCCACTTCTTCTCCCGCCAGTCCGAGGAGAGAGAAGGGCGTCTAAGCTGTGGCATGTCGATCTCCATCACAGGTCGGCCATGCCCCGGGAGATCTAGCCACCTCGCCGGGGTCTCAACTACCCCAATTCTACCGGGAATCGCACACGCTCGACGGGATATGCGCAGGTCAGCGGGAACCCGAGCCTTGCTCGCGATAGATCCGTTCAGCTTGGTCGTCGAGCCAGTCGGTGTCGTGGTCGAGGCACTCCCCGTACTCCGCGCACGCTTCGCAGGCCTCTGCGTCAACGGCGAGTTCCTCGCGGATCTCGGCCAGCGTCTTCCGCTCGCTCATGGTGTCTCCGTGGTGTGTCCGATGGCGCGGGCTTCGAGTGCGTCGGCTTCGACATCGATGGCGGCTCCAGCGGTGCGGAGGTCGCAGTCGGGGTCGTCGGCGAGGGTCCGACAAGAGTCGGCGATGGCGCGGAGCAGGGCGAGGACCGCGTCGCAGGGCATGAACGGCTGCCCGTTGCTGGCCGTCACGATGGGGATCTTGTCGGCCGCGTGGGGCAGGGGCGCAGAGGTCACGTTGCCCTCACCTGCGGTGGATGGGTACGCCGTGGCGGCGGATGTCGCGAATGGCCTCGGCGACGTGCGGCGGATCGGGGAGGACCATCATGGAGTCGAACTTCCAGACGCGTCGTTCCTCGATCCACGCCCAGGCCACCGGTTCGAGGTCGTCATCGTCGTCGGCGTTGTCGAACCAGGCATCCAGGCAGGACTGGCAGAGCAGGAACGTGTAGCCGTTGCGGACAGTCCAGCGGGCCACGGCCGGACCGCAGCTGGCGAGACGGCCGGTGCAGGTCACGCTGTCGCCTCGCTGCTCGGGATGCACGCCTCTGCCCAGGTGTAGTCGCAGCGTGCGCAGACGCGGTCGAGTCGCTCGGGAGGGCCGCCACCGAACGCGATCTCGCCGGGGATCGGCTCCCCCTGCTTGCGGTAGTTCGTGTAAGCGCCGACGTTGCCGCATTTCACGCACTCAGTGTCGTCGCCGGAGAACGGCGGTAGGGGCTGCTTGTTCATGCTGCGACTCCTTCGGCTTCTTGCCGCGTGGCGAGTACGGCTTCCTGCGCGGCCCGCAACCCCCGCCACTCCCCGAGCGTCTCCCACCGGGCTCCGCAGCCGCCGCAGTGGATGCGGTGGCTGCCGGTGGATGCGGTGAGCTGCGTCCCGCACCAGCCGTCGTCGACGGGCATGGGGCAGACGCCTATCTGCACCCGCCCGGGCCGCTTCTCCCCCGACACGAGCACCGCGCATTCGGCGTGCAACCTGCGCAGGTCGTCGATGTCCTGCCCCACCTCCTCATAGCTGGAGCACGCCCAGAGGAGGTTGTTGGTCAGGAAGCTGACCAGGCGCGGCATYGCCTGCCCGGGATTGCCGCGCCACGGGGCGATGGTCCAGCCAAGCGCGGCCCGCCACGCATCCTCAATCGCCGACAGCCTGGCTGCTGCACCGCCCGGGCCGACGAGGGCGAGGACTTCCAGGCGGGGCGGGATCGGCGGGGTCTTGCTGCCGGACGTTGCCCCGCCGGGGCGTCGAGAGCCGCGCATCAAGGACGCGGTGGTGTCCAGCTGCCGGAAGAGGCCGGGCAGTTCACGGATCCGCTGAGCGGTGGTCTCCTCACACGGCCGGCACGCGTACCGGCCGGCCTCCGCGACCCACATCTGCCTTCCGCAGCGGGGGGTGACGCAGACGGGCCACTCGTACTGGTCGACATCGGCGGGGTTGTGGTGCACGGCGGGCTCCTCGTGTGGTGCGGGAAGCGGGGGGCGCGTTAGGCCAATGGTGCACCACAGGCTTGACAACGCCGGACCAATGGCCCTGTCGACGCGCGTGAGAGCCGCCACCGGATAGCGAAGAGCCCGAATTGTGGGGCACTCCCCCGATTCCCGCCCCGACCACCACCCGGGCGGGGCACACTGCCGTCATGGCGTTGCGGTTCACGGTGCAGGGCGATGACGAACGCGAGTGCGCGGAGGGCCTGGCCCTGCTGCAATCCCTCGGACTCCGGCCGGCGATGCTGCCCCGGCTCCTCACCGACAACCGCTGGATGGCCCGCGCCGTACCCACAACGAAGGCCCCGACCGTCACCGATGACGGCCGGGGCCCTGTCGTTGCCGGCTAGCTACTTACTGCCGCACATCCCAAGCAAGCTGGCTTGCCGTCGACGATGCAACCCGGATCAGAGGCGGCCTCGCAAACGCCCTGCTGGCTGGGATGGTTGACCCAGCAGTGGCAGGTGCACGTGTCGGTGACGGCCTCCAACTCGCCGATCTCGGGCTCGCTCGCCTGGAATTCGATGCCGCCGCCAGTGCGGGCGCTGTGGCAGTTGCGGCACATCCTCACGAAGGTGCGCCCCACGGTGGGCGAGTCGAATGTCATCCCGAGGCCCGGTTCTGCCTCCCCAGTGCACACGCCGGGCTGCTCCGGGTGGCCGCCGCACAAGCAGTGGCAGTGTTCGACCTGACGCCCCAGTTGCTGGAACAGCTCGGGCCGCTGCTGGTGCAATTCGATGAGCGGCTGCAGAGCGGTGCGCATCGTCTGGAGCTGCTCCGCCATCCGCTGRAAGGCGGGGACCATCGCGGTCTTGAACTGCTCGGCGAACTGGTTGAGCTGCTCAATGCTCGGCTGTCCGGGCTTCGTCATGGGGTCATTCTCCTACGGTCGGCAGCCGGTCGGCGACCTCGATCGGCATGGCCCATCCGAGGTGGGCGAGGGCTCCTTCGAGTGCGTCTTCGGCCCGGCTGTCGTGCCACGCCACGGCAAGCGCCGGGTCGGCGAACGTCAGCCGCAGCGTGCCTCGCTCGACGGTGGGGGTGGCGTGGGCGAGGAGCAGGCCGGTGACGTGGCGGCGTCGATCCGCCGCCTTCACCACCTCCGGCCACCACACGGGCTGGGTCATCGGTTCCCTCTCAGGTCAGGCGGTAGTGGTGATTGCGAGGGCGGCTACTGTCAGGGCGGCAATGTGGGCGGTCTGATCGACGTGGGCGGCGCCACCGTGCTTCAGGAATTCGGGCTGCCCGGTGTTCTTCATCCACCACTGGACACCGCGGCGGCGGTCGATCAGGGAGTGGCTAGCGCCGATCCAGAGAAGCCCGGCCGCCGCCGGGACCGGGGCGACACTGAGGTTGAGGAGGAGGGCGCCGAGGCCGAGCAGGAGTGCGGAAACGGCGACGTGGATCGCTGCGTGCGCCAGGTTGGCCCGCCAGCCGGCCGCACTCTGCTCGGCCTTGTGGTCGGCTTGATGGTCGGTCTGCAGCGGGTAGTCGGCGAGGAGATGTGCGACGTAGAGGAGAATGAACACCGGCGCGAAGATCACTTCTTGCCCTTCTTCCCGTTCTTGTTGCCGGGGATGTAGTCGCCGCTGATGACGACGTTGTTGACGTGCTGGCCGCCGTGGAGAACGCCGGTGTTGATGTTGACGGGGGTGCGATCCTTCTTGGGCTTCTCCTCGGCGACGGCCTTCGCGACCTGGTCGACGATGGCCTGGATGTCCTTGAGCTCCTGGGCGCGCTTGTTCTTCATGCTGGCTCCTTCTGCTGGTGTGGTTTCTACTGTCGTGGGCGGGCTGGTTGGCGTTGGTGCCGGAGGCACGGGAAACGTGTGACGGCGGTCACTGGAGAGCTACTGCTGGTTGTTGGTCTTGGCCCACACGCCGCGGGTGCTGCTGTGCGCGGTGCACTGGCCCTGGCGGACGGGCGTGGTCACCGATCGAGGCGGCGGGTCATGACGAAGCCACCGCCGATAGCGATCGCGAGGTAGATGGCCAGCCCGATGAGCATGCGCCCAGTGCTCGGCTCGCCGGGCAGAAGGATCAGCACGAGAGCGATCAGGCCCAGAATGAGCGGGGCGAGGATCGTGTACATCCAGTACAGCGAGTGGTAGCGCTCCATCGGGTCCTCCTACTGCTGGTTGGTGTTCTTGACGAAGGCGCCGATGTTCTTGTTCTGGACATTGCGCTGGTCCTGATAAATGTCGCCGGTGTAGGTCTGGTGGATCTCGGTGGGGGCGGCCTGGCCGGCGCGGTGCAGGAGCCGGGCGACCGCGAGGGCCAGGACGGCGAGGCCGCCGAAGAACGTGCCGATAGCAGTCGGGTCGGCAACCTCGGATGTGACCATCACCAGGGCGACTCCGCCGCAGGTGAGGAACGTTGTCCCGCCGAAGGCGATGATGCGGACGGTGTCGTCGACGGCTTTCCCGGACATCGCTGCCCGGCCCGGCTGCTCGACGGGCGGCGTGTTGCCAATGACGGCCTTCGGGCTGGTGCCTTGGCGCTTGGCTTTCTCGATCGCGTTGTCGACAGCCGCGGCGATGACGGAGTCGGTGAGCGGGTTGGTGGCCTGCCCGGCCGCGGTGGCGGTGGGCGTCGGCTCGGGCAGGGTGGGCATGGCGGGTGGTCTCCTTCAGGTGAGGGTGATGTGGGTGGCGGTCCAGGTGCGCTTCTTGCGGGCTCCGTCTTCACGGACCCAGTCGGCGATCAGGCGCCGGGCTTCGGCTTCGCTGCTGGCGCGGACCGTCCCGGCGGATTCGCCGTCGCGATGCTTGCCGTCGCTGACGGTCGCGGTCCAGCTGTAGGTGCGGCTCATTCGGCGTCCTCCACGCAGTGGCCGAGGATCCGCATCACCGTCTCCTGCTGGCGGTCGCCGGAGTGGGCGGTGAGGTCGTAGGCGGCGTGGTGGCTGCCGGCATTGAGCCGGGCAGCGGCGTCAGCGACTTCGCGATCGGTGGGCCGGTAGCCCTGGGGCTTGGGGGTGCGGCGGAAGAGGGGCATGCGGGTCTCCTAGTCGATTTCGCCGGTGCCGTGGCAGACGGCGCAGTGGACGCGGGTGGTGTCGTGCAGGCGGGACTGGATCTTGTGGCCGCCCTTGCCCTCGCAGGCGGGGCACGGGTTGACCGGCTCGGGCGTGTAGTCGGGGTCGGGCTCGTAGCCGCCGGCCTGCGCGGTCCACGCGGCTTCAAGAGCACCGGCCTGAGCCGCGGCGACGGTGTTGCGGGCGGCCCGCGTGATCGGCCGGGTGATGGCGCGCTTGGCCTTGTTCTTCTGCTTGCGGATGGCGGGCTTGAGCAGGCGGCCCCAGTAGACGCGCTTCCACGCCTGCTTGAGGTCGTCGAGCGTGACGTCGGGGTGGAGCACGCCAGCGAGGACCGCTCCCCCGATGACGATCTCGAACGTGTCGTCGTCCTCGGCGCGCTCCCGGCCGGTGCGCACCTCGTTGATCCGCTTCAGGGCGCCGAGGGTGATGAGAGGCTCTTCCCAGCTGTGGGACTGCCAGCAGTTGCCTCGGACGGGGAGAGCGTCGATGAAGCCGGTGCCGTCGAGGGTGAACGCCTCCGACAGGCACTCCGGGCACGTGTAGGGGTGCCCGTCGATCGTCATCTGCTGGATCTTCAGGGTGAGCATCTCGCCTCCTTTCGGTCTGTCAGAGGTGTGCCATCGGCGGTAAACATGCAGGTGGGCGGTCTGTCAGCGGTCTGCCGCCCGGCGCGACGAGGCTCGCTGGGTGGCAGACCGCGGTAGACCTGAGTCAGACCGGCGACCTGCGGCTATGCGGGTGCTGGCAGACCTGTGGCAGATCTCATTTGCGGACGTTTCGGGCGGCGAGGATGTCGTCCAGGGCGTAGCCGGGGGTGCGCTCGCCGTCCGGGCCGGCCACCCGCTTCACCTCCAGGGCGACGCCGAGCTGCTCCAGCTCGTCCTTGATCGCCTTGCCGAGCCGGGAGGACCAGGCGCGCCCTGCTTCGCCGTCTCGCTGCCCCCACTTGGCCGGGTCGGCCGCGGCGAGCGCGGAGAACACCTCGGTGTTGGTGGCACAGTCGCGGCCCGTCGCCTTGGCGACCGTCTCCAGCTGGTCTAGGAGGCTGACGCGCAGGATGCGGCCGTTGCCCTTCGGCCCGCCGGCCGCGGACGAAACACCCGTCCACGCGGTGAGCCGGGTCTCGATCGGGTCGCGCCACTGGCCGGGCAGCCGCTTCGCGGCCTTCCGCAGCTCCAGCCCCTCGGCGATGATCGGCGGCCGGTCGTCGTCCTCCACTAGCCCCGAACGGGCCGGAACGGTGCCCGTGTCCGGGGTGTCGAGCCAGCAGCGGCCCCGCTGACTGAGCGGGATCAGGGAAGCATCGAAGCCCTGGCCGGCCATGCCGTCACCCAGGATCGTGTTCGAGGCCTGCGGGGACTCGGTGTTCATCGCCGCCCGGGCCACGAGGTTCTGCCGCAGCCGGCCGCGCACCACATCGACCTCCGGGACCTGCGTGGCGAGCACCAACAGGACGCCGAGGCCAGCGCCGACGGCGGCAATCTGGCACAGGTTCTCGACGATCTCCTCGACGAACGGGCTGGTGCCCTTGGCCGTATAGGTGGCGAGCTCGTCGATCTCGATGACCTCGATGCCGCCGATCTCGTCGATGAGGTCCTCAGTGAGCTTGGACTTGCCGCGCTCGTCGAGGAAGTCGGCCCGCCGGTCCAGTTCTTCAAGGACGGCGCGCGTGAACAGGGCCAGCCGCTCCGGGTTCTTCTTCACGAACGTGGCCAGAAGCGGGGCGAGCGCGTTGTGCTCGCCGGACGCCTTGCCGTCGAAGAGCCGGATGTTGATGCGGACGTCCTTGGCCATGGCCAGGTTGAGGTTGGCTAGCAGCATGCCCTTGCCGCTGCGAGTCCGGCCACCGATCAGCATCATCAGGTCGCGCAGCGTCATGCGGACGATGTTGCTGCGCTTCCCGAAGAGGATCGGCGCGCCGTCGTTCCACAGGTCGAGCGCGCCCTTGTGGCCGACGAGCGGTGAGCGGCGTACCACGCCGAACGGGTCCTCGCTGGCCACCCAGATCTGCAGCAGCGTCTCGACGCTGCCGACGGACAGGTCGAGCCAGTCGGAGTGCACGCCCAGCGCCGCCGCGACCTGCTGCTTCTTGGCAACGGCGACCGAGGCCGGGATCCCGGATGGCGTGTGGACGGCGTAGGCGATTCCGGGGCCCTCGGTGTGCGGAATGCCGACGCCGCGGATTTCCTCGCCGCGCTTCTCCGGAACCGCGCCAGCCTCGACGAGGACGCGCTGCATGGTCTCCTCCCCCAGGTGGGAAGTGCGGGTCGGCGCCTGCACGGGCGCAGCGACGGGCTGCTCCGGCCGGCCGAACCAGGCCCCGGTGAGAATGACGGCGAGTGCCATGAGGATCTGCACCCACAGCCCACCGGCCAGCACACCCGCCGTTCCAGCGCCCGCGAGGATCAGGCCGCTGATGCCGGTGCGGATCCAGTGCCGCTTCTTGTGAGCCTTGAACTCGGCACGCCGTACCTCCAGCAGGGCCCGCGCCTTCGACTCGTCGGCGGCCCGGGCGGCACCGCGCGGCTGCTCCTTCGCCTGGCGCAGCATCAGCTTCGCCGTGGCGATCTGCTGCCGGTAGTCGTCGTGCCGCGCCTCCCACCAGCGAAGGCACAGGCGCCGGTAGCCGCGCACTGACCAACCCAGGTAGTAGGGCGAGTGGGTGGCGTGGAAGCGGACCGCGTCGACCGTGTTGTCCTTCGCGTACACGGCCCACTGACGCAGCTGCTCGCCGGACATCATCCACGCCGGGCGGGGACGCTTTTCGAACTCGAAGACGCGGGCCGCCTCGGGGTCCTTGACGAGGGTGGCGGTGAGCTGTTCCCACTCCGGGTCCGGGGCGCTACTGGGGGTCGTCTCGATGCTCACTGCGAGTCCTTCTCGGTGGTCTGCTCGCGGCGTGCCTGGGCGCGGGCGATGGGGTGGATGGGGGCGCTCTGGCCGGGCCGGCGGACGGGCGGATTGCCGCCGTTGTTGCGGCGCCCGTCGGTCGCGTCCGGGTCCTTCTTGGCGCGGGGACCCTTTTGGGATTCGACCTGCGTGAAGTCACCGATTATCGGAACGTCGGTGGCGACCTTCATGCGGGCCTGCGCGGCACGCGACTGCGCTTCAATCTCCGGAGTGATACCGACCGTCTTGCAGCCCGTCACGCGGTACCAAGCCTCGGCCCAGATCTGCTCGGTCACGTACTGGGAGCCGCGCGCTGAACGCATCGAGTCGGCAACCTTCCACACCTCGTCATGGCTGACCCTGCGGTCCTCATCGCGGCGGCGCTGCTCCTCCTCCGCACGGGCCTGCGCGGCAGCCTTCTCGGCAGCGGCCCGAGCGTCAGCAGCCTGCTTCTCGACTCGCGCCTTCTCCCGCGCGGCCTCCGCCTCACGCCTCGCACGTTCGGCTGCGCGACGCTCCCGGAATGACGGGATACCGTCGGCCTTCTGTGCGATGCCGTGCTCGTAGGCCATGAGCACGATCGGCCCGCCGAGGGAGGCGATGGCGCCGATGATGCCGGCGTTGAAGCCGATCTCCGGCTTGGTCACACCGCCGTGCAGGTTGATCGCGGCGGCGATGGCGGCGGAGATCATGATGCCGATCCGGTACGGGGCAACGTCGCGGCGGTGAGCCACTGCCCACGCGGCGCCGAACGCGAGCACGAGGGCGAGGCCTTCCAGCAGCGCGGGTGCGGCGATGAGGAACGGCCGCTCGCGGTCCCAGAAGTGCATGAACTGCACCGGCGCGGCGATGATCAGGCCGACGGCGTAGATGCCGCGCGCGCCCCACTTCCACCAGCGCTCCGACCGCTCCTGCTCCGCGGCCCGCTGTGCCTCGGCAGCCTCCTCGTCTGCCGCTGCCTGTTCGGCCTTCTCCTTCTCGGCGCGGTGCTTGGCGGCCTCGGCTTCCTTCTTGGCGACGTAGGCCTTGTGGTCGACCTGGTCCTTCTCCAGCCGGATGCGCTTGCGCTCGTTGGCGAGGCGCAGTTCCTCGGCCTGCTCGGCGGCGAGGGTCTCGGCGGCCTTCGCCTCGCCCTCGGCTTTGATGCGGGCGGCGTCGGCCTTGGCGGCGGCTTCGGTCCGGATCGCCTCCGCCTTGGCCAGCGCGACCGGGTCGAAGCCCGGCGCGTGGCCGTTGACCTGCTCGATCGACGTGGCGGTCACGGGTATCAGTCCCTTCAGTTCAGGCGGTAGCGGTGGGGGCGGGAGCGGGCCGGTGCTTCAGCCACGCGACGACGGCGGCCAGGGCGAGGACGGGGCCCGGGATCGCGCCGAGGATCACGGCCGCGCCGGTGGCGGCCAGCCCGATCGGAGCAGCAGCCGACGGCCACACGCCGACGACGATCAGGAAGGCCGCGAGCAGCAGCCAGCGGACGTAACGGGACATGACGACCTCACACAGGGTCGGGATGGACGATGGGGATGGTGCTGGCCAGATCTCCGCCCGCCAGGCGCACGGTCCTGGCGGACAGACAGCCGGTCAGCGGCCGAGGCGCTTGGAGTACTCGGCCTGGCGCAGGGCCTCGGCGGCGAAGCCCTCACGCTCCGATGCCCTCTCGTGGTCTCCGGCGCGGCGCGCCTTCTTCGCCTCCTTCGCGGCGTTCTTGGCGGCGCGACGGTTGCCCGCCTCGGTGGAGAAGTTGGGCGCCTTGCGGCTGAACCGGCCCACGGTGGGCTCCTCTCGGTTGGGGTGGTGGAACGCTCAGCGGTTCCCCTCGACCCCGCCCGTGCGGGACGGGCGAGGCGGGCAGCCGTTCAGCGGCGACCGCGGGCCCAGCTCCAGGCGGACAGGATCGTGTCGGTCTGGTCGGTGACCCGCCCCGACTCCAGTTCGTCGGCCCGGTCCTCCAGGCGCTGCGCGGCGTCGTCCTTGCCGCGGTTCCGCAGCCCCTTCGCGGCCTCACGGTTCTTCTTGGCCTGGTTCTTCATGCGGTCAGACATGGGATTCCTCTCGGATCGGTGAATGGAGTGGTGGTGCGCGCCCCGGCTTGCGGTTGAGGCGGGCGGCCCGGGATCGGCCTTGCCGGGGCTGGATGCCAGGCGCGGCTAGGGGATGGGCCGCGCCCGGCGGCTAGGGGGTCAGTCACCACCAGCTGGACTTCTTCTTTCGCCTGTCGGGACAGCCATTGCGGGCGTGGTCCTCGCACGGCAGACACGGCTTGTTCTGGTCGCCGAGCCCCAGCCAGTTGCCCTTGTGGAGCTCCGCGTGCTCCTCGCACTGCGGGCAGCGGTCCTTCGACATGAGGGCTCCTCTCGGGTTTGGGTGCCAGGCGCGGCAGGGGGGTTCCGCGCCCGGCGGCTAGGGGGTCAGGCGGCGGGAGCGGTCGCCTGGGTGAGGGCCTCGTGGAGAGCGCGAACCTGGCTCTCCAGCTCGGCGCTGTCGGTACGCAGCTGCGTGTTGGATTCGGCGAGGCGCTCGGCGTGATCGGCGACCGTGCGGAGCATCTCCGTCAGTCGGGTCGTCAGGCGCACAACCGTCGCGCGGGGCAGGTCCGGATTGGTGATGGCGGCGAACTCAACTTCGTCGATCACTCGTCGACTGTCGGCCACGTAGCGGGCAGTGAGATCCATGAGAGTTCCTCTCGGGTCGGGCGGACTGTGGGTCAGGCGGCGGCCGGGTAGTCGAGGTGCAGCTCGGCGCAACCGGTCACCCAGTCCAGGTGGATCGGGCAGGTCTGACGCTGGTCGAGCGGCACCGCGTAGGCGGACTCCCGGTGCAGCGCCCGGTCCAGCTCGTCACCAAACAAGTCGGCGATCGTCGTCGTGGAACGGACACGGACGCCCATGTCGGTGGAGGCGAGGTCGGCGTCGGAGATGAACGGAGACATGGCGGGATAGCCCTCTCAGGTCAGTGGGGTGGGGGGTGGAGAGCCGCGGTGGCGGGAC
>NZ_NGFN01000799.1 GCF_002148965.1 Streptomyces swartbergensis | reverse complement strand
CGAGCCGGGTGGGCGACGCCTCTGGGGGCACGACCGGCGTCGGCTCGGAGGTCTCGGGAGGCACGCTCCGAGAGGGCTCGGACGCCTCCGGCGATACGACGCGCGTGGGCTCGGCAGCCTCAGGAGACACCACCCTCGTCGGCTCGGGAGCCTCAGGAGACACGATCCGAGGGGGCTCGAACGCCTCCTGCGACACCACGCGCGTCGGGTCGGCAGTCTCAGAAGGCGCGATCCGAGAGGGCTCAGCAGCCTCCGGGGATACCACTCGGGTCGGCTCGGGCGCCTCCGGAGACACGACCCGCGTCGGCTCGGCAGCGCGGGGAGCCGCAGGAGACACCACCCGCGTGGACTCGGGCGCCCCCGGCGGCACGAGCCGCGTCCGCTCAGCAGTCTCCGGCGATACCACCCGCGTCGGCTCGGGAGACACGGCCCCCGGGGGCTCGGGCGCCTCAGGAGGCGCGATCCGAGGGGGCTCGGCAGCCTCCGGCGATACCGCCCGGGTCGGCTCGGGCGCCTCAGGAGACACGACCCGCGTCGGCTCAGGAGCGCCGGGAGGCGTGATCCGATCTCCCTCGGGCGCCTCCGGCGATACCGCCCGCCTCCGCTCAGCGGCCTCAGGAGACACGATCCGAGGCGGCTCTGCTGCCTCGGGAGGCACAACCCGCGTGGGCTCGGTGGTCTCACGGGACACGGCCCCCGGAGGCTCAGGTGGTACAACCCGCGTGGGCGGCGCCTGGGTCGGCGGGGCGGGCTGCTCGGCCGGGCCCGCTCGCTCGGCCCGAGGTGGCTCCTCGACGGCCTCCGCG
>NZ_NGFN01000798.1 GCF_002148965.1 Streptomyces swartbergensis | reverse complement strand
TCCTTGTACGGCAGGAAGCCGCAGAAGACAGCTACACCCAGGTCGTGCAGCGCGGCATCTCGCGCCTTCACGCCGTCGACCTGCTCCCGGCCGGCACCAGCCCGCGCGCAGAGGACACAGCGTGCCCGCTGTGCGGATCGCACCTGCCGCAGCCCGACCACGCGGTCGAAGACATGAATCAGACCCTCAACGATCTCCGCGGCCAGCTCACCTCCGTGCACACCGTGCGGCCCCGGCGCGAGCAGACGCTGCGGGAACTCACCGACCAGGCCGACACCGCCCGCGAGGAGCTCCGCGGAGTCGAAGGAGCTCTCAACTCACTGGCCGAACTGGAAGCCAGGCGGAACCGCTTCCGCGCTCAGGCCGAGGAGCAGGCCTTCCTGCGCGGCCGGATCGACGCCCAACTCAGCCAGCTCCCGGACACCGGAGACACCTACGAAGGCAGCCTCCTGCAGTTGCGAGCAGCCGCAGCGTTCGCCCAGGCCCAAGTCGACGACCTCGAAGCCGAACTCGACACCGACGCCATGCAGGACCGGCTCGATCACGCGCTGAACTACATCAGCACCGACATGACCGCCTACGCCCAGGCACTCAATCTCGAGCACAGCAAACGCAGCATCCGCCTCGACGTACGGAAACTGACGGTCCTCGCCGACTCCGATGAAGGCATCGTCCCTCTGCTGCGCATCGGCAGCGGCGAGAACTGGGTCGGCTATCACCTCGTCGCGCACCTGGCCCTGCACCGCTACTTCACCCTCCACCAGCGGCCCGTGCCCCGCATGCTGCTGCTGGACCAGGTCACTCAGCC
>NZ_NGFN01000797.1 GCF_002148965.1 Streptomyces swartbergensis | reverse complement strand
CTGATYGCCACGCCGACCGTGCTGTCCGGCCTTGACCCCGCCGCCTGCCCGCGCGTGCGCACGGTCGCCGTCGCGGGGGAGCCCTGCCCGCGCCCGCTGGCCGACCGCTGGGCCCGGCAGGCCGCCTTCCACAACTGCTGCGGCCCGACGGAGACCACGATCGTCAACACGATGGGCCGCCACGACCCGGCCGCCCCGCTGCTCACCATCGGCCGCCCCACCCCCAACAACACGGTCTACGTCCTCGACGCCGACCGGCGCCCCCTGCCCGTCGGCGAGACCGGCGAGATGTGGGCGGGCGGCGACTGCGTCTCCGCGGGCTACCTCGGCGACGACGCCCTCAACGCCGAGCGCTACGCCCCCGACCCCTTCCTCGGCGGCGGCCGCCGTATGTTCCGCACCCGGGACCTCGGCCGCTGGACCCCCGACGGTGAGCTGGAGCACCTCGGGCGCACCGACGACCAGGTCAAGGTGCGCGGCTTCCGCGTCGAGCTGGACTCCGTCTCCTCCGTCCTGGAGACGGCCGCCGGCTGCACCCGCGCCGTCACCCTGAAACGCGACGCCCGCACGCTGGTGTCCTTCGTCTGCCCGGCCGACGTCGACCCGGACACCGCCCGCCGCGCGGTCGCGGACGCCCTGCCCTACTACTGCGTCCCCGAGCAGGTCCTGCCCCTCGCGTTCCTCCCCGAGACCGACCGCGGCAAGGTCGACAAACAGGCCCTGCTGACCATGCTCGACGAGCGCCTGGCGGTGGCCCGATGACCACGTCCCCCACCCGGACCCACCAGGACACGGGCGAGCTCCCGCCGCTC
>NZ_NGFN01000796.1 GCF_002148965.1 Streptomyces swartbergensis | reverse complement strand
GCCGCCGCCTCGACCACACCGGCCGTGCTCGCCTGGGACGCAGCCACCGACACCGAACTCGCCACGCCCGCCGGGGACGGCGACGACCTCGCCTACATCATCTTCACCTCCGGCTCCACCGGACGCCCCAAAGGCGCGATGGTCCACCGCGCGGGCATGGTCAACCACCTGCTCGCCAAGGTCGACGACCTGCACCTCACAGCCGACGACGTCGTGGTGCACAACGCCCCGGTCACCTTCGACATCTCCGTCTGGCAGATGCTCTGCCCCCTCATCACCGGCGGACGCCTCACCGTCGTCGACCGCGACACCGCCGCCGACCCGCAAGAACTGTTCGGCCGCATCGCCACCGACGGTGTCACCGTCCTCGAAGTCGTCCCCTCCCTCCTCCGCGCCGCCGTCGACGCGTGGAACAACGGTCTGGTCCGTCCGGAACTCGCCCCGCTCACCCACCTGATGGTGACGGGCGAGACGCTCCCCGCCGATCTGGCGCGGGAGTGGCTGGAACTGGCACCCCACATCCCCCTCGTCAACGCCTACGGGCCGACGGAGTGCTCCGACGACGTCACCCACGCCGTCATCACCCCCGCGACCCCGCTCGACACCCGCGCCCCGATCGGGCACCCGGTACGCAACACCCGCCTGTACGTGCTCGACGCCCACCTCCAACCGGTACCGCCCGGCACCCCCGGCGAGCTGTACGTCGCCGGCACCGGCGTCGGCCACGGCTACCTCGACAACCCGACCAAAACCGCCGCCACCTTCATCGCCGACCCCTACGCCCACGACCCCGGCACCCGCATGTACCGCACCGG
>NZ_NGFN01000795.1 GCF_002148965.1 Streptomyces swartbergensis | reverse complement strand
CGGGACCCCCCGGGCGCTCCGGAAGCACTGGCGTCCTCGGACGCGCCCGCCCCCTGCCCCGAGCTCGAACTCCCCGAGGCGTTCTGCGTGTACCAGGCCGGCGGCGCGTAGTCGATGGTGAACTCGCCCGTCACCTCTGCCGCGGACTCCGCGTCGGGCTGGTCATCGCCGGGTGTCGCCCAGCCCCCGCGGTTCCCGTCCCGATCGCTGCTCACAGTGTTCCTCCTGGTGTGGTCGAGCACCCTCATGCCGTGCTGGGGCGACCCTTGCTTGTCGTCCGACGTCGTATGAAGTCGTTCCGAGGCGTACAGGGGTCGTCCGAGGTCGTCCGAATCCAGGCTCCCCCGCTTTCCCCCTGGGACGCCCACCCCCCTACTCACGGGTTCTGACGTCGCGCCCTGTCCCAGCCTAATCACCACAAGCCCCACCTCGGCAGGCCCGTCCACCCCCGAGCACCTGTCCGCCGCGTCACAACCTGCCCAGAAGCTGCCCGGAAGTGACGTACACGGCACACACTTTGGTGAACAAAYAGGGCGATTAACGTGAAGAAGCGCGACGAGGGGCAGCCGATCACCGGCTGCCCCTCGTCGCGCTCCGCGGAAACTACTGCGGCTACTGCCCGGACTCCGTCTGCAACCCCCCGTTGTGCGCCCCCGGCTCCAGATCGAACTCCCCGTCCCCGGGGACTGAGCCGCAGGGGACTGCGCCCCCTGCGGCTCGAACCCCACGGGAAGCCGGGGCACGGCAGCCGGCCCTCCGGCAGGCGACCCCCCGGCAGCAGGCGCGGGCGGCGCGAAGGGCGTACCCGGCGAGGG
>NZ_NGFN01000794.1 GCF_002148965.1 Streptomyces swartbergensis | reverse complement strand
GTCAAACCAGCCGATCACGGACTTGCGTGTGTCCTACCGTGGCAGCGTTGTCGGCGCGTTGCCGCTGCTCGGTAGCGCCGGTGAGGAGGTCTTTACACTGCCCACCTCGGTACTCAGGAGCTACGGGTACCTGCTTCGTCTCACCGTCGACTTCACAGACGTCGCAGGCATCCGCTGGCGTACCGACGTGGACGGTGCCCTACGGAGGGCCCAGCACGGTGTGAGCGGCTCGGAGGTCTGGGGCCCCAGGATGTACGCCGATATCAGGGAAGTTGCGATGGGAGGCCCAGTTGCTGGGGCTTCGCGGCCTCCCGCACCCTCGCATGCGGTGCCCTCGGCGGGTACCGAAGTGCCCGTGAGCCGGCGCACTCGGTTCCTCAGGCCAGCCGTGGTGCTGGTTTCCTTGCTGCTCATCGCAGGAGGCGTTTGGTGGCTCATTAACCACTACTGATCTTTTCGTAAGTTCGGTGGGTGTGCAGGGTGTGCTGGGTGGATGGTCAGGCCGGTGTGGGCGAGGAAGGACCATGGCAGTTGTGGGTTGTGGTTGATCCGGTGGATGCCTTGTTCGGTGGCGTCGGCGACATGGGCGAGGTGGTCGCCGGCGAGGTTGGCGAGTTCACGTTTCTTGAGCGAGGACCACAGCAGTTCCACCGGGTTCAGCTCCGGAGCGTAGGCGGGTAATCGCTCCAGGGTGAGCCAGTCCTGCTCGGCGACCCAGGCGCGCATCGCCCGGCTCCAATGGGCGGACAGGCCGTCCCAGACCAGTACCACTTGCTCGCCGCGGTAGAACGCCTTCATCTGCTCGAGGACTTCGAT
>NZ_NGFN01000793.1 GCF_002148965.1 Streptomyces swartbergensis | reverse complement strand
CCGCCCGTACCGCAGACCCCGAGGGGAACCCCTGACCACCCGACAGCCCCCCACGCCCGCCGCGTTCGACCACCGCATGGCCGTCTTCGRTACCGACGACGACTTCGTGGCCACCGCCCTGCCCTTCCTCGGCGAAGGCCTCGCCGCGCCCGGCGAACCACCCCCCGTGGCCATCGCCGACCCCCGCAACCTGGACCTCCTGCGGGACGCCCTCGGCGCGGACGCCAAGGACGTCACCTGCATCCCGCACACCGACTGGTACACCGGCTCCGCCGCCAACGCCGTCGCCCAGGCGGCCTCCTACCTCACCGCCCACGCCGGCCCGGGCGGCCGGATCCGCCTCCTCATGGAACCGGTCTGGAGCGGCCGGGCGGGCCGTTCGGCCCGCGAGACCACCGAGTGGATCCGCTACGAGGCCCTCGCCAACCTCCTCTTCGCACCCATGGCCACGACCGCCCTGTGCGCGTACGACATCCGCACCGCCGGCCCCGCCGTCGTCGCCGCGGCCCGCCGCGCCCACCCCGGCACGGACGTGTACGAGGACCCGCTGCGGCTCACGGCCGAACTCGACGCCGTACCGCTGCCGCTGCCCCCGGCCGGCGCGCAGCCCCTCGCGGAGCCGCACGCCGCCGCCGTGCAGGCCTGGGCGGAGGCCCGGGGGCTTCCCGCCGCCGACGCCGAGTTGTTCGCCACGGCCGTCGCGGAGACGGCGGCGGCCCTGGCACCCCTCGACGGCACCGCCCTGCTGTGGGGCGAAGCGCCCGCCTGCGTCTGCGAACTGCGCTCCGCCCGCCCCGTCGGCGACCCGCTCGCCGGCTTC
>NZ_NGFN01000792.1 GCF_002148965.1 Streptomyces swartbergensis | reverse complement strand
GCCTGGAACTGCTGACGGCCGTGCGGCATCGCCTGCTTGTTCACGATGCGGTGCGCGCTGCTGCGCGGCAGAGCGCCGTACCCGCCCGCCCGCTGTTCCATGGTGCGCAGGGGCGGGGAGCCGGCCTTTTCGTACAGCTCCACCAGGGCCGCGCCCAGGTCGACGACGTCGCGGATGAACTGCGGGCGGGGGGCGGGGCGGCCGCGGCCGCCCCGGGCGAGACGGGTTTCCTCATAGCGGGCGTGCTTCCACAGACGTCGTTTCCTCGGGCGATGCATCGCACGCCCGCGCATAGCTGAGTACGGTCTGCAGCTTGGGCACGGTGTCGCCGGAGGCGGCCCGCTGCAGAGTCGTGGCGTGGCAGCCGGCCCGCACCGACAGGGCCCGGTAGCCCAGGCCGGTACGGTTCCGCATCTCGCGGAGCCACTCCTGCAGTTCCCGCAGTGCCTTGTTGCTGGTGGTGATGGGGCTTTCGGGACGACACATGAACCGTCACCTCACGCAGCCGGGGCCAGCAGGGCGCACAGCGCCGCCCTGAGGCCCCGAGCAGAAGCTCCGGTGAGCAGACCGACCAGCAGGACAGCGACCAATCCGGCGCCCACGAGCAACTGCRGTACGACGGTCATGGTCATCCCGGCGAACGTGACCAGGGCGGCGGCCATGGCGATGACGACGATGATGACGATGGCTTCGGCGCCACCGAGGCGCCGGCGGAACGGGGTGCCGCTCTCCACGCAGGAAACGGCGGGACGGGACTTCGGCACAGGGGCCTCCCTGTTGTCGGTCCGGCGGCCCGCGGCCGCCGGACACCTGCTGCTGACTC
>NZ_NGFN01000791.1 GCF_002148965.1 Streptomyces swartbergensis | reverse complement strand
ATGCTCCTGGCCCGCCACACCCCAGCCCCACCACGGAACCGACAGCCATCCACGCCGAGAACCTCACCGTCACCCGAGGCCCCCGCAAGGTCCTCCGCAACCTCGGCTTCACCGTCCCCCGAGGCCAGATCACCGGCCTCCTCGGCCCCTCCGGCTGCGGCAAGTCCACCCTCATGCGCGCCGTCGTCGGCACCCAGGCCAAGGTCACCGGCACCCTCGACGTCCTCGGCCACCCCGCCGGCCACCCCACCCTGCGCACCCGCATCGGCTACGTCACCCAGGCCCCGTCCGTCTACGACGACCTGACGGTCCGCCAGAACCTCGACTACTTCGCCGCGATACTCGACCCCGGCCGGCCCGCCGCCGAACGCCGCCACGACAACGTCACCCGCGCGATAGCCGACGTCGACCTCACCACCCACGCCGACGCCCTGGCCGGCAACCTCTCCGGCGGCCAGCGCAGCCGCGTCTCCCTGGCCGTCGCCCTCCTCGGCACCCCCGAACTCCTGGTCCTCGACGAACCGACCGTCGGCCTCGACCCGGTCCTGCGCCGCGACCTCTGGACCCTCTTCCACGACATCGCGGCGAGCCGCGGCGCGACCCTCCTCGTCTCCTCCCACGTCATGGACGAGGCCGAGCGCTGCCATCGCCTGCTCCTCATGCGCGAGGGCGAACTCCTCGCCGACGACACCCCGCAGGCCCTGCGCACCCGCACCGGCGCGGAGACGGTCGAGGAGGCCTTCCTGCACCTGGTGGACGAGGCCAAGGCGGCAGCCCGCACAAAGGAGACGACGCGATGACCCCCACGACCACCACCCGCCCGAAC
>NZ_NGFN01000790.1 GCF_002148965.1 Streptomyces swartbergensis | reverse complement strand
GGACGAAGCCGAAGTGCTGCTGGGCTGGATCGGACAGGTGGGCCCGACCTCCGACCTTTCAGCCAACGTGCTGGTCAACCGGCTCCAGCGCACTGGGGTACAGCTCATGAGGCTCGAAGAGGATGAGACTCTCCCGGGGCGTGCGGCGGCGTCCATGGCCATGGTGGTCGCGGCGGACACGTTCGGCGCCCACCTCCGCTTCCAGGCCGGCGATGTGGAAGGTGTCCGGCGATCTCTCGGACGGGCAGAGACGGCCGTCATCGAGGTCCTGCGGAACATCCACGATCTCCGCGTCGCCATCGGGGACGCGGATGAAGAGGAGGAGTAAGGGGCGCTCAGACGTCGGCCTTGGGGGGATCGTCAGGAGCGCGTGCTGATGTACCGCACTCCCGGGCCCCACTTCTCCATGGCCGGCGCCATGCACCACTGGCACAGCGGGCAGCCGCCGCGGCCGTACTTGTGGGTCTTGCGCTGGCACGTGGCGCACGGCCCGACTTGATCGCCCGGGCAGGTCATGGCGGACGGGTCGGGCTCGGTCACCGGCGGCGGGGGAGTGGTCATCGTGGTTCCTTTTCCGGGTGACGTTCCTCGTCACCTCACAAGCAGAATATCGACCCTGCTGGCACGGCTGTTCGATCCGAGCTTCGGCACACTCCAGGTGTTGCGCCAGTTGTTGCGCTGGACGTTGCGTCATCGTGTTGCGCTAGGTGTTGCGGTGGATGTTGCGCGGGCCTTCACCGCACTGTGGAGTTTTCCCAGGTCACAGTAGGTGTGCGGGCGTGGTCGGGGTGCTGACATCCCCGTTGCGACCCCCTTCGCCCATGCC
>NZ_NGFN01000079.1 GCF_002148965.1 Streptomyces swartbergensis | reverse complement strand
CCACCGGACTGCGACCACCCTCTCCGGTCACCCCGTCGTGCGCCCCCACATCGGGCCGAAGCGGGACCACTCGGCGTCCCACTGGTCCATGCGGCGGCGTTCCAGGCGGCGGCGTACCGCGCGGCCGGCGGCGAGGGGTGCGAGCGCCGCGCAGACGCCCGCCACGCCGCCGATCAGCAAGGCGCGTACGCGGGCCTGGGACTCGGTGACGGGGCGGGTCACCTGGCGGCCCTCACGGTCTGTCCACACAGTGATCGGCGAACCGGCCTGGCTGCCCGCCAGGACCCGCACCTGGCCCGACTGCGGGGAACCGTCCGCGGCGGCCCACTGCGCCTCCGCCCAGACGTGCTCGGCACGGGAGACGTCGCCGTTCTCGGAGGCCGTGCCGGGAGCCCGCTCGGCGAGCCGGGCCACGAGGGGGCGCCATTCGACGCGTTCGCGGGCCAGCCCGTCCTCGACGGACCGGCTCACCGTCAGACCGGCGAGCGCCCCGACGAACACGGTGAGCATCCACACGCCCAGCACGACCCAGGCCTCCACCCTGTCGGCGCGCCGTTTGAGCGGATTGCGCCGCCAGCGCCACAGCCACACCTTCGGACCACTTAACGCCATCGAAGGCTCCTCCTCACGAGCGCATGACCATCCCGCCGCCCTCCCCATACGGAAGAGGGCCGCTGGATGCTCACTGCACGTACCCACGAGAGGGCGCCGCGGTCCGTGGCGGCGTCTTCGCGGATGCGGGCGACAGACGCCCGCACGCGGCGCCGACACGGCGCTGACCTGCGGCGGAGCCCGCTCCGAGGGTGACTGTCAGTGGTGGGGTGCAGACTGGCCCGTGTCTGAGACGAGGGCGTCGACGACGACGCCGCGGAGGTGATCGGCATGACCGAGGTACTGCTCGCCGTGGGCACGCGCAAAGGCCTGTTCATCGGGCGCCGGCGGGACGGTGGCGCCTGGGAGTTCGACGAGAGCCCCTACTTCAATGCGCAGGCCGTGTACTCGGTCGCCATCGACACCCGCACCGCGACCCCGCGGCTGCTGGCCGGCGGCGACAGCGCGCACTGGGGCCCGTCCGTGTTCCACTCCGACGACCTCGGCCGGACCTGGACGGAACCGGCCCGGCCGGCCGTCAAGTTCCCCCAGGACACGGGGGCGTCCCTGGAGCGGGTGTGGCAGCTGCACCCGGCCGCCGCCGAGCCGGGCGTGGTGTACGCGGGCACGGAACCGGCCGCGCTGTACCGCTCGGAGGACCGCGGGGAGACGTTCGAGCTCGTCCGGCCCCTGTGGGAGCACCCCACGCGGTCGAAGTGGGTGCCGGGCGGTGGCGGTGAGGGCCTGCACACCGTGCTCACCGACGCGCGCGACCCCAAGGCGGTGACGGTCGCCGTCTCCACCGCCGGCGTGTTCCGCACGCTGGACGGCGGCGCGACCTGGGCGCCCTCCAACTCGGGCGTCTCCGCGGTGTTCCTGCCCGACCCCAACCCGGAGTTCGGTCAGTGCGTGCACAAAGTGACGCGGGACGCGGCGAACCCGGACCGGCTCTACCTCCAGAACCACTGGGGTGTCTACCGCAGCGACGACGCGGGTGCGCACTGGACGGACATCGGCGAGGGCCTGCCGTCCACGTTCGGCTTCGCGGCGGCCGCGCATCCGCACAGAGGCGACACCGCTTACGTGTTCCCGATCAACGCCGACGCCGACCGGGTCCCGGCCGACCGCCGGTGCCGGGTCTACCGGACGGCGGACGCGGGCAAGAGCTGGGAGCCGCTCTCGGCAGGGCTGCCCCAGGAGGACCACTACGGCACGGTGCTGCGCGACGCGATGTGCACGGACGACGCGGATCCGGCGGGCGTCTACTTCGGCAACCGCAACGGCGAGGTGTTCGCCTCTGCGGACGACGGCGACAGCTGGCGGCAGCTCGCCGCGCATCTGCCGGACGTGCTGTGCGTGCGGGCCGCGATCGTCGGCTGAGGCGGGGACCAGGCGGGGGATGAGGGGAGGCGCGAGGCAAGGGATGAGCTTACGAGCGGCCCTTGGCCACCGGTTGATCGCCGCTGCCCGTACGGCAGTAGGGTGACGCCCGTGGCACCACGACCCTTGCATGAAATCGTCGAAGCGGGCTGGGCGAAGGCCCTGGAACCGGTGGCCGAACGCGTCGCCGCGATGGGGGACTTCCTCCGCGCGGAGATCGCCGCGGGACGCACCTACCTCCCGGCCGGGCCGAACGTGTTGCGGGCCTTCCAGCAGCCCTTCGACGACGTACGGGTCCTGATCGTCGGTCAGGACCCGTATCCGACACCGGGGCACGCGGTGGGGCTGTCGTTCTCGGTCGCGCCCGAGGTGCGGCCGCTGCCCGGCAGCCTCATCAACATCTTCCGCGAGCTGAACGCCGATCTGGGACTGCCGCAGCCGTCCAGCGGTGACCTCACGCCGTGGACGCGGCAGGGCGTGCTGCTGCTCAACAGGGCGCTCACCACCGCCCCGCGCAAGCCCGGCGCCCATCGGGGCAAGGGCTGGGAGGAGGTCACCGAGCAGGCGATCCGGGCCCTGACGGCGCGCGGCAAGCCCCTGGTGTCCATCCTGTGGGGCCGTGACGCCCGCAACCTGCGCCCGCTGCTCGGCGACCTGCCCTCCGTGGAATCCGCCCACCCCTCCCCCATGTCGGCGGACCGGGGCTTCTTCGGGTCCCGCCCGTTCAGCCGGGCCAACGACCTGCTGATCCGCCAGGGCGGCCAACCGGTGGACTGGCGCCTGCCGTGACCGGGGCGTCGGAAGGCCCGGCGTCGGAAATCCCGGCGTCGGAAGGCTCCGGTTTTCTCGCCGTGGACTCCGGCGGGTCCGGACTCCGGGTGGTGGTGGGAACCGCCGAGCGCGGACCGCTCGCCAGTCGGGCGTCGGACGAGCCGGTGCGCACGGGCGACCGGGGCATCGATCCCGAGGACTTCATGGCGCGGCTCGTGCCCCTGGTGCGTGCCTTGACCGCCGAGGCCGGTCCTGTGCGGCTGACCGCCGCCGTCGTCGGCGCGGCCGGGCTGGCCTCCCTCGGTGCCGGGCTGCGCGCCGAACTGCCGGGCGCCCTGGCCCGGGAGTTCGGCATCCGGAGGGTCGCGCTGGCCGCCGACGCGGTGACCGCGTACGTGGGTGCCCTCGGGCCCCGGCCCGGTGCCGTGATCGCAGGTGGTACGGGACTGATCGCGATCGGCACCGACCTGGCGGGCTGGCGTCGGGCGGACGGCTGGGGGCATCTGCTCGGCGACTGCGGCGGCGGTGCCTGGATCGGGAGGGCCGGGCTGGAGGCCGCGCTGCGGGCCCACGACGGGCGGGAGGGCGGCTCGGCCCGGCTGCTGGCCTGCGCCGAGGACGTGTTCGGGCCCGTGGCCGGGCTGCCCGGCCAGCTGTACCCGCGGCCGGACCGCGCCGCCGTCCTCGCCTCGTTCGCGCCCCGGGTGGCCGACTGCGCGGAGGAGGACCCCGTGGCGGCGGGCATCCTGCGCGCGGCCGCCCGGCACATGGCCGGCTCCGCGGCGGCCGTGTGCCCCGGCGGTGAGTCGCGCGTCGCCGTCACCGGCGGCCTGTTCAAGATCGGCGATCCGCTCCTCGCACCCCTCGACGAGGAACTGGTGAAGCGGCTCCCGCAGGCGCGGCGGGTGCCGGCCGAGGGCGATCCGCTGCACGGCTCGGTACGCATGGCGGCCGAGCTGAGCACCGGTCCGCTCACCCTGCCGGGTGACGAGACCATGCTGAGCGTGACCACCCGGTCGGGTGATTGATCCGATCACGCACCGTCCGCACGTCATTCAATCCGTACGTAACTCATCAGACAAAACGGGACGGATACCGCTCACCTGCACCCTCCCCGAACAGGGGAGCCCAAGAAGCCAGTAACATGCGGCGCCATGAGTTCCCCCACTGGACCCGAGTCCGGCCTCCCAGTACGAATGCCGCGACCCCGCCAGCCCGGACGGCACCGCCGTCCGGAGCCGCTGGTGGCTCCCGAGGGCGCGCCCGCGCTCGTCCTCGCCGTGCCGGGCACGCCCAGTAGCGCCACCCGCAGCCTCGCCGAAGAGGTCGTGAGCATCGCCCGCTCCGAGCTGCCCGGCCTCGACGCCCGCATCGGGTACCTCGACGGGGACAACGCGGAGTTCCCCACGCTCCAGGCCGTGCTCACGTACACCGCCGAGGAGCGCACCGCCCGCTTCGAGCAGGCGCGTGCCGCCGGCATGGACGTCAGGGAGCCCGACGGGCCCGTCGCCGTCGTCGTGCCGCTGCTCGCCGGCCCGGACAGCGCGCTGCTGCGCCGGGTCCGCCAGGCCGTCATGGAGAGCCGGATCGCCGCCGAGCTGACCGATGTCCTCGGTCCGCACCCGCTGCTCGCCGAGGCGCTGCACGTGCGGCTCTCCGAGGCCGGTCTGGCCCGCGCGGACCGCGCCCGGCTGTTCACCGTGGCGACCGCCGCCGACGGCATCATCCTGGCCTCCGTGGGCGGGGGCGAGGCCGTGCAGGCGGCCGGGATCACCGGCATGCTGCTCGCCGCGCGCCTCGCGGTGCCGGTGATGGCGGCAGCCCTGGACCAGGAGGGCTCCATCGCGTCCGTCGCCGAGCAGCTGCGCTCCTCGGGTTCGCAGCAGCTGGCCCTCGCGCCGTATCTGATCGGCCCGGAGATCGAGCCGGGGCTGGTGGAGGAGGCCGCGAAGGAGGCGGAGTGCTCCGCTGCGGAGTCGCTCGGGCCGTACCCGGCGATCGGGAAGCTGGCGCTGGCCAAGTACACGACGGCGTTGGGCATCGCGCCGCAGCAGGCTCAGGGCACGCCGGTTCGCTGACGTCCCCTGGCACGACTGAGAAGACCCGCCCCCGGTCGGGGGGCGGGCCTTCGTCGTCGGGGCGGCGAGCCCCCGCATCCCCGTCAGCCGAGGATCACGCACGACGCCGCCGTCACTCCGATCGAGCCGGCGCGTCGCGGAATGCCCGTGCGCGGGTCGGTGGCGAACCAGGTCACGTCGCCCGAGCGTTCGTTGGCGACGTAGAGGGAGCCGTCGGACGCGGTGAGGGCGCGGGGCCAGTGGCCGCCGCACGGCACCGTGGTGATCAGCCGCAGTTGCTCGCCCTCGACGGCGAGCACGGACAGGACGTCCTCGCCGCGGGTGGCGGTCCACACGAAGCGGCCGTCGGGCGAGGTGGCGATGCCCGAGGGGTAGGCGTCGCCCGCCGGTGCGCCGGGCAGGACCGGGGTTTCGGTCAGCGGTGTCAGCACGCCCTCGGCCCCGTCCCAGCGGCAGACGGTGACGGAGGGGGTGAGTTCGTTGACGACGTACGCGTACGACCCTCCCGGGTGGAAGGCGAGGTGGCGCGGGCCCGAGCCGGGCCGCAGGGCGGTCTCCTTGTGCAGGGCGAGGGCGCCGTCCGTCAGTGTGCAGACCCGCACGGAGTCGGTGCCGAGGTCGACGCCGACGACCCAGCGGCCGCTCGGGTCGGGCTGCACCTGGTGGGCGTGCGGCCCCTGCTGGCGCGGGGTGTGCGGGCCCGAGCCGGTGTGCTGGAGCACGTGGGCGGCGGACCGGGCGACGGTGCCGTCCGGGCGGAGGGGGATCGCGGTGACGCTGCCGGAGCCGTAGTTGGCGGTCAGGACGTGTCCGGCGAACAGGCTGAGGTGGGTCGGCCCGCTCCCGCCGACCGGCACGGGCGGCCCGGCCGGCTCGGGCCTGTCCCCGTCCACGCGGTACGCGGCCACCGCGCCCTCGGCCGTCTCACTGACCGCGTACAGCGTGTGCGTGTCGGGGCACAGGGCCAGGTAGGCGGGGTGGGGGACGGCGTCGACGCTGCTCAGGGCGGTCAACGCGCCGCTGTCGGCATCGACGGCCGCCGTCACGATCCCGGGGCCGCCGGCCGCCGTGAACGACCCGATGTACGCCCGCCGCCTGCCGCCGTCCGCCACTGCTGTCCCCTCTCGTCCCTCACTCGTCCTCGACCGTCCGTTGTCACCGCGCAGCCGATCATGCGCGGTCTAGACCAGACGGTCAAGGGCTGAGCCGGGCCCGCTCGCGTCCGGCGTCCGGCGAGCGGCGAGCGGCGAGTCAACGGGATACGCAGCGGCCGAGCGAGCCCGGCAAGGGCTCCCCCTCAAGCGCCGTACATCGTTCACGCCCCGACCAGCGGCGAACCCGAGGGCGTGCGCAGGGGTCGGGCCAGTTCCGCCAGGGCCCGTTCCAGGCCGTGCAGGTGAGCCAGGGCGGGTTCCGTCGCGGCGGAGTCGTCCGTCTGGACCGAGACGTCTCCGCCGTCGGTGAGCGCCTCGACCGCGGCCTGGACGCGATAGCAGGCGGCGGCCAGGCGGGCGTCGTGGGAGGCCTCCGGGTCGGCGGCGACGGCGACCAGGCCCCGGATCTCCCGGGCGCAGTCGTCGAGGAGGGCGAGCACGTGCCGGGCGCGTCGCTTGCGGCCGAGCATCGGGTTCAGCGGGTGCACCAGCGGCGCGACCGAGAGCCGCACCCGGGCGAGCAGCTGCTCCAGTTCCGCCACTCGTGGGGCCGGGTCGGCGTCGGCCGCGCCCGCCAGGCGCCGGGCGGTCTCGGCGGTGCAGGCGTGGACACAGCGCAGGGCCCGCTGGATCCAGGCGTCGGTGACGCTGTGGGTGGTGACGGGCAGGAGCAGGATCACGGCCAGTGCGGCACCGAGCGCTCCGACGCCGGTCTCGGCGAGCCGCAGGGCCAGCAGGCCGGGGCCGAGCACGCCGAGGAGGCCGTAGAGCAGCCCGGCGAGGAGGGTCACCCAGAGCATCATCCAGGTGTAGGACACGGCAGCCGTGTAGAAGATGCCGAAGACGCAGGCGGCGGCGAGGACGGCCGTGACGGTCGGGTCACCGTGCACCGGCATGGCGACGAGCAGGCCGAGGGCGATGCCGATGACCGTGCCGAGGAGGCGCCGGAAGCCACGGACCAGGGTCTCGCCGCGCGAGGTGGTGTTGACGAAGATCCACCAGGTGGCGCCGACGGCCCAGTACCAGCGCTGCCCGGACACCAGCTGGCCCACGACGAGGGCGAACCCCGCGCCGGCGGTGGCCTGGATCGCCTGGCGTGTGGTCACCCGGGCCAGCCCGCTGCCGCCCGGCGGGGCGGGCACGACGGCCGGGGGAAGGCGCCGCTCGTAGCACCACAACCCGAAGCGCACCGCGGCGGCGGCGAGGACGGACAGCAGGACGGCGGCGTACAGCTCGGGGAGCTGGTCCGTGGTGGCGTGCAGGAACTGGGCCACGAAGAAGGTCATGAACGCGAACACGCCGAGGCTGTGCCCGCGCGGGCCCCAGCGGCGCGCGTACACGCCCGCGCCGACCACGGCGAGGAAGGTGAGGTCCCGGGCCACCGGGTGGTCGTGCAGTCCGGCCGCGGCGGTGAGCACGGGCAGTCCGACGGCGGGCAGCAGGGCCGTGGTGACCGCCTGGCCGCGCACGGTGGCGTCGGTGACGGTGAACAGGGCGAGCAGGGCGGCGAGACCGCCGGTGACGGCCCCCGTGAGGGAGTGTCCGGCGAGGCCGCACACGGCGACCGCGAGCGCGATGCCGAGCACGGCTCGCGTGGCGAACCGCAACCGCGTCCGCCCCGGATCCGGAGCCACGAACACCCTCTTCAGCACCACTTACCGCCCCCTTCGGAACGCCGGATGAGCAAGCATGAGAAAGGCGCCGCGGGGTCCGCAGCGCCATCGACGCCTCCATATCAGCATCCCGGACGCCACTGGCTCAACAGGCTCCTTCTAGACTGGGCCATTGGTACAGCCGGAGCGGCCGGAGAGCGGCCGTGGCAGGGCCAACGGACGAGGAGGGCGCCGCATGGCCGTGGACGAGCTCGACACCCGCATCCTGCGGCTGCTGCTGGAGCAGCCGCGCACGAGCGTGCGCGAGTACGCCCGCCTCCTCGGCGTCGCCCGGGGCACGTTGCAGGCCCGGCTCGACCGCCTGGAGCGCGACGGCGTGATCACCGGCACGGCACCGGCCCTCTCCCCCGCCGCGCTCGGGCACCCGGTGCTCGCGTTCGTGCACATCGAGGTCACCCAGGGCCATCTCGACGAGGTGGGCGACGCGCTGGCGGCGGTGCCCGAGATCGTCGAGGCGTTCTCCATCACGGGCGGCGGGGATCTGCTCACCCGGGTCGTGGCGCGGGACAACGCGCATCTGGAGGATGTCGTCCAGAAGCTGATCAGCCTGCCCGGGGTCGTCCGCACCCGCACCGAGATCGCCCTGCGCGAGCGCGTCCCTCACCGGCTGCTGCCGCTGGTGGAGTCGATCGGCCGCGCGGCCCGGGCCTGACCCACCTCGGCCTGTGGATCATGGTCTTTGACATGCTGGAACCATGAGCAATCTCGGCGGCATATCGGTCATCTTCGATCTCGACGGCACGCTCGTGGACAGCGAGCCGAACTACTACGAGGCGGGCCGGCAGACCCTGGCCGAGCACGGCGTTCCCGACTTCAGCTGGACGGACCACGAGCGGTACGTCGGCATCAGCACGCGGGAGACGGTCGCGGACTGGATCCAGCGGTACGGCCTGCGGGCCTCGGTGGAAGAGCTGTTCACCGCCAAGAACCGCCGCTATCTGGAACTGGCGCGCAGTTCCACGCGCGCGTACCCGGAAATGCGCAAGTTCGTCGACCTGTTGGCGGCCGAGGGCGTGCCCATGGCCGTGGCCTCGGGCTCCTCGCCCGAGGCCATCGAGGCGGTCCTGACGGGCACGGGACTGGACGCCCACCTGCGGACCGTCATCTCGGCGGACGAGGTTCCGCACGGCAAGCCGGCCCCCGACGTCTTCCTGGAGGCGGCTCGCCGGCTCGGGGCGAACCCGGCGGCCTGCGTGGTGCTGGAGGACGCCGCCCCGGGCGCCGCGGCCGCGCACGCGGCGGGGATGCGCTGCATCGCCCTCCCATATGTCGCCGCCCAGGCCGACGCACCGGAGTTCGCCACCGCGGGTCTGCTTCTGCGGGGCGGGCAGGAGGAGTTCACCGCGCAGGCGGCATTCGACTGGCTGGTGCGCTCGGCAGCCCATTCCTGACCCACCTCTGAACCCACCTTCCCGGAGGGACCTTTCTTCAACTCACCCTTCCCGCCCCGTTGACGCTCCCCCATCACCTCCCTATCGTCTGGTCGATCACTCGCACAGCGTTCGATATATCGAATACTTTGAGTCCGTGGACCCGTGGAGGAGCACACATGGCACGGCCCCTCTCAAGACGAGCCCTTCTCCAGGCCGCGACCCTCGCCGCGGCTGTACCCGCGATATCCGAGGCGGCATCAGGCCGGGCCGGTGCGGACTCGGCGTCCGCCGCGTTCGCCGCCTCCGCTGCGACCGCCGCCGGCACCCCGTCCGCCTGGACCGTACGGCCGTTCGGCCTGGAGGACGTCGCCCTCGGCCGGGGCGTCTTCGCCGACAAGCGGCAGCTGATGCTGGACCACGCCCGCGGCTACGACGTGAACCGGCTGCTCCAGGTGTTCCGCGCCAACGCCGGTCTCGCCACGGGCGGCGCGGTCGCCCCCGGCGGCTGGGAGGGGCTGGACGGCGAGGCCAACGGCAACCTGCGGGGCCACTACACCGGCCACTTCCTGACCATGCTGGCGCAGGCGTACCGCGGCACGAAGGAGCGGGTGTTCGCCGACCGGATCGGCACCATGGTCGGGGCGCTGACCGAGGTGCGCGCGGCGCTGCGGCGGGACCCGGCGGTGCTCAGCGTCGCCGGCAAGTACGGGACCGCCGCGGATCAGGTGCGCGGCTCCTACCAGTACGTGGATCTGCCGGCGGGCGTGCTCGGCGGGGCCCCGGCCATCACCCTCTCCGCCTGGGTGCGGCCCACGCACGACGCGAACTGGACCCGCGTCTTCGACTTCGGCAACGACACCACCCGTTACCTGTATCTGGGCGCCCGCAACCAGGCCGGAGTGCCGCGCTTCGCCATCACCACGTCGGGCCCCGGCGGCGAGCAGGCCCTCGACGGCACGGCCGCGCTGCCGCTGGACCAGTGGAGCCACCTGGCCGTCACGATCGCGGACGGCACCGGCACGCTCTACGTCAACGGCACCGCCGTGGCCCGGAACACCGCGATGAGCCTCAGCCCGGCGGCCCTCGGCACGCTCAAGAACAACTGGCTCGGCCGCTCGAACTACTCCGCCGACCCGGTCTTCGCCGGCGCCTTCGAGGAGTTCAACGTCTTCTCGCGGGCGCTGACCGCCTCCGAGATCACCGAGTTGCAGAGCCGCCGGGCCGCCGACGCCTCGACGGGCCGGGGCGACCTGGCGTCGTACGCATTCGACGAGACGACGGGCGGAACCTTCGCGGACGCCTCCGGCCGGGGCCTGACCGCCACCCTGCGCCGCACCTGGGGCGGGCCCAGCCACCCCGGGTTCCTCGCGGCGTACCCGGAGACGCAGTTCATCGAACTGGAGTCGAGGACGACCCCCGACTACACCAAGGTGTGGGCGCCGTACTACACCGCGCACAAGATCCTCAGGGGTCTGCTCGACGCGTACACCGCCACGGACGACGACCGGGCCCTCGACCTCGCGTCCGGCATGTGCGACTGGATGTACTCGCGGCTGTCCAAGCTGCCGGAGTCCACGCTCCAGCGCATGTGGGGGATTTTCTCCAGCGGCGAGTTCGGCGGCATCGTCGAGGCGATCTGCGACCTGCACACGATCACCGGCAAGGCCGAACACCTCGCGCTGGCCAAGCTGTTCGACCTCGACCGGCTGATCGACGCCTGCGCGGCGAACACCGACATCCTCGACGGGCTGCACGCCAACCAGCACATCCCGATCTTCACCGGGTACGTGCGGCTCTACGACGAGACGGGCGAGGAGCGCTACCTCACGTCGGCGAAGAACTTCTGGGACATGGTCGTCCCGCACCGCATGTACGGCATCGGCGGCACCAGCACCCAGGAGTTCTGGAAGGCCCGGGACGTGATCGCGGGCACGATCGGCGCGACCACCGCGGAGACCTGCTGCGCGTACAACATGCTCAAGCTGAGCCGGACCCTGTTCTTCCACGATCAGGACCCGAAGTACATGGACTACTACGAGCGGGCCCTGTACAACCAGGTGCTCGGTTCGAAGCAAGACAAGCCGGACGCGGAGAAGCCACTCGTCACGTACTTCATCGGGCTGACGCCCGGTCACGTCCGGGACTACACGCCCAAGCAGGGCACGACCTGCTGCGAGGGCACGGGCATGGAGAGCGCCACGAAGTACCAGGACTCGGTGTACTTCGCGAAGTCCGACGGCAGCGCCCTGTACGTCAATCTGTACAGCCCGTCCACGCTGACCTGGGCCGAGAAGGGTGTCACGGTCACGCAGACCACCCGCTACCCGCAGGAGCAGGGCAGCACCCTGACCTTCGGTGGCGGCCGGGCCTCCTTCACGCTGCGGCTGCGGGTGCCGTCGTGGGCGACCGCCGGGTTCCGGGTGACCGTCAATGGGCGTGCGGCATCCGGGACTCCGAAGCCCGGGAGCTACTTCGACATGTCCCGGACCTGGCGGGCCGGTGACACCGTCCGCATCGCCATGCCGTTCCGGACCCGGGTGGAGAAGGCCCTCGACGACCCGTCGCTGCAAACCCTTTTCCACGGCCCGGTCAACCTGGTCGCCCGTGACGCCGCGACGGAGTACCTGAAGGTCGGGCTGTACGGCCGTGCCGGACTGTCCGGTGATCTGTCGCACTCCCTCACGCCGGTGCCGGGCAAACCGCTGCACTTCACGCTGGACGGGAGGGAGTGGGCGCCGTTCGCCGAGGGGACGGAGGATCCGACGCACGCCTACTTCCGGCGCTCGGAGCCGAAGGTCGCCTTCGGCGGCCGGGACTCGGGCGTCGCCAACCCGGCGAAGCCGGACGGCACCACGCTGCTGGACGAGGTCTGGGCGGGGGCGCCGTTCCGGAACAAGGGTGCGCTGGTGGCGCGGGTGCGGTCCACGGTGGACGCGTGGGTGACGGCCGGGCTGCTGAGCAGGGCGGACGGCGACAAGGTGGTGAGCACGGCGGGCGCGGCCTCGTACCAGCCCTGAGCCCTTCCGGCCGGGTCCGGTGCCGTTCCCCTTCCGGCACCGGACCCGGCCGGTTCACAAAATTTTTTGCGGCAGCGGTGATTGTTTCGCCTCTGCCATCCGTACCTCCTGGCGTTGGGCCGTTCATATCCCAGGAGGCACGATGCGCATCTCGCGCAGCACGGCAGGAACCGCGTTCGTGAGCGGTGCGTTGATCCTTACGCTCACCGCGCTCGCCTACCCGAGCATGCTGGGCGTGGAGAACGCGGCTTCCGGCCAGGACCGCATCATCGCCAACACTCAGTGGGGTCCGCTGACCGAGGCGGACCGCGACTTCGTGGTCCGCGTACGCGCGGCCGGCCTGTGGGAGTACCCGCTGGGGCAACTGGTGCTGCAGCGGGGGACGACTCCGGCGATGAAGGAGGCCGGTGAGCATCTGCTCGTGGGTCACGGCCGGCTCGACGCGGCCTGCCGCAAGATCTCCACTGACCTGGGCATCACCCTGCCCAACGAGGCGTCTCCGCAGCAGCAGCAGTTCGTGGCGACGGCGGAAGGCACCTCCGGCAAGGAGTTCGACTCCACGGCCGTGACCATCATGCGCGTCGCGCACGGGGGGATCTTCCCGACGGTCGCCAAGATCCGGGCGACCACCCGGAACAGCCTCGTGCGGGAACTCGCCGACCAGACCAACGACACCGTGCTCGACCACATCTCGGTCCTGGAGAAGACCGGTCTGGTCAACCACGAGCAGGTCAGCTTCCAGATCACCGCCCCGGCCAAGCTGCCCCAGGAGCAGACGACGCCGCCGCCTCCGCAGGCGGGGGCGCCGGTCCGGGTGCTGCCGGTCCCCGAAGACCTCAAGGATCTGCAGACGGTCGCTCCCAATCCGTCCTACGGGGCGCCCTCCCCCTCCCCGTCGGCCGGCTGAGCCCGCAACGAGTTCGGAGGCCGCGCTCCGGCGGCGGACCCCGCGGCCAGGAACGGCGATGGCGGACCCCGCGGCCAGGAACGGCGGCGGCGGATCCCGCGGTCAGGAACGGCGGCGGGGTTTGCCCTGCCTGTCGCCCTTGGAGCCGCCGCGGCTGCTCCGGCCGCCCGACTGCCCGCTCTTGCCGGCGCGCTTCGCACCCGCCGACTTTCCGGGCACCGGCTTTCGCCGGGCGCCGCCCCGGCCGGCACCCGTGGGCTTCTCCTGCGCCGGGGGCTGTGTGCGACCCCGGGTGCTGTTGACCGTGCGGCCGCGGACGATGCCGATGAAGTCCTCCACCTGGTCCGTCGTCGCGGCCTCGTGCCAGGCCAGGGCCACGCTCGACTCGGGGGCGTCCTTGAGGGGACGGTGCGTGAGGTCCTTGCGGTGGTGGAGGCGGGCGAGCGACAGGGGGACGATCAGCACGCCGATCCCCGCCGCGACCAGTTCGACGGCGTCGGCCGTCGTGGCGGGGCGTTCGAAGGCGGGCCGCCCGGGGAGGTTCTCCCAGTCGAGGACGTCGTCGAGGGGGTGCAGCACGATGTCGTCGGACAGGTCCTCCGGGGACACCTCGTCGACGGCAGTGACCAGATGGTCCTGGGGGACCACGACGACCGTCTGCTCGGTGTAGAGGGGGATCGCGCTGAGGACCGTCCGGTCGACGGGGAGGCGTACGAGGCCCGCGTCGGCGCCCCCCTCCAGCAGCCGCCCGGCCGCTGCTCCGGCGGGCACCTGCGTCAGGGCCAGCGGGAGGTCGGGGTGCCGCTCGTTCCAGACGCGCACCCACTTGTCGGGCATCACCCCGGGGACGTACACGAGCCGGAACGATGAGGATTCTTCCGAGCCTGTCACCCGGCCAGATTACCGGCCGTGGCCGACGGTCGTGGTCAGCGGCCGTGGCCGACGGTCGTAGTCGGCGGCCGTGGCCGACGGTCGTGGCCGACGGTCGTAGTCGGCGGCCGTGGCCGACGGTCGTGGCCGACGGTCGTAGTCGGCGGCCGTGGCCGACGGTCGTGGCCGACGGTCGTAGTCGGCGGCCGTGGCCGACGGTCGTGGTCAGCGGCCGTGGCCGACGGTCGTAGTCGGCGGCCGTGGCCGACGGTCGTGGCCGACGGTCGTAGTCGGCGGCCGTGGCCGACGGTCGTGGTCAGCGGCCGTGGCCGACGGTCGTGGTCAGCGGTCGCGCACACGCTCGATACCCTGGACGGCATGACGTCGCACCAGAGCACCCAGACCATGAAGCCCGCGACCGCGGCGAAGAAGCTGGGTGTGTACCTCGAGGCCACCCCCGCCGAGTTCCGGGAGAGTGTCGTCTCGCGCTCCGAGCTGAACCAGCTCCAGGCGAACCCGCCGCAGTGGCTTCAGGACCTGCGGAGCAACGGCCCGCACCCCCGCCCGGCGGTCGCGGCGAAGCTCGGCGTCTCCATCGCGGGTCTCGCCCGCGGCGGCGTCACCGAGCCCCTCACCACCGAGCAGATCGAGACGCTCAAGCAGGAGAACCCCGAGTGGCTCGAGCGGGAGCGCGCCACCCAGGCGGAGGTCCGCAAGGAGGCGGACCGCATCAAGAAGAAGAACGCCGAGCGCGCCGAACGCCGCGACTGACCTCGCACCTTCTCTCAGACGGCCCCAACCGGTCCCTCCGGTTGGGGCCGCTGTCGTTCTGCGGGCCCTCCCGGGGTCTCGTGTGACCTCGGTGGAATATTTCAGCCATGTATTGACATGGTGATGAAACGATCCGTAGCTTGGCCGATCATTTAGATTCGTGAAGTTGGTTCACGGATATGAACGGAGAACCATCCATGCGGGATCGCCGAGGCTGTATCGATCTGCGGCTCCGCCGCGGGCACCGCCTGGCTGCCACCCTCGCCGTCTCGGGTCTCCTGTTCGGAACAGCCGCCTGCGGCTCCGGTTCCGGCAGCGCCCGGGCCGGCGATCCGAACACGCTGGAGGTGTGGACCCGGAGCGATCCGGAGTCCGCCCAGACCTACGAGCGGGTGTTCGCCGCCTTCACCAAGAAGACCGGCATCAAGATCGACTATCAGCCGGTCATGAACTTCGACCAGCAGTTGCAGAGCCGCGCGTCCACCAAGGACCTGCCGGACGTCATGATCAACGACACGGCCCTGATGGGCAGTTACCAGGCCCAGGGCCTGCTCAAGCCCATCACCCCGGCCTCGATCGCCGGACACGGCGAGATCACCGCCAAGTCCTGGTCGTCCACCGTGGGCCGCGACGGCAGGCACTACGGCATCCCGTACTCCCGCCAGGCCATGACGCTGTTCGTCCGCAAGGACTGGCGCGAGAAGCTCGGCCTGCCGCAGCCGAAGACCTGGCAGGACACCCTCGCCCTCGCCAAGGCCTTCGCCACCCGCGACCCGGACGGCGACGGCAGGAAGGACACGTACGGCATGGTCGTGCCCGGCAGCGCGCAGAACGGCTATGTCGCCTGGTGGGGCGCCAGCTGGCTGTGGCAGGGCGGCGTGCGGATCATCGAGAAGGACGGCACGGGATACCGGCCCGCCATGGACTCGGCGGCCGCCCTGCGCACCGTCACCTGGATGAAGGACAACCTCTTCTGCGGTGACAACGGTGTCATCCAGCCCAGCGCCCTCACCTCCGTCACCGCGAACACGACCAACTTCCAGGACGGCAACGCCGGGATGTACCTCACCGGCCCGTACAACATCTCCACGTTCGACAAGGCGCTCGGCAAAGGCAAGTACGAGGTCCTGCCCGCCCCCGCGGGCCCGGCCGGGAACGACGTGCTGGCCGACGGCGAGAACATCTACTTCGGTGCCAGGACCGGGAAGGGGAAGCAGGAGCAGGCGCTCGCCGCGTTCCTGATCTCCCCCGAGGGCCAGACGCTCGCCATGACCGGCGACCACCAGCCCGTCGTACGGATCCCCGTCAACTCCACGCTGGACGCGGCGAAGGTGCGGGGCGACGCGCGCTGGAGCGTCGTGCAGAAGGCGTACGAGGACGACTCACTGCAGTTCCCCAACGCACCGGACTGGGCCCCGATCAAGCAGGACACGGCCGATTCCCTCAACGCCCTGTTCACGTACTGCGGCAGTGACGTCAAGGCCGGTCTCAAGGAACTCAACGACACCCTCGCCGGTGACCTCAAGGACCAGGACCTGTTGAAATGACCGCGACCGTGACGACACCCGGGCCGCGCAGAGCCCGGCTCCTCAGCAAGAAGACCGTACTCGGCAAGAAGGCCGTCCTGCCCTGGCTGTTCCTCGCGCCGGGTCTGCTGCTCGCCCTGGTCTTCAAGTTCCTCCCCATGGGCAAGGGCGTCTGGCTCAGCTTCTTCGACGTGCGGCCCTTCCTCGGTGACCAGTGGGTCGGCCTCGACAACTACACGCGGGTCCTGACCGACCACCGCTTCCAGGACGCCATCGGCCACACGCTGGTCCTGGGCATCGGGATGTCCCTCGGCGGCATCGTCGCCGGCTTCGTCCTGGCCCTGCTGCTCGAAGGCCAGGCCCGCTCACTGAAGATCATCCGTACCGCCGTCTTCCTGCCCGTCGTCACCGCCACCGCGGTGGTGGGCGAGATGTGGCGGCTGATGTACTACCCGACCTCCGACGGCCTGATCAACAGCGGTCTCGGACTCCTCGGTCTGGGGCCCGTGCCCTACCTCGACAACCCCGGCACGGCGCTGTGGGCGACGATGGCCATGGGCGTCTGGATGCTCGCCCCCTACAACATGGTGATCATCCTCGCCGGACTGGCGGGTGTGGACCGCTCGCTGTACGAGGCCGCCGCGATGGACGGGGTGTCGCTGTGGCAGCGGCTGCGGCACATCACCCTGCCCGCGATCCGCCCGGCCCTCGGCATCGTCCTCACCCTCGCCGCGATCCGCGGACTGCGCGTCTTCACCGAGGTGTACGTCCTCACCGGCGGCGGCCCAGCCGGCTCCACCGACGTCTGGATGACCCGCGCCTACACCCTCGGCTTCTCCCGCAACGACATCGGCGGCGCCTCTGCCGCCTCCGTGCTCCTGCTCTGCGTGACGCTGCTGCTCACCGTCACGGTCAACTACTTTCGCAAGAGGGGAGACGTGAGATGAGCGCCCCCGCCATCGAGCCCGTCCGGACCCCGGTGACCGYCTCCCCCGCGCGGAAGTCCGCCGGGAAGCGGCGCACCACCCCCGCCCGTTTCGACACCGCCCTCGGCTGGAGCGACCGGCCGGGCCCCGCCTGGGCGCTGCGCGTCCTGCTCTGCGCGCTCGCCCTGGGCGTCTTCGCGGCGCCGTTCCTGACGGTCTTCTCCGGTTCCTTCAGCGAGAAGGCCAGCGGTTCGACCCTGTCGTTCCTCCCCCACCACCCGACCCTGCTGAACTTCCAGGTGGCCGGCGAGCGCGGCATCTGGGACTACTTCGGCAACTCCCTGGTCATCGCGGGCGGCGGACTGCTGCTCCAGCTCGTCGTCTGCACGCTCGCGGCGTACGCGCTGGCCCGGCACAAGTTCCGTGGGCAGGCGCTGATCCTGACCCTGTTCATGCTGACGATGATGCTCCCCGAGGAGGTCATCGCCATCCCGCTGTCGCTGGTCCTCGGCCATGTGCCCGTGGTCGGCCTCGATCTGAAGGGGACCGTCTGGGGCGTGATCCTGCCGCTCGGCGCCTGGGGCTTCTCGGTGATGGTGCTCACCGAGTTCATGAAGGACATCCCCGCCGAGATCGAGGAGGCCGCCCGTATCGACGGCGTCGGTGAGCTGCGGATGCTGTGGCAGGTCGTCCTGCCGCTGTGCAAGCCCGCGCTCGGCGTGGCCGGGGTGCTCGGGTTCATCATGATCTGGGACCAGTACCTGCTGCCCCTGATCGCCGCCAAGGACCCCACCGACTACACGGTCACCGTCGCCCTGTCCATCCTGCGCACCGACCCCGAGGTGGGCTCGGGGGTGGTGCTGGCCGGTGCGGTGATCGCCCTGGTCCCGAGCCTGATCGTCTATCTGCTCCTCCAGCGCTCGCTGGTCACCGGCATCGCCGCCGGTGCCACGAAGGGCTGACCACCCAACCCCCACGTATGAGGGAGACATGAAGTTCCACGGAGTGCTGTTCTTCCCGGTCACGCCGTTCGCGGCGGACGGTTCTCTGGACGAGGAACGGCTCGCCCAGCACATCGAGTCGGGTGTCGCCGCGGGCGCGGGAGGTGTGTTCGTCGCCTGCGGCACGGGCGAGTTCCACGCCCTGTCGGCCGATGAGATCGAGCGGGCCACGAGGGTCGCGGTGCGGACGACCGCCGGGCGGGTGCCGGTCTTCGCGGCGGCCGGCGGTCCCCCGCCGGTCGCCCGGGACCAGGCCGCCCGGGTCGAACGCGCCGGCGCCGACGGCATCCTGCTGCTGCCGCCCTACCTCGTCAGCGCCCCGCAACAGGGCCTGGTGCGCTACGTCCGGGAGGTCACCGCGGCCACCGGGCTGCCCGTCGTCTTCTACCAGCGAGGCACCGCCCGGCTCACCGGGGAGACGGCCGCCGAGATCGCCGCCCTGCCCGGGGTCGTCGGACTCAAGGACGGCATCGGGGACATCGAACGGATGCACCGCGTCGTCCGCGCGGTGCGTGCCGTGCCGGGCACGGAGGACTTCCAGTTCTTCAACGGCCTGCCCACCGCCGAGATGACCGCGCCCGCCTACCAGGGCATCGGCGTCGAGCTGTACTCCTCGGCGGTGTTCGCCTTCGCCCCGGAGATCGCCCTGGCCTTCCACCGGGCCCTCGCCGAGGACGACGAGGCCCTCGTCTCCCGGCTCCTCGACGAGTTCTACGGCCCTCTGGTCGCCCTGCGCGACGAGGTCCCCGGGTACGCCGTGTCGCTCGTCAAGGCCGGAGTCACGCTGCGCGGCCTGGACGTCGGCGGCGTGCGGGCTCCGCTGCTGGATCCGGCACCGGAGCACATCGCCCGGCTGTCCGAACTCATCGACCGTGGTCTGGAGGTGGTCGGCGCATGAGCCAGACGCGTATCCGGGAGCTGATCGTCACCCCGATCGCCTTCGGCGACCCGCCGCTGCTCAACTCCAACGGCGTGCACGAGCCGCTCGCCCTGCGGATCATCCTCCAACTCGTCTTGGAGGACGGCACGGTGGGCCTCGGCGAGTCCCCGGGCGGCACCACCCGCCTGGAGCGACTTCAGGCCGCGGCGAAGGTGGTGGTCGGCATGGACGTCTTCGACACCACCGCCGTCGCCGCCGCGATCGACGCGGCCCTGCTGCCGACCGTGCCCAGCTCCCACGAGCGCGGCTGGACCACCTCGGCGGTGGAGGTGGCCTGCCTCGACGCGCAGGGCAAGCTGCTCGGCCGTCCGGTCAGCGATCTGCTGGGTGGCAGGGTCCGCGACGCCGTGCCGTTCGCGGCGTACCTCTTCTACAAGTGGGCCGAGCACCCGGCGCTCGACGGCCGTCCGGCCATCACCGACGACTGGGGCGAGGCCCTCGACCCGGCCGGGATCGTGGAGCAGGCCCGGCTGATGCAGGAGCGGTACGGCTTCAGGTCGTTCAAGCTCAAAGGCGGGGTGTTTCCGCCCGACGAGGAGATCGCCGCGATCCGGGCGCTGGCGGAGGCCTTCCCCGGGCAGCCGCTGCGGCTGGACCCGAACGTGGCGTGGACGGTCGAGACCTCGAAGTACGTCGCCCGTGAACTGGACGGTGTGCTGGAGTACTTGGAGGACCCGACCAAGGGCATCCCCGGAATGGCGGAGGTGGCGAAGGAGTCGCCCCTGCCGCTCGCGACCAACATGTGCGTGATCGCCTGGGAGCATCTGAAGCCGGCCGTCGAGCGACACGCCATCCAGGTCCTGCTCACCGACCACCACTACTGGGGCGGGCTGCGCCGCACCCGGGAACTGGCCGCCGTGTGCGAGGCGTTCGGGCTCGCCCTGTCGATGCACTCCAACTCGCACCTGGGCATCAGCCTCGCCGCGATGACGCATGTCGCCGCGGCCATCCCCAACCTCGACCACTCCTGCGACACGCACTATCCGTGGAACTCGGCGGACGACGTGATCGTCCCCGGTGTGCTGGAGCTACGCGACGGGGAGGTCCGGGTGCCGACCGGGCCGGGGCTGGGGGTCGAGCTCGACCACGACAAGCTGGAGCGGCTGCACCGGCGTTACGTCGACTCCGGGATGCGCGGCCGCGACGACACCGGCTACATGCGGCGGATCCAGCCGGAGTACGAGCTGCGGCTGCCCCGCTGGTGACGGGCGTGCGCCCCTCCGCGCGGAGGGGCGCACCCGGCCACTTGGACTTCGGCACCTTCAGCCGGTCCCAGGTGAGCTTGCCGGGGATGCCGTCGGCGGTCCTTGCCGGAGAAGCCCTGTTTCTGCTGCCAGAGCGCGTAGGACCGGCGGTCGGCCTCGCTCCAGTCGGGGCTCGGCCCCTCCTCGTAGCGGCTGCACCCTCGGCGACCAGGCGGCGGCCCATCGCCGTGATGATCGGGGAGCGCTGCCCGATGTGGAAGAACGCGGCGCCCGGGAACGGCTCGTAGGACGGCTTGGGGGCCGGCTTCGGGTCGGGGGCCGGCTTGCTGCCGCCACCGCCGCCCCTGAGCCGCTGGGCTATGCGCTTGCGCATGCCGTCCATGGTGAAGCCGCGCGGGTCGACCTTGCCCGGCTGCCGCTCCTTGTGGCCGATGACGGAGCGCTCCGACCAGCCGTGGTGACGGCAGATCGCCGCTGACACCTTCTCGATGGCCTCCTTCTGCGCCTCGGCGGCCAGTTCCTCGCGGCGGGCCTGCTCCTCGGCGGCGAGCGTCGCCTCGTCCGCGGGCGGCATGCTGCTCGCCAGCGGGCCGAACGCCAGGCACAGGTCGACGGCGCTGCCCTCGCCCTTGATCAGGGCCAGCGGGGCGAAGTGCCGGGCGATGCCGGCCGGGCCCTGGAGCAGCGGGCGGCGGGCCGCGTCCACCGGCCACTCGACGCCGCCGGTGGCGGTGCGGGCGGGCACGATCCAGTGGTCGCCGGTGCGGTAGGTGCCGCCCTTGGCGAAGTACACCTCGACTCCGTCCTCCAGCGGCAGCCACTCCCCCTCCGTGACGGGGACCGCGCCGCCGCGCAGGGCGGTGCTGCGGCCCTTGCGCTTCGGGCCGCCGCGGTGGTCCCAGCGGCGCAGGTACGGGTTCAGGTGCGCGAGCCGTCCGACGCCCGGGGCGGGTTCGGCGGACAGGCGGACGCGGCGGCCGGGCAGGTCCAGCTCCTCGACCCGCAGCAGCGGCAGGGGCTCCCGGCGGGAAGCGTAGGCGGTGTCGACGAACTCCACGTGGTCGCCGACGTCCAGGTCCGGCTTGTCGTCGTGGCCGAGGGACGCCAACTCCACTCAGCTGCCGTCGAGTTCGTCGACGGGGAAGACGACGGAGCCGTTCTCGCGGGACCACTTGAAGGTGGCGTCCTTCGCCTCGCCTCCCTCGTGGACCTCCACCCGGTACAGCTGGTTCTCCGGGCCGCGGTAGCGGGCGTCCGGCTTGACCCGCATTTCCGGCACCGGCGCCTCATCCGCCCGCCGCACTCCCCGGCTCCTCCCCCAGTCGTCCATCTCTCGATGGCCGGTTCCAAGGGGGCGGCATGGACGCGCACGGAGTTGATCGATGCCTTACGGGATCCACCTTCGATTGCCCCCTTTCGACCGGGACATGCCCGACCCAAACGCCAGACCGCGCCACCCCTTCCAGCGCGTAGAAATATCTACGAGCATGGCCACTGCCGGACCGGCACGCGGAGCCCGAGGCCCCGCGGGTCACCGGCCCGTGTCCAGCGTGCGCCCGTCGGGGCGCGACCGACTGTGCCTGGGGTGGCCATGCAGAGCGTGATGTGGAAGCAAGCCGTCGAGTGGCTCGCGGCGGCCGCCCGGGACCCTCAGGAGTGCAAGCGGGAGTGGGACTACGGCACGGGGACGGCGCTCGTGGAGGCGGGGCGGTACTGGGACGTGCTCAGCGTCCCCGACCGGCTCGGGCTGCTCGCCCTGGACTGCCTGTGGCGCGACCCCTTGAAGGTGCCCGGCCCCACCCTGGTGGACTGCACGGCACGCAGAGTGGGTTTCTTCCTGCCACCCGACCCCGTCAGCGAGTGGGTCGGTTCCGGTGTCCGGCACGTCGGCCGGGGCTCCTGGGTCGCCGTGCCGCCGCCGTACCGGCCCGCCGGGCGCCTGGAGTGGCTCGTTCCGCCGGACGGCACGGGCAGCCTGCACGCCCCGGGCACGCTCGAGTCGGCCCTGCGAGAGGCCACCGAGGCCCTCGCAGTGCTGGCGCCGGTCAGCGCGGAGCACGCGGTGGCTGACTGCTGGTGAGGCGCGTGCCGTCGGGGGCGGCCGTCCCCGGGTGCCGGCCGGCGGCCCACGTGGTCAGGGCGGCCCAGGTCTCGCTCGCGGAGGGTGCCGCGAAGGAGACCCACTGGCCGTCACGGTGCTCCGGGACCTCGTGCCCCCTGGCCTGCCATTCGGCGACGAGCGCCGCGTAGATGGGCGGATGACCCCCGTATCCGCTGGTGAGTTCGGCATACGACCGGGGAGCGGCGTCGTTCCCGAGAGGGCGCCGCGCCGTCTCAGTGCTGTCCATGCCCGGGCAACGCGACGCGGCCCACCGGTGGTACGCGAGCCGGGCCCCGTCCGTCGGGTCGAGTGAACGCATCACCCGTACGGCGGCACGCGGTCACCGGACAAACATCCGGTCTGGCGGTCGCCCGTTCAGGGCGGGGGCGTTCCCGGGCCCTGCGCACTCTGGGGGCTCCTGCGCGGAGTGACCGAGCGCACGCGCGGCGCCGTCGAGGCCGAGCGGGCCGGCCCGGTCTCCAGGGTGGCCCGCCGACCATCTCCTGGAGGACGCCTCCGAGATCGCCGCCACCATCGCCCTCGTTCAGCAACCCCGCGGCCGTGGCGGCCCGCGCGGCCGTGAACCGGGCGGGCGATACCTCCCTCCGCGAGGGCGTGTTGTTCGAACGCCACTTCTCCCACGGCCTCTTCGCTCGCCAGCCATGACCAGTCCGAAGGCGTGGGAGCTCTCCCGAAAGGCCTGACCGTCCTTCAAGCCGGGACAGACGTCGACGGAGTGGAGCCAGGATCATCCTGGCTCCACTCCGTGGTGCGGGACGTGTCACTGGAACTGTGCGAAGAACCTCCAGATCTCTGCTTTGGTCCAGGTGGTGACGCCGCTTTCGCCGGAGGAGCCGTCGACCGGACCGGGTATGTGGCCTCCGTCGAACGCGGCCCATTGGACCGGGTATCCGGCACGGCAGCCCGAGTAGGTGGTGGTGATGTGCGTTCGGCTGCCCGGCGCGGGCTCGCGCGGGCTCTGGGGGGTGCAGCCGTTGTTGCGGACGAATGTGTCGCGCAGGGACCGTCCTTGCCCGATGTTGAGGACGTTGTCGCTGATGCCGTGGATTCCGAAGTAGGCGATGGGCTGGGTGCCGCCGCTGCACCCGCTGATCTGAGCGCCGGAGATGACCGCGACGGCCCTGAAGACGTTCGCCCGGCTACATGCGAGTGCGTAGCTCATGCCGCCGCCCCAGCTGAATCCCGTGGCGAAACGCTGTGCCGGGTTGACACAGAGGCCGCTCTCGATTCGCCGGATCATGTCATCGACGAAGGTGACGTCCTCACCGCCCGAGTTGGCCCAGCCGTTGCCGAGGCCCTGGGGGGCGACGAGGATCGCGCTGTCGTTCGACTGTTCCTGTTGGCCGTAGTAGGACCAGGCGTTCCCGCTCGTGCCGCCCGAGGCGACGTCGCCGGCGGTTCCGCCCCGCCAGTGGAACGCGAAGATCAGCCGGTAGCGGTGGGTGTTGTCGTAGTTGGCGGGAACCCTGAGGATGAAGCTGCGGCTCTTGCCGCCGCTCTGGATCGTGTGCGTACCGCTCGCCAGAGTCGGGGCGCTGCCGCATCCGCCGCCGCCACCGGACGACAGCTTCACCATCTGCCATTGCTGGTTGGCGCCGCCCCAGTCGGAGTACTGGACGACATTGCCGCCGTCGGCGGTGGAGGCGCCCTGCACCTCCACCGCCTTGCCGCTGGTGCGGTTGATCAGCCGGACGTGGCCCGCGTCGGAGTCGGCCAGGCGGAACTGCTGGTTGGCCCCGTTGTGGTCGGCCCACTGCTGGATCGCGGCACCGTCCGCGGTCGAGGCTCCGGCCACGTCGAGAACCTTGCCCGAATGCCGGGCCTTGAGGCGGTAGAAGCCGCCGCCGGAGTCCACGAACTGCCACTGCTGGTTGGCTCCGTCGCTGCGCGTCCACTGGCTGACCCGCGCACCGTCGGCGGTGGACGTGCCGGAGACGTCCAGCGCCTTGCCGCTGTTGCGATTGACCAGGACGTACCAGGCATTGGTGTCCACCGTCGCCGCCTCGGCGGGCGCCGGATGCACCACGGCGAGCATGCCGATCGCGAGGGTCGCGGCCACCACGGCGGCGACCCGGGACCACCAGCGATGTCTGCGCGGAGGGGCGGGGGAAGCCGCACCGTAGGTCTTCACCGACTCACCCTTTCGTCTGTGGCAGGTCCCATCAGGTTCGGGTCCAGCGCTGGTTGCTCCCGTTCGAGCAGGAGTAGAGCTGGATCAGGGTGCCGTTGGCGGTGCCGCCTGCGACGGCGTCGAGGCAGAGGCCGGACTGGACGCCGACGATGGATCCGTCGGAGTTGAGGCGCCATTTCTGGTTGTCGCCGCCCCAGCAGCCGTAGATCTGGACTTTGGTGCCGTTGCCGGTGCCGGCGGCGTCCAGGCACTTGTTGCCGTAGACCCTGAGCTCGCCGGCGGCGGTGTACGTCCACTGCTGGTTGGTGCCGTTGTGGCAGTCCCACAGGTTGAGCTGGGTGCCGTCGGTGGTACTGGTGCCGGGCACGTCCAGGCAGCGGCCCGAACCGACGCCCTTGATCTGTCCGGAACCCGTAGGGGGCGTGGTGGAGCCGCCGTTGAGTGCGTTGAGGACGGCGGTGTAGGCGGGCTTCTTGCTGCCATCGCCGTTGAACAGCAGCGGTGTGTGCTGCGGTCGCCAGGAGTCGGTGTCGCGCACGCCCCAGACGGTGATGCCCAGACAGCGCGGGACGGCCAGGCAGTCGTTGGTCACGTTTGCGTAGGTCGTGGCCGAGGCGCCCTGGATGTCGAGTTCGGTGATGGCCACGTCGACGCCGAGGGCGGCGAAGCTCTGCAGGGTGGTGCGGAAGTTGCTGTTGTAGGGGCTGTCGTTGTTGAAATGCGCCTGGAAGCCGACGCAGTCGATCGGCACGCCGCGCTGCTTGAAGTCCCGGACCATGGCGTACATGGCCTGGGTTTTGGCCCAGGTCCAGTTCTCGACGTTGTAGTCGTTGTAGCAGAGCTTGGCGGCCGGGTCGGCGGCGCGCGCGGTGCGGAAGGCGACCTCGATCCAGTCGTTGCCGGTGCGCTGCAGGTTGGAGTCGCGCCGGGCTCCCGAACTGCCGTCGGCGAAGGCCTCGTTCACGACGTCCCACTGGGCGATCTTGCCCTTGTAGTGGCCCATCACGCCGTTGATGTGGTTGATCATCGCCTGCCGCAGTGTGCTGCCGCTGAGGCTCTGCATCCAGGCGGGCTGCTGGGAGTGCCAGGCCAGGGTGTGGCCGCGCACCTGCTTGCCGTTCTGCACCGCCCAGTTGTAGACACGGTCACCGGCGGTGAAGTTGAACTGGCCCCGCTGCGGTTCGGTGGCGTCGATCTTCATCTCGTTCTCGGCCGTCACCGAGTTGAACTCACGGCCGGCGATCGTCGTGTACGCCGAGTCGCCCAGCCTGCCCGAGGCGATCGCGGTGCCGAAGTAGCGGCCGCTCTGCGCCGCCGCGGCGCCGAGCGTGTTCTCGGCGGCGTGTGCGGTCGGCGGAGCGACCAGTGCGGTGACCACACCGAGGACGCCGACGACCAGCGCCAACAGCAGGCCGCGGATCTTCCGTCGGACAACGGGTCTGGGAAGGGCATACGAGCCCATGACTGTGCCTCCAAGGTAGACATCACGGAAGGACTGAAGCGCAGGGGAATGCGTCGTCCGCTCCCACTCGTCAGACGGACGGGGCGGGCCGGAACCCGGGCAGCACGGAATCACCGGACACCGCGATCATGGGACCGGGACGGTCTCAACCGGCACGGACGGCAGCCGGTCGGTCGTCGGGGGACGTACGGCGTGCGGCGGCGGTGTTTCGACACAGGCATGGGGGCACTCCATCGCGGCTCAGCCGGGGGACCGCCACGCGGCGTCGCGTAACTCTCCAACTGCACGAAGAGCCAGGATGCGCTGGTGCGAACCTCACCGGAACGTGACGGGGTGGCGCAGGTGCTTTGGTGCGCGGAGCTGTCATGGAGCCGACCCAGTTCGACATCTCGAACTAGGTCCGGCTTCTCAGACAGGGATGATTGAGGCGTTGACGATGGATCGTCAATACTCCCTGCAGAAGAAGTTTCGGTTTATCGCTCGAAACATTCGAACTCCGCGAGTCGACCGGGAGCCGAAGCCGGGACAAGTGTGCAGACGCCGCTCGTTCGACTTCTCTCCTCGCGGACGCCTTGGACTGGCGGGCAGGGGAGGCGCTGTTTGTGGACAGATCGGCGACAGGCCTTGACCAAAGGGCCTCACATTCCTAGCTTGTGGCGTCAAAGCTTCCGGGAATTCTTCGAAACGTTTCGAGATCGTCCCCGCCCCCGGCAGTCCGCTCCGCGGTTCATCTGGGTCACCTCACCCC
>NZ_NGFN01000789.1 GCF_002148965.1 Streptomyces swartbergensis | reverse complement strand
GGCGGCGATGCGCGGGTCGTCGGGCAGGGCACCGGTGAGCACCTCGTACAGGTCCGGGCCACCGGTAACCAGGTCATGCACGGTCATGCCGTCGTCTCCGATGGAGTAGTCCAGGCTCCTCAGTCGGTGACCGCCGGTACGACGCTCCCACAGGGGCGTGAGCGCGCGGTGCAGCGCCTTCACCTCGCTCCTGAAGGCGTCCAGGAAGGCGGGTGTCATGCTGCCGCCGTCTGTTTCGAGGGGGGCGGCCCAATTGCCCAGCAGGGCGGTCGACACGGGCTCCCGCCACCGTCCGCCCCGCCACAGGCCCAGGACTTCGGAGGCGAACCGGTCCACCTCCGCGTCCTCGCGGTTCACGGCCGCGTCGCGGGCCTGAAGCGCCCGGACCGCTACGGGAATGTCGACGTCCCGAAGCATGTGCGCAGCCCAGTAGTCCCCGAGGAGTGCGGGAGGAAGCGGTGCCTCGTCAGCCGGATTCTTCCGGTGGACGGTGCCATCGTGATCCACGAGATAGGCGGCACCAGGGCCGTGGCGGTGTTCTCCGGTGCCGAGGGTCGGGGTCTCGGAGGTGAAGATATAGGCCTGGCGAACCCAGGTCTTCGTGGGATCCGTCGTCGTAGGGATGATGCGGGGCGTCACAGCTCTCCTCGCGGGTCGTGTCGGCAGCTTCCCCTTCAAGCCTCGGCACGGCCTACGAACGGCAATAAATCTCAACAACCCCCATGTGATCCCCATCACAGGCTCGTGATCGTTCTCACCGGCACTTTCTGTGTCGCCGTGACGGCGGCGCAGCGCAGCGGCGGCCCGGCGAGCGCAGCGCCGGTGAATGCCCCGATCCCCGGC
>NZ_NGFN01000788.1 GCF_002148965.1 Streptomyces swartbergensis | reverse complement strand
GTCCTTGAAAGAGACCGCCTGCGGCACCGGAGCGCGAGCTGTTGGGTTCCGGTGCTCCGGGTCAGAGGGGGAGTTCTGCCCAGACGGTCTTGCGTGGTGGCAGGCCCGGGGTGACGCCCCAGCGGTCGGCGAGGGCGTCTACGAGGATCAGGCCGCGGCCGGACTCGGAGTCCGGGCCGGGGAGTCGGGGTGTCGGCAGTCGGTCGTCGCGGGTGTCCGTGACCTCGATGCGGAGCGTGTCGGCTACGACGTAGAGGAGCAGGCGGAAGTCGCGGCCGGGGATGCGGCCGTGCTGCGCCGCGTTGGCCGACAGCTCCGCGATGACCTGCCTTGCCGGGTCCAACGGCAGTCCCCACGAGCGCAGTTGCTCGGTGGCCAGGAGACGGGCCAGGCGTGCGCCGCGTGGGGTGGAGGACAGTTGGATGCTGAAGCTGCGGATGGGGGTGGTGAGTTCGGGGGATTTCTGCGTCACGTCACTCAGCGTGGCGGTCCGTGCTTACTGTGAACAGTGACTCAGCGGGTGCGTACGGTAACTGTCCGGAGCTTGTCCGGTGGTGTCCGGGCTGTCGGGACGGGGCGTACGGGTAGGGCGTTGGGCACGGTCGTACGACGGAAGGGTGCGGGATGACGGCGGTCGAAGCGGACGCGGGTCGGCTCAAGGGTGAGGCGGACGAGCCGGGTTGGGAGGTGGATCCGGACGACGAGTGGGGCGTCGCGGTCATCGCCACGGTGGGGCGGCAGCTGAAGCTGCGGCGGGAGGCGGTGGGGATGCGGGCCGCCGAGTTCGGGACGGCGGTCGGGTACGGCGAGGACATGGTCTACAAGATCGAGGGCGGGAAGCGGAT
>NZ_NGFN01000787.1 GCF_002148965.1 Streptomyces swartbergensis | reverse complement strand
GACCTTGGACAGGTTGTCCTTGGTGTCGTAGAGGAACGAAGTCGACACCGACTTGGTCGCCGACATGGTGGTCGTGATCTTGCAGATCTGACCTTCGAAGCCGTTGCAGGTGGGTGTGGCTGGGTTGTAGTCGAAGGTCCGCTTGCCGCCGCCGGTGCCGGTGACGGCGACGGACTTGGTGTTGCCGGCGGTGTCGTAGGCGGTGGGGCTTCTCGCCGTCGGCGCTGGTGAGAGTGGCGGGCCGGTCTCCGCGCCGGAGATGGTCTGATACCCGGTCAGCGACGCGGTGGCACCGGTGGGCAGCTCCGCGGAGGTGGGATTGTTGCGGGAGTCCCAACCATAGTCGGTGACGTTCCCGGCCGCGCCCCCGACGCCCATGGCATCCTCGGCGGTGTCGATGTTGTGGTTGGCGTGGAACGTCTGTTTACGGGAGTGGTTGAGTGCGTCGATGACCTTGGTGACGCCGCCGTCAGCGTTGCGCTCGTACTTCGTGGCGTGCTGCTCCGGGTCGGTGACCGTCGTCGTCCCGGCCGCGGACGGGTCGGTGTCCGAGTACGCGTACGGGGCCTTGACCCTTGATCTTGGACACACGAGACACTGGATCCTGAGGATCTGAGAACGGACATCTCGTGGTCATGAAGAACTATCCGCCGCAGTTCAGGGCGGACGCGGTCGCGCTGTACCAGTCGCGGCCCGAGGCGACGATCCGGCAGGTCGCTGCCGATCTGGGAATCAACCCCGAGACCTTGCGGAACTGGGTCCGGGCGGCCGGCGCGAGCCGGCCGCGAGGACGCAGGGCAGAGGCACCCGCCGAGCCGCCGACACCGCTGGAGGCGGAGAACGCCGC
>NZ_NGFN01000786.1 GCF_002148965.1 Streptomyces swartbergensis | reverse complement strand
CGTGTGCGGTGCCCGGTGCGCTGTAACGGGTGGGCCGTGTCTACGGCCCCGGCAAGGGCCCGGTCCCCCGTGCGGGTCCTTGCTGTCGGGGTGGACAGGTGCATCCCCCGTCGCCTGCCCGCCCTGGCCTTCGGCGCCCCCATATCGTCAGCGCCGCCATGAACCGCACACGCCGCCTCGCGGCAGTGCCGCCACGGCACGTGGCTGGTGATCAGGCCRGGYCGGTGCGTTCGGCCCGGACCCGTTGGGCGACGTCGCGCAGTTTGATGGTGGCGCCTGGGTATCACCGTGGACGACCAGGTGCCCGGGCGGGACAGCGCGGCGTCGGTGCCCGGAGCGGGTGGCCCGGGGCGAAGGCCGCCTAGGCGTCGCGGGCTCGGTCCGGCTTCCGGGGGATCCATACGGACCGCTGGCAGGCTGTTTCTGATTCCTTGATCGTTCGTTGGGTAGTGCGTGGATGCTCGCGATGGTGATGCGGAGCCCTTTGCGGCCTTGCTGGGGGTGTACTGGCTCCCGTCTGAGTCCGATCATCACAGTGATGCCGTCGTGCGTGAATGCGGGGCGAAGTGGCTGGCGTCGTGGAACGGACGGTCGGTGATAGTCGGGATCGCGTCGGTCACCGTGGTCCTCGCGGTGGTGTCCGTGGTGGTGCGTGGCCTGCCTGCGTGAGCGTGTATGCGCTGTTCGGGCAACCGGTGGTGCGGTGCTGGCGCGCCGCGGCCGGCCGGCAACCGGATGGGCCGCAGGGTGATCACACGGGCGGGCGGGCCGGTGGGCCCGGCTCCCCGACGGCGCCTGCGCATCCCGGGGACCTTGCGCAGTCTGCGGGACCGCCCGTCCGGCTGCACCG
>NZ_NGFN01000785.1 GCF_002148965.1 Streptomyces swartbergensis | reverse complement strand
GGCCGATGGCCTTCGAGAAGGGTGGGAGGAGGGGTGGGGGCAGGGCGCCGCCCGCGCTCGGGTTGCCGAGGATCACCACCAGCAGGATGACCAGGCCGATGCCGATCGTGCCGAAGATGCCCTGGAGGGCCAGGGTGGCCGCGCCCACGGCGAAGATGATCAGGGTGCCCAGGCCCCACAGGGCTGCCGTACTGCCGGGGAGGGCGTCGAGGATCGGGCCGGCGATGAGGGCTCCGCCGAGGCCGCCGAGGATCGCGACCAGGGCCATGACCGCCAGGCGGATCGCGGCGCGCTGGCGGTTCGACGGCTTGGCCCCGGCGCTGATGGCCAGGGCCGCGGCGCCCAGGTAGCCGCCCACGCACCAGCCGACCACCAGGTAGAAGGAGGAGAGTCCGTTGGGGTCGTGGGTGGCCGATGGGATGACGTCGACCGTCCGGAATGTGCGTTTCTCTGATCTCTCCAGGGTGGTGACGAGGGTGGTCAGGGTGGTGGAGAGGACTCTGCCGCCGCCGGAGGCGACCAGGAGGGTGTCGGTGCCGGTGGGGTCGATGATCAGGGCGCCGTCGATGTCCCGGTTCGTGATCTGGCTCCGGGCCGTGGACTCGTCGGGCAGTGCGCGGGGGTTCAGGGGAGAGCCGGGCAGGCGGTCCAGTCGGGTTACCGCCTGCTCCGACGCGGCGCCGGGGGCGACCACCGCGAAGGGCACGTCCCTTGGCTTCGRGTCGTGCAGCGCCCCCACATAGGAGGCGATGAACAGGAGCTGGAGTGCGATCACGCCGACGATGAGCAGGGTGGCCCGCGGGGTGACGGCGTCTGTCACCTCGTCGCGGAACGAGCGGTGCGGCATGCCTCC
>NZ_NGFN01000784.1 GCF_002148965.1 Streptomyces swartbergensis | reverse complement strand
ACCCAGGGGGGATGCACCATGACGGACCCGACGCAGCCCGGCGGAGGCGGCGGCCACGATCCGTGGGCGCCCCCGGAGAACCGGCCGTCACTCGACAAGGACCAGCCCCCCACCGCAGGGCCGCCCTCCGTGCACGACCAGGCCACGGTCACCTCGATGAAGTGGGCGAAGTCGGTGAAGGAGAAGTAGTCGACCAGGGCAGCGGGATCGGTCGGGACCTTCGAGTCGGGGTGGCGGGCGGCCAGCTCGGACACGATCCGGGGGGAGGCGGAACCCACGTGGTGCACATGCAGTTCGGCCTTGGGCAGCCCGGCGACGAAGGCCTTCAGGTCGCGCGGGGCACGGGGGTCGACGAGATGCTCGGTCAAGGGTTCCTCCCCGGAACGGCGCCCCTGCCGGCGCGTGGCGGGCGGGCGCGGGTGATCGGCTGATCGATGACTCGGGCCCATCGTAGGCCGTGGGAAATCCCCCTGGGGGCGCGGGGAACCGCACGCTCAGCCCTCACGCACCCGCACTGTGACTCCCACCGAACGGCCCCGTAGCATGGCGGCACGATCGACCCAGGGGGGATGCACCATGACGGACCCGACGCAGCCCGGCGGAGGCGGCGGCCACGATCCGTGGGCGCCCCCGGAGAACCGGCCGTCACTCGACAAGGACCAGCCCCCCACCGCAGGGCCGCCCTCCGTGCACGACCAGGCCAGCCCCCCACCGCAGGGCCGCCCTCCGTGCACGACCAGGCCACGGTCACCTCGATGAAGTGGGCGAAGTCGGTGAAGGAGAAGTAGTCGACCAGGGCAGCGGGATCGGTCGGGACCTTCGAGTCGGGGTGGCGGGCGGCCAGCTCGGACACGATC
>NZ_NGFN01000783.1 GCF_002148965.1 Streptomyces swartbergensis | reverse complement strand
GCCCCGGCCCCCGCACCCCACACCGCGCCCAGCAGCAGGGCCATGCCGAGGTGCCCGTGCAGTTCGATGCCCGCGCCGAACGCGTCGAAGCCGAGCACGGACAGGGAGGCGGTCACCGACACGTCCGTCAGCCAGACGAGCAACGGCAGGGACAGTGCCGTCGCGACCCCCAGCCGCAGCGCACACCGCCCCGCGAAACCGAGGGCACCCGAACCCCGTACACCCCCGGGTCCTCCCGACACGCCCGCCATCGGCGTCCGCACCGCCGTCAGCACGCCCGCCAGCAGCATCATCAACGCCGCCGCAACCGCCAGCAGCCACACCCGCCCGTCCAGCTCGGCCAGCCGCCCCAGCGTCACCGGCTGGTCGGAGCGGACCGCGAGCAGGTCGTCCAGCGGGTCAGGCAGGAGGCGGGTCAGTTCACCCGTGGCCCGGCCGTCCCAGGGCACCAGCAGGCCGATCGGGACGCCCAGCCACACCCCGTTCGGCGCCCCGAGCAGCGCCGCGCCGGCGATGCGGCGGGGATGGTCGTCGCCGGTCGCCGCGTACGCCGCCGCAGCGAGCCCCGCCGCCACCGCCACCAGCAGCACGGTCACCACCGCGGAAACGGCGGGCCGCACGACCCGGTGCACGGCCTCCCAGCCCCACGGCAGCGGCGTGCGGCGCGAGGCCAGCAGGCCGATGAGGAGGATCCCGGCCGACCAGCCGAGCCCGCCGAGCAGCGTGGGCGCGGTGTCGACCGTGAAACCGACCGCCGCCTGCGCGTCGACCAGGTCGCCGAGCCGGTCCGGCAGCAACCCCCCGATGTCCCCCAGCCCGGGAATCTCCAGGCCCTCTCCACCTCCACCGCCCCCGCCCGTCAGGT
>NZ_NGFN01000782.1 GCF_002148965.1 Streptomyces swartbergensis | reverse complement strand
CCCGGCACTCGTCGACGGTGAAGCTGCCCGGCTTGTACTGCCGCAGGTCACCGGTGCGCAGCCGGTTCCGCATCCGGGCCGCGCCGCGAGGACTGCCCCTGGTGCGGCTCGGCCCGGCTGCGGAACCGGCTGCGCACCGGTGACCTGCGGCAGTACAAGCCGGGCAGCTTCACCGTCGACGAGTGCCGGGACTGCGGCCACACCTTCCAGAACCCCCGCCTCACGTTCGAGGGCCTCGCGCTCTACCACCGGACGGTGCGCGGAGCGCCCCGGGACGTCGCGGCCGACACCCTCCTCGCGCTGCGCGGCAGCCGGCTCCGCCACCGCTCGGCCGCCCGCGCGATGCTCCGGTTCGGGGAGCCGGAGAGCTGGCTGGACGTGGGGACGGGCCACGCCCGCTTCCCCGCGACCGCCCGGGAGTTCTTCCCCTACACCGCCTTCGACGGCCTCGACCGCACCCCGCGCGTGGTCCGCGCCCGCTCGGCCGACCGCGTCGAGGAGGCCCACGTGGGCCGCCTGACGGATCCCCGGATCTCGGCTCCACTACGCGCCCGCTACGACGTGGTCAGCATGCTCCACCACCTGGAGGGCATCCCCGACCCCCGCGCGGAACTCCACGCCGCCCTCGACGTCCTGCGCCCCGGCGGCCACCTGCTCATCGAGACCCTGAACCCCCGCAGCGTGTACGCCGCGCTACTGGGCCGCTGGTGGCTCGCCTACGACCAGCCCCGCCATCTGCACCTGCTCCCCCCGCACAACCTCCGCACGGAACTGGAGGCGGCCGGCTGCACGATCGCCCTCCTGGACCACCGCCCCGTCCACATCCCCCACGACCTCTCCGGCGCCACGGCCCTGGCCCTCTCCCACACC
>NZ_NGFN01000781.1 GCF_002148965.1 Streptomyces swartbergensis | reverse complement strand
CGGGCGACCAGCGAAGAGACGCGCGGCATCCCCTCGCCCGACCGTGCGGACGTCATGGCGGCCCTCGAGCAGGCGGTCAATGACGGGCGCAGCCGCACGGAGATCCGCCGCTGGTTGAACCGGGCGGAAGAGGTGACACACGGTGGGGCAACCGCCGAAGAGAACGGCCTGATCAGGGCAGCAGTAGACGCGCTGCTGAGGCTGGAACGGGCGGTCGGCCTGCCCACACCCCGCGAACCGACTTTTCAGGAGCGCAAGGCCCTGCAGAAGGTCCAGCGACTGCTGGGTGACCTCGCGGAGCGGAAGCGCCTCGGGTTTCCGATCATCACACCTGCCCAGCGTCGCCAGCTTGCCCAGGCCGCAGAACAGGCTTCTGCCTGGCTCACCGACACCCAGCGCTCCCAGGTCCAGGCATGGCAGACCGCTCCGACGGAGTCCGCACCCGCGCCGCGTGCCCCTCAGTCGCCGGCGCGTCCCCGGGCGCCGCGCGTTCCTCCTGCGGCTCCGCACTCAGTGCGCTTCGACGCAGCTGGCCTTGCCGACGCGGTCCGGGACGTCCTGGAGCACGCAGCCCGGCTGGGGAAGACCGTGCCCCTCGCTGATCTGTGCGCCCAGGTCAAAGGCCTGGGGGACCTGCCGGAATCTGATCAGGAGCAAGTGCTTCGGCGGGTCAAGCCCACCGCTCGGCCCCGCAGCCCGAAGCCTCAGCGCCCAGCTCTGCTCACCGCCCTGATCACCACCGAGGCAGGAACCATGCACCCGATCTACTGGCGACTGGCCGACCATGCCGGCCACCGTCTGCCCCAGCACGCCGACAGCGCGTGGACCGACACCGTCAAGATCCTCCACGACCGCTACCGCACCCCGTAGC
>NZ_NGFN01000780.1 GCF_002148965.1 Streptomyces swartbergensis | reverse complement strand
CTCCCAGGTCAAGCCGGAGGACAAGGTCCGGGTTGTCGAGGAGCTGACCAGGGACGACCACGTCGCCGCGGAGGTGACCACCGGTCTGCTGCGGCGCCCGGACATCGCGTTCCGCGCCATGTCGGACGACACCGCCCGCCATCAGGTCAACCACGCCCAGGTCGAGCGCGGCCGTCAGGCCCGCGAGGACTTCGACGAGAACAGCCCCGTCGCGCCGGCCATCCGCAGCATCGACCGCTCAGTGGAGTTCCTGGACCTGGTCACCGCCTGCCACGCGTTCGTCGCGGCTGCCGGCCGGGTCGTCCCGGGCATGCGCGACCGCCAGCTTGGCGACGACGAACGCGTGATCGTGCACGAGAACGTCGCCCGGGTTCGGGCGACGCTGGACTGGATCGAGACGGCCGTCGACACCGGGAAGGTCGACGTCGACGACGAACTGGCCCGGCTTCTGCGAAGCGAGTAGGCGATGCCGCGCGCCTCCGAGCGGAGATCGGCCGCCTCCCAGCGGCACGCCGACACCGTCCGGTTCGTGCTCTTCGAGGCCCGGCCGGCCGGTCTGGCCTTCAACCAGCTGGTCAGATCCAGTGAGCTGTCACCCCACCAGGCCCGCGCGGGCCTGGCCTGCCTGCGGGACATCATCGCCGAACGCGGCTGGCCTCCCCTGATCTGGACCAGGAAGGACGGCTACCAGTTCTGCACCGACCCCGCCGAGCTCCAGGCATACGAGGTCGCGGTCATCCGGGAGAAGCTCACCGAGATCCGCCGCTTCATCACCGGGGTCGTCGCTCCGCACGCGGCTCTCCAACCGAAGGGACGGTGGATCAAGCACCTGAACACCCAGCTCAGCTCGGTCGAGTCCACGCTCGACGTGAT
>NZ_NGFN01000078.1 GCF_002148965.1 Streptomyces swartbergensis | reverse complement strand
GGCCCCCGGGTCCGCCCGGGCCGCCCGGCGCCTGGGAGGTGGCGGAACCGCGGCCCGAGCCGCCGTTGTCGGTCAGCGCGTACACGCCGACACCGATGCTGGCGAGCACAACGACGGCTGCCGCCACGGCTATCCCGACCCGCAGCCCTCGCCCTCGGCCGGCGGGCGGAGGTATGGCGGGGTAGGCGGGATATCCGAGAGCGGCCGGATAGCCCGTGCCGGGCGGATACCCGGCACCGGTCGGATACCCCGGGGCTCCCGGGTGTCCGGCGCTCGTTGGATACCCCGGGGCTTCCGGTTGTCCGGCGCTCGCCGGATACCCCGCGGCTTCCGGGTGTCCGGCGCTCGTCGGATACCCCGGGGCTTCCGGTTGTCCGGTACTCGTTGGATACCCCAGGGCTCCCGGTTGTCCGCTACTCGCCGGATACCCCGAGGTTCCGGGGCCGGACGGCTCTCCGGCCGCCCCTGGTTGTCCGGAAACGCCCGGGGATCCCGAAATGCCCGGGGCTCCGGCGCCGGTCGGATTCCCGGCGGCTCCCGGTGTCCCGGCGTCAGTCGGCTGCCCCGCTTCCGGCTGTCCCGCTCCCGGCTGTCCCGCTCCCGGCTGTCCGACGCCGGTCGACTGCCCGGCGTCAGCCGGATTCCCCGCGGCTCCCGGTGTCCCGGCATCAGCCGGCTGCCCAACGGCACCGGGATGCCCCGCGGGCGACGTGTCCCCCGCGGGCGACGTGTCCCTCGCGGGTGACGTGTCCCCCGCGGGCGCCGGATCCCCCGACGGCGTCTCACCAGGGGCCGGATCCGTCGGGGAGGCCTCCGTCGTCGGCGGCTGCGTGGGGGGACCCCAGATCGCGGCCGGGTCCGCCGGACGGATGCGGTCCGTCCAGGTCTTGCCGTCCCACCAGCGCACGGTGGCGGGCCCGTCACTTTTCTGTCCGGGGTCGGGGTACCACCCGGGAGGAGTCTCCTGCGTCATGCCCCCACCGTATGAGGCGTCGGTGAAAGTGGCATGAGAGGAGCCGACCGGATCGCGTCAGTCCAGCAGCAGACGCGTCGGACTCCGGTCGGCCGGCGGGGGAAGCCGCAGGCCCCTCCCGGCCCGGGGTCACCGACCCGGGCACGCTCGGACGCCGGGCACCGGTGCTCGCGGGCTCGGTGCCGGGCAGGCCGTGCAGCGTCAGGAACCCCAGGACCGCGAAGGCGTAGGCCTCCTTCGCGTCGGACGGCAGCCCGAGTTCGTCCGAGGTGCCTACCGCCACCCCCGGCAGCAACTCCCCGAGCATCCCCATCAGCACCGGGTTGCGGGTCCCGCCGCCCGAGGCGACGACCTCCGCGCGCGGGGAGGCGTCTCCCGTGCCGCCTCCGCCACGAACGCCGGCGTCTCGTCCAGCCGCAGCCTCAGCCACAACGCCACCAGCCCCAGCGACAGCGTCAGCAGGAACGGCAGCCGCCAACCCCACGATCCCAACTGCTCCTCCGCCAGCACCGTGGCGAGCAGTGCCGCCACCCCGCACCGGTCAGCAGCCCCAGCGCCACGGTGAACGACTGCCAGGCCCGTACAGCCCCCGCCTGCCCGGCGGCGCGAACTCCGTCATCACCGACACCGCCCCGCCGAACTCCCCACTCGCGGACAACCCTTGGAGTACCCGCAGGAAGGTGAGCAGCCAGGGTGCCACCGCACCCGCCCGCGCGTAGGTCGGCAACGCGCCGATCAGTGTCGTCGCGACCGTCATCAGCGTGATCACCAGGATCAGCACCGGACGCCGGCCGACCCGGTCGCCAGGGCGGCCGAAAAGCGCCGCCCGACGGGCCGGAAGGAAAACACCGGCGCGAACGACGCGTACGTCTTCACCAGCCCCTCGGCCTCGCTGCCGCCCTCCGGCGTGCAGAACCGCGCCGCGGTGACGTCGCGAAGTAGCCGTAGACACCGAACTCGTACCACTCGATGAGATTGCCCACCGCCCCCGCGACCAGCCCGGCGGCCGCGCCGTGTGTCCCGTTCCTGGTGATTGAGCGTCATCTCCCGTGCTGCCGCCCGGCGTTGACGCGAACGCGGCTGGTGGCGGGCCGGTCGCGTCGTCCGGCCGTGCCCCGTGTCACCCGTCACGGGCAACAGGTGCCCGGTCCGCCCTGCACTCGGGCAATCGGAGGACTACGCTCGACGTCTGTACGTCGTTCGGGCGACTTGGGAGGTAGCGGGATGACGGAGGTACGGCCCACGGCCGGCGCCTCGGCTTCCCTGTGGGAGCGCGACGAGGAAGTCGCCGCCGTCGCGCGGGCGGTCGACCGCCTGTGCGCGGACCGCTCCTCGGCCGGCGGACTGCTGGTCTTCCGCGGCGAGGCAGGACTCGGCAAGACGGCGCTGCTGGCCGAAACCCGCCGCATCGCCGAGGCGCGCGGCTGCACGGTCTGGTCGGCGCGCGGCGGCGAGACCCTCAGGTCGGTCCCCTTCAACGTGGTACGGCAGTTACTGCAACCGGCGCTGGTGTCGATGCTGCCGGAGGAGGCACGCGAGTACCTCGGCGACTGGTACGACATCGCCGGCCCCGCCCTCGGGATAGCGGACCCCGGCGACCGGCAGGCCGACCCGCAGGGCGTGTGCGACGGCCTGGTCGCCGCCGTGCGCAGGCTCGCCCGCCGGGAGTGGCCGCTGGTGCTCCTGATCGACGACGCCCACTGGGCCGACCAGGAGACCCTGCACTGGCTCGCGGCGCTCGCCGAGCGCCTCGACGAGATGTCCGTCCTGGTCGTGGTCACCCGCCGCCCGGGCGAGGTCTCCGGCGCGAGCGCCCGGCACCTCGACACCGTCGCCGCGGCCGCGGACGGCCCCGTCACGACCCTCAGCGCCCTCACCCCGGAGGCCACGGCCGGACTCACCCGCGCCACCCTGGGCGAGCACGCCGACGCGGCGTTCTGCCGCGAGGTCTGGGCCGTCACCGCCGGCAACCCCTACGAGACCGTCGAACTCCTCGCCAAGGTGCGCGACAGCGAACTCCAGCCGGTCGAGGCCAGGGCCGGGGAACTGCGCGAGCTGAACCGCTCGGCCCGCGGCGGCGGCCTCGTCGCCCGCCTGGAGGAACTCGGCATCGACGCCACCAGGTTCGCCTGGGCCGCCGCCATCCTCGGCACCGGCATCTCCATCGACCTGGTCGCCAAGCTCGCCACCCTCAAGCCCGACGAGGCCCGCCGCTGTGCCGAACTGCTGCGCACCGCCCGCATCCTCACCGCCCCCGACCCGACGACCGGCCGCACCGGCGAAGGCGACCTGGAGTTCGTCCACCCGCTGATCGCCACCGACGTCTACAACTCCATCCCCGACGCCCTGCGCACCGCCATGCACGGCATCGCCGCCCGCATCGTCACCGACGAGGGACACGGCGCCGCGGCCGCCGCCCGCCACCTCCTCGAAGTCCACCCGGACGACGACGAGGAACTCGTCGAGCAGCTGCGCGAGGCGGCCCGCGAGCACCTCGCCGTCGGCGCCCCCGACGCCGCCCGCCGCTGCCTGGAGCGCGCCCTGAAGGAACCGCCCCGGCCCGAGACACACCCGCACGTGCTGTACGAACTGGCCGAGGCCACCTTCCTGACCGCGCCCGCCCGCACCATCAGCCAGTTGCGGGCCGCGCTCGGCATGCCCGGCCTCGACGGCGACAAACGCGTGGACGCAGTCTTCCGGCTCTCCCAGGCGCTGCTCCACAACGACCAGTTGGAGGAGGCCGTCCGCACGGTCGAGGCGGAGGCCGCCCGGCTCCAGCCCGGTCCCGCCCGGATGCGGCTCCAGGCCGTGCACTTCATGTGGGAGGGCCTCCACGCCGGCGAGGCCACCTCACCCGACCGCTCCCGGCGGCTCGCCGACCTCGCGAGCACCTGCACCGGCCGGGACAACTCCGAACGCGCGCTGCTCATCCTGCGCGGCTTCGACGCCCTGATGCACGGCGAGAACGCCGAGGAGGTCGCCGAACTGTGCGACCGGGCCCTCGTCAACGGCCGCCTGGCCCCCGGGCTCGGCTGGACCGACACCGAGTGGGGCATCGAACTGCTGCTGATGCTGGCCAACGCGTACGCCTTCACCGACCGCCTCGACCGCGCCGAGACCCTCTACAACGAGGCCCTGCGCGCCTACGAGATGGCCGGCTGGAGCGGCGGCCACCTCGCCCTGGCCCACGCCTACGTCGGGCTCGGCCACCGCAGGCGGGGCCGGCTGAAGGACGCGGAGGCGTCCCTGCGCGAGTCGCTGCGCCTCGCCGAGCGCGTCGGCCGCCGCCTGCCCCTGTACTGGACCGCGACCTGCAACCTCGTCGACACGCTGCTCGCCCGCGGCCATGTCGACGAGGCCTGGGAGGTCGCCGAACGGTACGGCTTCGCCCCGCCCTACCCCTCCACCATCGTCCTGCCGGACCCGCGCTCGGTACGCGGCCGGCTGCTGCTCGCCGTCGGCCGCACCAAGGACGGCGTCAACGAACTGGAGGCCGCGGAGAAGGCGGCGGCGGCACGCGGGCACCACAACCCCATGCTCGTCCCCTGGGCGGCCGACCTCGCCCGGGCCCTGGCCACCGAGGACCCCGCCCGCGCCGCCCGGCTCGCCGTGGACGTCCGCCGCCAAGCCGAGCGCTTCGGCACGGACACCGCCATAGGGGAGGCCCTGCGCTGCGCCGCCGCCCTGGAGACCGGCCAGCGCGCGGTCCGCCTCGCCGCCCAGGCCGTGACCTACCTGGAGTCGTCGCCCTGCCAGTACGAGCACGCGGCGGCCCGCATCGAGTACGGCATCGCCGCCCGCTCGACGGCCGACCTCGCCCGCGGCCTGGACCTGGCGGTCTCCTGCGGCGCGGACGGACTGGCCGAGCGGGCACGGGCGGCACTGGAGGCGGATGCCGGACCCGGGTAGCTCAGGCGCCGAGCAACTGGTCGGTCACCGCGGCGAGTCGCTTGCGCACCCCGGGGTCGTACGCCGCCTCATGGGCCCGTGCCGGGCTCGTCCCGTCGAAGTACCGGCCGCTGCCCAGGTCGCGGGTGGCCAGGGCGAGCACACCGGCCGCCCCGTCGGCGACCGTGTTCCACGGTGTGACGTCCGCCTCGCGGACCATCGCCGTGTCCATGTAGGTCGCCGGGTGCAGCACGTTCACCGAGACGCCGGTGCCGTCCAGTTCCTCGGCGAGCGCGAAGGTGTGCGCGGCGAGCGTGAACTTGCTGCGGCAGTACGCCGACACGCCGTCGTAGCCGCGGCCGAACTCGGGGTCCTCGACGTCGAGGGGTTCCTGACCTGCCGAACCGACGTTGACGATCCGCGCCGGCGCGTTCGCCCGCAGCACCGGCAGCAGGGCCCGGGTCAGCACGACCGGCGCCAGATAGTTCACCGCCAGCCGCAACTCGTGCCCGTCGGCGCTCAGCTCACGGCCCGCACCGGGCGCCCCGAACCCCACGCCCGCGTTGTTGACCAGCACGTCGAGCTCGGGATGCGCGTCGGCGACGTGCCCGGCCAGCTCACGCACCTGCGCCAGCGAGGCCAGGTCGGCGACGAACGCCTCGGCGTCCCCCTCGGCGCGCAGTTCCCCGGCCAGCCGCTCGGTGCGGCCCGCGTCCCGGCCGTGGACGAGGACGACATGCCCGGAGCGGACGAGTTCGAAGGCGACGTACCGGCCGAGCCCCGAGGTGGCTCCGGTGATCAGGATGGTGGACATGCCCCCACCGTAGGCACGCCGGGCGGCCCGGAGCGAGCTGCCGTCGGACCTACGACCGGCAGGGACACCCTCCGGCGCCCACGAGGCGCTCCGGCGTCTACGAGGCGCCGTCCTCCTCCGCCAGCACCCGCTGGGCCGCAGCGAACGCCGAGTTCGCCGCCGGCACCCCGCAGTACACCGCCGTCTGGAGCAGCACCGCGCCGATCTCCTCCGGCGTGAGCCCGTTGCGGCGGGCCGCCCGGACGTGCATGGCCAGTTCGTCGTAGTGGCCGTGCGCGACCAGCGCGGTGAGGGTGATCATGCTGCGCTCGCGGCGCGACAGCGTCGGGTCGGTCCAGATCTCGCCCCAGGCGTAGCGCGAGATGAAGTCCTGGAAGCGTGCCGTGAACGGGGTCTGCCGGGCCTGCGCCCGGTCGACGTGCGCGTCGCCGAGCACCTCGCGCCGCACCTCCATACCGCGCCCGGCGGGCCCGTCGAAGTGCGCGCGCAGCGCGGTCAGTACCGCCTCGGGGCACTGCGCGGGCGCCAGGTGCGAGGCGCCCGGGATCTCCACGAGCGCCGCGCCCGGCACGGCGTCGGCGATCTCCCGCAGATGCGCGGGCGGCGTCGCCGGATCGTCCCGTCCGGCCACCAGCAGGGTCGGTACGGCGATCTCGGGCAGCCGGTCCCGCAGATCGAACGCGGCGAGCGCGTCACAGCAGGCGGCGTACGCGTCCGGGTCGGTGCGACGGTGGTCGTCCACCAGCTCCGGCACGGTGAACCCGGCTGTGAACCAGCGCGCGTCCGCACTCTCCACCAGCCCGGCCAGCCCTTCCCGCCGCACCAGCGCGGCCCGCTCCTCCCAGGGCTTCGACCCGTTGAAGTGCGCGGAGGAGCAGATCACGGCGAGGGACGACAGCCGCTCCGGGCGGTGCACCGCGAGATGCAGCCCCATGGCCCCGCCCAACGACACACCCGCGTACGCGAACCGCTCGATGCCGAGCGAGTCGGCGAGCGCCAGCACCAGGTCGGCGAGGTCACCGACCGTCGCGCCCGCCTTGATGAGATCGGCCGCCGAGCCGCCGTGTCCCGGCAGATCCCAGCGGACCACCCGGTGGGCGATCGACAGCTCGGGGGCCACCTTGTCCCACAGGGCGTTCGACGTGCCGAGGGAGGGCCCGAGCAGCAGCGGGGGCGCGGAGGCGGGCCCTTCGGCACGGTGGTCGAGGAGTGTCAACGTCGCTCCAGAGCACGGTCGGTGAGGGCTCCGGCGGAGCCGGTGTAGTGGGTGGGATCGAGGTCGGCGTCCGCCAGCTCCGGAGCCTGATCCAGCGGGCGCCCCTCGGAGGCCAGCCGGGTCAGGAGTTCCTTGGCGCGGGCGCGGCCCAGCACCGGGGCCAGCTCGGCGGACAGCCGCTCGGAGACGATCAACCCGTGGGTGAGATCCAGGTGTTCGCGCATGACCTCGGGCCTGACCCGCAGTCCCTCCGCCAGCTCGGCGGCGTCCCGGGCGGCCCCGCCGGCCAGCCGCAGCAGGTCGCGCAGCGGCTCCCACTCCGCGTGCCAGGCTCCTGCCGGCCGCTCGTCCTCCGCCGCCATCGACCCGTACAGCGTGGCCGCGAGCTGCGGTGCCCGCCGCGCGGCGGAGGCGATGAGGGTGGACCGTACGGGATTGGACTTGTGCGGCATGGCGGACGAACCCCCGCCACTGCTCTCCGCGACCTCGGCGATCTCGGTGCGCGACAGGGTGAGGACGTCCACGGCGAGCTTGCCGAGCGCGCCCGCCGTGAAGGCGAGGCAGCCGGCGAGATCGGCGACGGGCGTCCGCAGGGTGTGCCAGGGCAGATCGGGTGCGCGCAGGCCGAGTTCACGGGCGTAGGCCGCCGGCAGCGCGGCCGGGTCGGTCGCGCCGTACGCCCCGAAAGCCGCCAAGGTGCCCGCCGCGCCCCCGAGTTGGGCGGGCAGCGAGTCCCTCACGGCCCTCACCCGGTCCCGCGCGTCGAGGACGAGCGCTCGCCATCCGGCCGCTTTCAGCCCGAACGTCGTCGGTACGGCGTGCTGGGTGAGCGTCCGCCCCGGCAGCGCGGTGTCACGGTGCTCGGCGGCCAGCCGCGCCAGCGCCCGTTCCGTGCGGCCGAGATCGGCGAGGACCAGGTCCAGGGTGCGCACCGCGACCAGCATCGTCGCGGTGTCCATGATGTCCTGGCTGGTCGCGCCCCGGTGGACGTAGGGGCCGTACTCCTCGCCGACGGCCTTCGTCAGCTCCGCGACCAGGGGGATGACGGGGTTGCCGCCCGCGCGGGCCCGCTCGGCGAGGGACCGGACGTCGAAGGCGCCGGCGCCGGCCGCCTCGGTCACCGCCGTCGCCGCCTCGGCGGGGGCCAGCCCCAGGGCCGCCTGGGCCCGGGTCAGCGCGGCCTCCGCGTCGAGCAGCGCCCGCAGATAGGCGTGGTCGCTCGTGGCGGACGCGGCAGCCGAACCGGCCCACCCGGGGGCGAGCAGGCCGGTGTCGCCAGGGGCAGCTGTCACTGGAACTCCAGGAAGACCGTCTCGCCTTCGCCCTGAAGGCGGATGTCGAAACGGTACGTGCCACCCGCCTCCGCCACGGCGATCAGCGTGTCGCGGCGCCCGTCCTCCAGCCGGGACAGCAGCGGATCGGCGGCGAGTACGGCATCGTCGCCCGGCAGGTAGATGCGGGTGTAGAGGTGCACGAGAAGTCCGCGCGCGAAGACGCACACGCTGATGTACGGGGCGCTCCGCCCGCGCGCGCCGGGCCGCAGTGTGCGCGCGTACCAGTGGCCGTTCGCGTCGGTCTGGATCCGTCCCCAGCCCGTGAACTCCACGCCGTTGCGCCCCAGGAAGCCGCCCGACGCCGGGTCGCGGCGCATCGAACCGTCCGCCGTCGGCACGTTGCCGTCCGGATCCGCGCCCCACAGCTCGATCAGGGCGTCGGGAAGCGGATCGCCCGCGCCGTCGGTGACGTACCCGTGCACGGTGACCGTGTGCGGATGCCCGAGGGGCGCGATGTCCTCGCCGCCGCGGAACGGCAGGGCATGGCCGTAGAACGGGCCGACGGTGTGCGACGGGGTGGGCAGCACGCTCTCCGGCCTGCTGGTGTCGATCTTCGTCATGGCAGGTCAGCGCCCTTCTTCGATCCAGGTGGCGTTCGGGCCGTCCAGCACGATGTCCCAGTGGTAGCCCATCGAGAACTCCGGCACCGACAGGCTGTGGTCGTACGTCGCGACCAGCCGCTGCCGGGCCGCGTCGTCGGTCACGGACTGGATGATCGGGTCGTAGGGGAACAGCGGGTCGCTCGGGAAGTACATCTGCGTCACGAGCCGCTGGGTGAACGCCGTGCCGAAGACCGAGAAGTGGATGTGCGCGGGCCGCCAGGCGTTGAGGTGCTGGCGCCACGGGTACGGGCCCGGCTGGATGGTGGTGAAGTGGTAGCGGCCCTCGTCGTCGGTGAGCGTGCGGCCCACGCCGGTGAAGTTCGGGTCCAGTGGGGCGTCGTGCTGCTCGCGCTGGTGGGCGTAGCGGCCCGCCGAGTTGGCCTGCCAGATCTCCACGAGCTGGCCGCGCACCGGGCGGCCGTCGCGGTCCAGCAGCCGGCCCGAGACGGTGATGCGCTCGCCGATCGGCTCGCTGTCGTGCTGCCGGGTGAGGTCGTTGTCGATCTCGGTGATGTCCCGCTCCCCGAAGGCCGGGGAGGCCAGCTCCACCAGCTCCGGGTCCTTGCTGACGTCGATCGTGACCGGCGGCTGCTTCGGGTGGCGGAGCACCGAGGAGCGGTACGGGGCGTAGTCGCGCCGCGGCTGGTGCTCGACGGGCCCGCCGTCGGCGAGCCGCTTCTCGTACGCGGCGCGCTCGGCCGCGATCTCCTGGTCGATGTCGTGCTGAGTGAGAGTCATGGGGTCCCCTGAAAGGTTCCTCGGGATCGTGCCCCGAAGGGGCGCGGGGCTGTTGTCGATGTGCGGCTCCGCCGCGCGGGCGCGACCAGCCACAGACAGGCTGCAGTCGCGCGGATCGCCTGGCGTTCCAGGACGAGGGCGGAGCCCTCCTCGTCGACGAGCAGCGCGGCCGCACTGTCGTTGAGCGGCGAGGCGTTGCCCGCCGTCACCGTGCCGCCGTCCGATCGTCCGGGCACACACCGGCCAGTGCGCCGTTGCAGCGGCCGATCGGCGCGCGGACCGCGTCGACGAGGTAGACGTCCTTCACTTCATGCCCTCCGGCACGGTCAGTTCGGCCTCCGTCTTGGCGGCGATCTCGGCGGCGGTCACGCCCGGCGCGGTCTCGACCAGGGCGAGCCCGTCGTCGGTGACGTCCAGGACGCCGAGGTCGGTGATGATCCGGTTCACGCACCCCTTGCCGGTCAGCGGCAGGGCGCACTCGGTGAGGATCTTCGGGGAGCCGTCCTTGGCGGTGTGCGTCATGACGACGATGACCGTACGGGCACCGTGCACGAGGTCCATCGCCCCGCCGATCCCGGTGATCAGCTTGCCGGGGATGGCCCAGTTGGCCAGGTCGCCCCGCTCGGACACCTGCATGGCACCGAGCACGGCCACGTCGATGTGTCCGCCCCGGATCATCGAGAACGACAGCGCCGAGTCGAAGAAGGACGCGCCCGGCAGGACCGTCACCGTCTCCTTCCCGGCGTTGATCAGGTCCGGGTCGACGGCGTCCTCGGTGGGGTAGGGGCCCGTGCCCAGGATGCCGTTCTCCGATTCGAGGACGACCTCGACGCCCTCGGGGAGGTGGTTGGGGATGAGCGTGGGCAGGCCGATGCCGAGATTGACGTACTGGCCGTCCCGCAGCTCCCGCGCCGCCCGGGCGGCCATCTCCTCGCGACTCCAGGCCATCAGGACCTCACCGTCCGCTGCTCGATCTTCTTGTCTGCCGCCTGCTCAGCGGTGAGCGCGAGCACCCGCTGCACGAAGATCCCCGGCAGATGCACCGCGTCCGGGTCCATCTCGCCGGGCTCCACCAGCTCCTCCACCTCGGCGATCGTGACCCGTCCGGCCATCGCGGCCAGCGGGTTGAAGTTCCGCGCGGACTTGCTGAAGACCAGGTTGCCGTGCCGGTCGCCCTTCGCGGCCCGGACCAGGGCGAAGTCGGTGCGGATGCCCCGCTCCAGCACGTACTCGGTGCCGTCGAACTCCCGGACCTCCTTCGCCGGCGAGGCCACCGCGACGCCCCCGGAGCCGTCGTAGCGCCACGGCAGCCCGCCCTCGGCGACCTGTGTGCCCACCCCGGCCGGGGTGTAGAAGGCGGGAATCCCGGCGCCACCGGCCCGCAGCCGCTCGGCCAGGGTGCCCTGCGGGATCAGCTCGACCTCCAGCTCACCGGCCAGGTACTGCCGGGCGAACTCCTTGTTGGCGCCGATGTAGGAACCCGTCACCCGGGCGATCCGGCCGGCGGCCAGCAGGACCGCCAGGCCCGACTCCATCGCCCCGCAGTTGTTGGAGACCACCGACAGCCCGGCCACCCGGCGCTCGTACAGCGCCCCGATCAGCACGTTCGGCACACCGCTCAGCCCGAAACCGCCCACCGCGAGCGACGCGCCGTCCGGGACGTCGGCCACCGCCTCCAGGGCTGTGGCGACCACCTTGTCCATCCGAGAAGCCCCATCTCTTCCGAGCGTCCCGACCCAGATTTAGTCAGGGCACTGAGTATTTCCGCGAAGCCTCCCTCACGCTGCCACCGGGACGGCAGGGCGTCAAGACCTGGGAGTATCGGCAGAAGGCGCCTCGCGCGGAAGGGCGGACAGCCCGGGAGTGGCCGGGTATTGTTCAGTGCACCAACGAAAACGAGCAAGGGGTGCACATGGCGGCGGCGGACCTCACCACCCACCCCGGGCACCTGGCCCGGCGGCTCCAGCAGGCGCACTACCTGCTGTGGAACACGATGGTCTCCGAGGAGATCACCTCGCCCCAGTACGCGGTCCTCAACACGCTCGTCGCCGAGCCCGGGCTGGACCAGCGCACGGTGGGGGAGCGGGTGGGTCTGGACCGGTCGACCATCGCCGAGGTGATCAGCCGGCTCGGCCGGCGCGGACTCCTCGACAAGGTCCGCGACCCGGAGGACGGCCGCCGCTTCCTGCTGCGCCTCACGGAGGAGGGCGTGCGCACGCACCGCAAGCTGACCGTGCGCACCGCCCGGATGAACCAGGTGTTCCTCGCCCCGCTGACCGCCGAGGAGCGGACGCTGTTCTTCCACCTCATCCGGCGTGTCGCGGACGCCGCCGAGGGGCTGCGCAACCCGGGGGAGTCTCTGGTGGCGCCCCCCTGACGGGCGCGGCCCGCAGGTCAGGACGCCTTGGCGTACACCACCCACACCTGGCCCTTCGCGAAGTTCACCGGTGTGCCGTCGCCGGTGGTGAACGCCGTGCCGTCCGTGGGGTCCGCGCGCTTCCAGTTCACGTCGTAGGCCCGTCCGTCGCGCAGCACCTTGGCCTTCCCGGAGCCCACCGTCTCGGTGTACGGCGTGTTGTTGCCCATGAAGTCGCGGAAACCCGACTCGCGCACCTTCACGTACTGCACGACGACCGTCGCGGCCGCCATCCGCTTCCCGTCGGCCGTCGTGGCGGGCGCGCCGTCCATGCCGACCAGCCAGCGGTCGCGGGAGTCCGACCAGGTGAAGGTGAAACGGGCCGCCGGGTAGCGCACCGTCTGCGAGGTCGTCGCCGTGCCGCCGACGGGGGCGGAGCCGTAGCGGAAGCCGGTGGTCAGGGCGGCCTGTCCCGGTGCTTCGGGGACGAGCCGCTCGGGCCGCAGATAGAGGTTGTGCGGGGCGGGCTTGCCGGAGCCGCGGAAGTAGGCCTCGGAGGCGCTGCCAGGCGTCTCCGCCCGCAGCGGGGCCCTGTCGATCAGCGGCAGGAGCTTCTTCTGCGCCCCGGAGAAAGCCAGAATGGGCCGGTCGAACTGGCGCAGCAGTTCCAGGTCCGACTCGCGTGCGCTGCGCACCGGCCCCACCGCCTCCGGCACCTGCGTCGCGTACACCGCCATCAGCCGGCTCAGCCCGCCCTCGACCTGCTCCGCGTACACGACGTCCGCGGCGTCGAGGCCGGTGTGCGGCCGGGCCGCGGCGGCGTTGTCGAGCTTGACGGCGAGCAGGGAGGGGCCGGTCGCCGCCGGCGTTGTGCCCCGCTCCGACGCGTCGGCGGACCCCCGTCCGTCGTCGCGGGGACCGTTCCCGCCGGTGCAGCCCGCCGCCAGGGCGGCCGTCACCGTGGCGGCCAGCAGCGCCGCTGTCGTCGCGGCGCGCCGACCGCGCGCCCCTCGTTCCCTGCCCACCGTCGCCACCGGCCTCATGTCATCGATTTGCCTTGATTGTGCACTTATATGTCCATCGGTGGCTATACCCGATCGTTTTTGGCGGAGGGTCTCCGCTTCGTCCGCCGATCGGCTCAAGGTTCAGGGCGGGACGCCCGGGTACCCGAGCGTCGCCGGACCACCGACGCGCACGCTGACGGAGGGAGCGCGAGGCGATGAGGGCAGTGACCTGGCAGGGCAAGCGGGACGTCCGGGTGGAGAACGTGCCCGATCCGGAGATCCAGGAGCCGACGGACGCGGTCATCCGCGTCACCTCCACGGGGCTGTGCGGTTCCGACTTGCACCTGTACGAGGTGCTCACGCCGTTCATGACCCCCGGGGACATCCTCGGCCACGAACCCATCGGCATCGTCGAGGAGGTCGGCGCCGGCGTCCCGGACCTCCAGGCCGGGGACCGGGTCGTGGTGCCGTTCCAGATCGCCTGCGGCAACTGCTGGATGTGCCTCACCGGCCTGCCCACGCAGTGCGAGACCACTCAGGTCCACGGCGAGGGCATGGGCGCCGCCCTGTTCGGCTACACCCGCCTGTACGGCGCGGTGCCGGGCGCCCAGGCCGAGTACCTGCGCGTCCCGCAGGCGCAGTACGGCCCGATCAAGGTGCCGGAAGGCCCGCCCGACGACCGTTTCGTCTACCTCTCCGACGTCCTGCCCACCGCCTGGCAGGCGGTCGCCTACGCCGATGTCCCGCAGGGCGGCAGCATCGCCGTGCTCGGCCTCGGACCCATCGGCGACATGGCCTGCCGCGTCGCCCAGGTCAAGGGCGCCGGGCGGGTGTTCGGCGTGGACCTGGTCCCGGAACGGCTGAACCGGGCGCGCTCGCGCGGTGTGGAGACGTACGACCTCAGGTCCTTCGACAACGAGAAGGAACTCGTCGCGGCCATCCGCGACGAGACCGACGGCCGCGGCCCCGACGCCGTGATCGACGCGGTCGGCACCGAGGCCCACGGCAGCGCGGCGGCCAAGCTCGCCCAGCAGGCCACGGCGATGATGCCCCGCAAGCTGAGCGGCCCGCTCGCCGAACGCTTCAGCATCGACCGCCTCGCCGCCCTCTACACCGCCATCGACCTGGTCCGGCGCGGCGGCACCATCTCGCTGTCCGGCGTCTACGGCGGCATGGCCGACCCGATCCCGATGCTCACGCTCTTCGACAAGCAGATCCAGATCCGGATGGGCCAGGCCAACGTCCGCCGCTGGAGCGACGACATCATCCCGTACCTGACCGACGAGGACCCGCTCGGCGTCGAGGACTTCGCCACCCACCGGGTGCCGCTGTCGGAGGCCCCGCACGCCTACGAGATGTTCCAGCGCAAGCAGGACGGCGCGGTCAAGGTGCTGATGCAGCCCTGACATCCCCGGGGGATTCAGGCGCCGAAGATCTCCGCAAGGTCATAGCGGACCGGCTCCTGGAGCTGCGCGTACGTGCAGCTCTCCGGAGTCCGGTCCGGGCGCCAGCGGCGGAAGCGGGCGGTGTGGCGGAAGCGCTGCCCGTTCTCCATGTGGTCGTACGCCACCTCGGCGACCCGCTCCGGCCGCAGCGGCACCCACGACAGGTCCTTCTTGGCCGACCAGCGGCTGGGCGCGCCGGGCAGCCGCGCCGTCTCGTGCGCCGCCTCCTCGGACCAGGCCGCCCACGGATGCCCCTGGACGTCGTCCATGCGCAGCGGCTCCAGCTCCTCCACCAGTTCGGCGCGCCGCTTCATCGGGAACGCGGCGGACACGCCCACGTGCTGGAGCGTGCCCCGGTCGTCGTACAGGCCGAGCAGCAGCGAACCCACCACGGGGCCGCTCTTGTGCAGCCGGTACCCGGCGACGACCACGTCCGCCGTACGCTCGTGCTTGATCTTGAACATGGCGCGCTCGTCCGGTCGGTAGCGAACGGTCAGCGGCTTGGCGATGACCCCGTCCAGACCCGCCCCCTCGTACTGCTCGAACCAGTTGCGCGCCACCTCGATGTCGGTGGTCGCCGGAGCCAGGTGCACCGGCGCCGTCACCCCCGACAGCTCCCTGGCCAGCATCTCCCGCCGGTCGGTCAGCGGGACGTCCATCACCGACTCGTCCCCCAGCGCCAGCAGGTCGAAGGCGACGAACGAGGCCGGTGTCCGCTCGGCCAGCATCCGCACCCGCGAGTCCGCCGGGTGGATCCGCTCCGTCAGCGCGTCGAAGTCCAGCCGGCCCTCCCGCGCGATCACGATCTCCCCGTCCACCACCGAGCGCTGCGGCAACCGCTCCCGCACGGCCGTCACCAGCTCGGGAAAATACCTGGTCAGAGGCTTGCCGGTACGGCTGCCGAGCTCGACCTCGTCCCCGTCGCGGAAGACGATCGCCCGGAACCCGTCCCACTTCGCCTCGTACTGCATGCCCGCCGGGATCGCCGCCACGGACTTGGCGAGCATCGGCAGCACAGGGGGCATCACCGGCAGATCCATGGTCCGATTCTGCGCCCATATGTTCAGGTGCGCCCGATGTGCGAGGTGTGCGGGGCACGCCTACCGTGGCTCGCATGGGTGACGCGGTGGAACTGGAGGTCGGCGGCCGGACCGTACGGCTGTCCAGCCCGGACAAGGTCTTCTTCCCCGAGCGCGGTTTCACCAAGCTGGACCTCGCCCGCTACTACCTGGCCGTCGGCCCCGGCATCCTGCGCGCCCTGCGCGACCGGCCCACCACCCTGGAGCGCTACCCCGAGGGCGTCACCGGCGAGAACTTCTTCCAGAAGCGGGCTCCGAAGAACATGCCCGACTGGATCCCGACCGCGCACATCACCTTCCCCAGCGGCCGCAGCGCCGACGAGATGTGCCCCACCGAGGTCGGTGCCGTGGTGTGGGCCGCCCAGTTCGGCACCCTCACCTTCCACCCCTGGCCGGTCCGCCGCGACGACGTCGACCGCCCCGACGAACTCCGTATCGACCTCGACCCGCAGCCCGGCACCGACTACGAGGACGCCGTTCGCGCCGCCCACGAACTACGGGCCGTGCTCGACGAGTTCGGCGGACTGCGCGGCTTCCCCAAGACCTCCGGCGGCCGGGGCCTGCACGTCTTCGTGCCCATCGAACCCCGCTGGACCTTCACGCAGGTCCGGCGCGCCGCCATCGCCGTCGGCCGGGAGATGGAGCGGCGGATGCCGGAGCAGGTCACCATCAWGTGGTGGAAGGAGGAGCGGGGCAAGCGCATCTTCTTGGACTACAACCAGACGGCACGCGACCGCACGATCGCCTCCGCCTACTCCGTACGGCCCCGCCCGCACGCCCCCGTCTCCGCGCCCCTGCGCTGGGACGAGGTGGGAGTCGCGCACCCCCAGGACTTCGACCTCGCGACCATGCCCGCGCGCTTCGCCGAACTCGGCGACGTGCACGCGGACATGGACGACCACCGCTACTCCCTGGAGGCCCTGCTCGACCTCGCCCGGCGCGACGAGCACGACCACGGGCTGGGAGACCTGCCGTACCCGCCCGAGTATCCGAAGATGCCGGGGGAACCGAGGCGGGTACAGCCGAGCAGGGCCAGGAAGACGCCCGGCGGGCCTACAACTCCTTGATCCGGATGTCGCGGTACGAGACCACGTCCGTCGTGCCGTGCACCTGGAGGCCGATGTAGCCGGAGGCGAACCGCCGTCCGTCCGTGCCCGGGTCGTCCGAGCGGGGCGGGGTGAACTCCTGGCCGCCGGTGTTGTCGAACTCGTTGATCAGCACGCCGTTGCGGAACACCGAGTAGTGCTGGCCCTCCACACGGATCTCGTAGTCGTTCCAGGTGCCCTTCTGCGTCACGCCCGCGCCGGCCAGCCCCACGCGGTCGAAGCCGTAGACCGACCCCGTCTTGTACAGGTCGCCGTCGGGCCGGTCGAGCACCTGCACCTCGTGCCCGTACTTGATGGCGACCCACTCGGGCCGGGACTCCTCCGGGTGGTCGTGGACCCACGGGAAGCGCACGAAGACGCCCGAGTTGGCGTTGCCCGTGCCGGGGGCGTCGTCACGCCACTGGAGCTTCAGCGAGAAGTCGCCGTACTTGCGCTGCGGGAACCACAGCATGCCCAGGCCGGGCTTCGTGATGCCAGAGGTGATCGTCTTGTCGGGGTTCAGCGCGAACGAACCACCGCCCACCTGCTGCCACTTGGCGAACGACTCGGCACTGCCGTCGAAGATCGCCCGGTAGCCCTCGGTCTGCCCCGGCTTGCCGATACCGGACTGGCGGGCGGCCTTGCGGACGGCGTTGTACTCGCGCTGGTCGATCACGCCCTCCTTCAGCAGGGCGTCGAGGACGGACGTCACGTGCTTGAGGAACAGCGCGTGGGACGTCCACTCCTTCTCGTCCTCGATCAGCTCACCGATCCGGCAGCGGTTGTCGGTGACCCGGTTGCGCACGCCCGAGTCGACCGTGCCGACGATCACCGTCAACCGCTCGTCGTACTCCGGGCAGTTCGGCGCCGGGACCTGTCCGGAGACGACCGTGAAGGTAACAGTGAGGGCCGCCGAGGTGTTGCCCGCCTTGTCCGTCGCCCGGTACGCCACGGTGTGCGCGCCCGCCCGGTCGACCACGACCGGAGCCGTGTACGCCAGGTACGGCCCGCCGTCCAGCGAGTACTCGGTCTTCTCGACGCCCGAGCCGTGCGCGTCGGTCGCCGTGACGGTCACCCGGGCGCTGTTGACGTACGCCCCGTCGGAGTTCCTCGTGCCCTCCACGGTCACGCCCGTCACCGGCGGAGTGGTGTCCTCCGGCGGAGCCGCGACGACCGTGAACCGCACACTCTTCTCGGCCGCCACGTTGCCCGCCTTGTCGGTGGCGCGGTAGCGGACGGTGTGCGCGCCCACCTCGTGCACCATCACGGGCGCGGTGTATAGCTGCCACGCGCCGGAGCCGACCGCGTACTCGATCGTGTTGACCCCGGAGCCGGTGTCGGAGGCGGAGACGGTGACCGTCGCCATGTCGATGTACGCCCCGTCGGCGTTCCGCTCGCCGCTCACCGTCGCCGAGGTCTCCGGCGCGGTCGTGTCGTCCGACTGCGGCGCCACGACCGTGAACTCGGCGCTCTTCTCGGCGGAGACGTTCCCCGCCTTGTCGAAGGCGCGATAGCGGACCTTGTGGGCGCCGACCTGGTCGACGACGACCGGCGCCGTGTACGGCTGCCAGGCGCCCGCGTCGCCGATCGCGTACTCGATCCTCTCGACGCCGGAGCCGCCCTCGTCGGTGGCGTGGATCGCCACGCTCGCCGAACCGACGTACTCGCCCTGCGTGTTCTGCGTCCCGCTCACGTGCGCCGACGCCTCGGGCGCGGTGGTGTCCTCGCCGGTGCCCTCGGTCACCACCAGGATGCCCTGCATCTGGCCGTGGCCGGGGATGGTGCAGTGGTAGAAGTACCGGCCGGGCGTGAGCGTGACCTGGGCGGTGTGCTTGCCGCCCTGGGCGTCGTTCGGATTGGCCAGGATGTTCAGCTGCACGTCGTTGTTGAACTCGGGATCGCTGGTCACGAACGTCAGCGTGTGCGGCATGCCCGTGGTGTTGCCGGTGGCCACGCTGTTCTCGAACACGATCGTCGCCGTGCCGGCGACCGCCGTCTTGGGCGCCGAGAGGTACTTGTCGATGTCGTTGCCTGCTGTCCAGGTGAGGACCTGTTCGGCGGCCGGTGCCTCCGCCTGCCCGGCGGCGGGCATCGCCTGCACGCCGAGCATCACGAGCAGGGCGGCCAGCAGGGCGGCCCAGATTCTTCGCTGCCGGATCACTCGGTCCCCCTCGCCAGCTGACCGGCGGCCGGGGTCGGCCCGCCGCCCTTGTAGGTGACCCGCCACAGGGCCGACTTGGAGTCCGAGGTGAAGAAGCCGCGCCCGTAGTCGAGGACGTACAGCGCGCCGTCCGGACCGAACTTCCAGTCCATGAGGTTCTTGATGCCGTCGTTGCCGATCGGCACGATCTTCTTCAGCGACTCCGAGTGCACCGGCAGACCGCCGTCGCCTTGCGTCTTCGGGTCCATGAGCACCGCGTTGCGCGGCTGGTCGGCGTCGTAGAAGTCACCGACGAACCACTTGCCGTCCCAGTACGCCGGCCACTTGACGGCGCTGTCCGCCGCCACCGTGTCGTACCGGTAGACCGGCCCGTTCATCGCGGCCTGCCCGCCGCCCTTCAGCCAGGGCAGCCGGTAGGTCGCCTCCTCCGGCTTGTACGACGGGACACCGCTGGCGTCCCGCGGGTAGTCCGGCGCGCCGCCCTGCGGCGCGTACCAGATGTTGTTGCCGGTGACCGGCGGCAGGTTGACCAGACCGTCGTTGTTCGGCGACTCGTTCTTCGGGTGGTCGCAGTCGTACCAGCCGAGCGGCTGGGACGGGTCCGGCAGATTGCGGTCCCGGTAGGGCTGCTTGTTGCCCATGCAGTACGGCCAGCCCCGGTTGCCCGCCTTGGTGATGGCGGCGAACGTGTCGTACTTGGCCGGACCCCAGGTCGTCGAGGGCGCGCTCGCGTCCGGGCCGACCCAGCCCGCGTACAGCACGTCGGTCGACTTGTCGACGAAGATCCGGGCGGGGTTCCTGACCCCCATCACATAGATCTCGCCGCGTGTCTTGCCGCCGCCCTCGTCGGTCTCCTTCCCCGTGAAGAGGTTGCCCTCGGGCAGCGTGTACGTCCCGTCGGGCTCCGGGTGGATGCGCAGGATCTTGCCGTTGAGGTTGTTGGTGTTGCCGGCCGTGCGGCGCGCGTCCGCGAAGGAGACGCCCTTGTAGTTCGGCTGCGGGTTGTTGCCCGAGTAACCACCGCTGAACCCGCTGGAGTTGTTGTCACCGGTGGCGATGTACAGGTTGCCCTTGGAATCCCAGGCCATCCCGCCGCCCGAGTGGCAGCAACTGTGGATCTGCACCGGCCACTTCAGCAGCACCTTCTCGCTGCTCAGGTCCAGCTTGTTCGTCGCCTGGTCGAGCGTGAAGCGGGAGACCCGCCGCTCGGCCATCCGCGTGTCCCGGTTGATCTGCGAGTGCGGCGTGTAGTGCAGATAGACCCAGCCGTTCCGCTCGAACCCCGGGTCCAGCTCGATGCCGAGCAGCCCCTCCTCGACCTTGACCAGCTCGTCGCCGCCGCCCTTGTTGCCGAAGACGGTGAGCGCTCCGGCGAGCGTGACCTGCTTGGTCTTCGGGTCGTAGACGTGGATCTCGCCCTTGCCCTTGCCGATGTCGGGGTTGGTCCAGTCGGTGACCACGGGCTGCGAGGAGTCGGCGCCACCCCGGCCGATGTAGAACACCCGGCCGTCGGGCGCGGTGACCAGCCCGTGCGGCTCGCCGATCTGGTCGTTCTGCCCCGGCTGGTTGGGCTTGGTCAGCCGCTCCGCCGCGTAGTTGGCGTTGATGGTCGCCTTGCAGTCGGCCTGCTCCAGCCGGGTCGTCCACATCAGCGCGCCGCGCAGATGGGCCCGGAAGTCGGTCTCGTCGTACGACGACACCGTGCCGCCCATGCCGGTGTAGAAGGAGCGGCCACCGTCGTAGTCACGGCACCAACTGACGGGGTGATCCCAGCCGTTGGCGCTCGCACCGGGCTGATAGGTCGACTCCCGGACCCGGGCCACCGTATGGACGTCGCCCGAGGGGTTCTTCACCCAGTTCAGCCACTTGTCGGGGCGCTTCCACTGCACCGGCACGTCCTTGGTGGCCGGGTGCCGGCGGTCCCCGACCTCGACGGTCGCACGCTGGACGGCCGCGGGGCTCGACGCGGCCGGGCGGGCGCCCACCAGTCCGGTGAACCAGTCCGAGTACGGCTCCGCGCGCGCCGCGTCATGGACGCCGACGAAACCGCCGCCGGCCTCCATGTAGGCCTCCAGGCCCGCCTCCTGCTCCGCGTCGAGGACATCACCCCCGCCGGTCAGGAACACGATCGCGTTGAAGCGGCCGAGTCTCGTCTCGTCGGTGAACACCGAGGCGTCGTCGGTGGCCTGGACCTTGAACCGGCGGTTCGCCGGACCCGACAGCCCGATGTCCTCGATGGCCTCGATCCCGGCGTTCACCACCGGCGACTCCTCCCCGGCCGCCGCGGAACCGTGGAAGACCAGCACCCGTACATTCGCGCCGCCCGGCGGCGACTTGATCGACATCGTTGTCAGCGGGGGTTCGGGATACGGGCCCGCGTTGGCGGGCCCCGCCAGCAGTCCGGCGGTCACGACTCCGGCGGCCACGGAGGCCACCCGGACACGTCTTCCCTTGCTCAACCCTCGTAAGTGCATGGGCACCTCCTCGGTCACAGCAACACCGCCAAGGAAGCTAAACCCCTTTGCACGGCTCGCCAATACCTATGACCGTGATGGCCCCAACTTTGTCTTGAGTGTGGATAAACAGGAGCGCGGCCGGTACCGTCTCACAGGTTCATCACAGGTACATCTCCGTAAAGGCCTTACCAGGGTGGGGAGTTCCGCATGGACAGACGCAGCTTCAACCGGCGGGTCCTGCTGGGGAGCGCGGCCGTCGCGACATCGTTGTCCGTGGCGCCGGAGGCCATCAGCGCGGACGGACCGGCGAAGACGGCACCGGCCGGCGGCGAGGTGAGACGCATCAAGCTGTACGCCGAGAAGCTCGCCGACGGAAAGATGGGCTACGGCCTGGAGAAGGGCAAGGCGACCGTCCCCGGCCCGCTGATCGAGCTCAACGAGGGCGACACGCTCCACATCGAGTTCGAGAACACCATGGACGTGGCGGTGAGCCTGCACGTCCACGGCCTCGACTACGAGATCACCAGCGACGGCACCAAACTGAACCGCAGCCATGTCGAGCCGGGCGGCACCCGCACCTACACCTGGCGCACCCATGCCCCCGGCCGCCGCAAGGACGGCACCTGGCGGGCGGGCAGCGCGGGTTACTGGCACTACCACGACCACGTCGTCGGCACGGACCACGGCACCCAGGGGCTCCAGAAGGGCCTGTACGGCCCGGTCATCGTCCGCCGCAAGGGCGACGTCCTGCCGGACCGCACGCACACGGTCGTCTTCAACGACATGCTCATCAACAACAGGCCGCCGCACTCCGGGCCGAACTTCGAGGCCACGGTGGGGGATCGCGTCGAGTTCGTCGTGATCACGCACGGCGAGTTCTACCACACGTTCCATATGCACGGTCACCGCTGGGCGGACAACCGCACCGGCATGCTGACCGGCCCCGACGACCCCAGCCAGGTCATCGACAACAAGATCACGGGCCCGGCCGACTCGTTCGGCTTCCAGGTGATCGCGGGGGAGGGGGTCGGTGCCGGCGCCTGGATGTACCACTGCCATGTGCAGAGCCACTCCGACATGGGGATGGTGGGCCTGTTCCTGGTGAAGAAGCCGGACGGGACGATTCCCGGCTACGACCCGCACGAGCACGGGGAGAAGCCGCCGGGGGGCGGTCACGAACACTGACGGGCGCGTGAGCCCGGGCGCTCTCCGGCCGGGCGGGAGAGCGCTCTCACCACACTCCGCCACCGGGGCTATCCTGATCCGAACCGCAGGTGAGGAGCCCCGAAGTGACCGACACAGCGCCGCGTCCCACCCTGGAGGCCGTGGCCGCCCGGGCCGGTGTCTCGCGGGCGACCGTCTCGCGCGTGGTCAACGGCGGTGACGGGGTCAGGGACATCCTCGTCGAGCGGGTCCGCAAGGCGGTGGAGGAGCTCGGCTACGTGCCCAACCAGGCGGCCCGCAGCCTGGTGACCCGGCGGCACGACGCGATCGCGGTCGTCGTCGCCGAACCGGAGACCCGCGTGTTCGCCGACCCGTTCTTCGCGCTCCAGCTGCGCGGCATCAGCAAGGAACTCACGGCCCACGACAACCAGCTCGTGCTGCTGCTGACGGAGGGCCGGGACGACCACGCCCGGGTCGGCCGGTACCTCGCCGGCGGGCATGTCGACGGGGCCCTCGTCTTCTCCCTGCACCTCGACGACCCGCTGCCGGAGCTGATCCAGCGGGCCGGCGTCCCCACCGTCTTCGGCRGGCGCCCCGGCTGGAGGGGAGACCGGCGCGGCGTGGTGTACGTCGACAGCGACAACCGCGGTGGCGCCCGCGACGCCGTCCGCCACCTGGCCGGCCTCGGCCGCACCCGGATCGCGCACATCACCGGCGCTCTCGACCAGACGTCCGCCGTGGACCGGCTCGACGGCTACCGGGACGTCATGGTGGACGCCGACCCCCGGCTGATCGCCGAGGCCGACTTCACGCCGGCCGGCGGCGAGCGGGCGATGCGCGAGCTCCTGGACCGCTGCCCGGACGTGGACGCGGTGTTCGCCGCCAACGACCTGACGGCATCCGGCGCCCTCCGCGTCCTGCGCGAGTCCGGCCGCCGCGTCCCCGACGACGTGGCCGTGATCGGCTTCGACGACATGCTGCCCGTCGCGGAACAGACCGACCCGCCCCTCACGACGGTCCGTCAGGACATCGAGGAGATGGGCCGCCTGATGGCCCGACTGCTGCTGCGGGGGCTCGACCGCGGTACTCCGCGGGAGGGCGTGGGCGGCACGCCCTCCAGTGTGGTCCTGCCGACGACGCTGGTGCGCAGGGCGTCCTCGTAACCCGACGGGCGTCCGCCTGGTCCGGTCGGCGGTGGTGCCTCAGCCCGGCTGGGGCACGCTGTGGATCACCGCGAAACGCGCCCCGTACGGGTCCGTGAGCTTGGCGACGCGGCCCACGTCCGGCAGGTCCGTGGCGGGCATGCGGACCGTGCCGCCCAGTTCCCGGGCCCGGGCGGCGGTGGCGTCCGTGTCGGTGACCTCGAAGTACGGCAGCCAGTGCGCCTCCTCCTCGGCCGGGTCGTCGGCCAGCGGGACGACACCGCCGAACATGGCGTCCTCGCCCTCTCCGGCCGGGGCGAAGGTGGTGTAGGTGCCGCCGGGGAAGTCGACGCCGAAGGTCTCCAGGCCGAGCACGGAGTGGTAGAAGGCGGCAGCGGCCGGGACATCCGCCGTGTAGAGCTCCAGCCAGCACAGCGAGCCGGGCTCCTGGACGACGTCCAGGCCCTTGTTGCGGCCCGGCTGCCACAGGCCGAAGGGCACCCCCGCCTGGTCGGCGAGGATCGCCATGCGGCCCAGGTCCTGCACGTCCATGGGCTGCATCCGCACCGACCCGTGCGCCTGCCCGGCCGCCCGGGCCGTGGCGTCCGCGTCCGGGGCCTGGAAGTACACCGTCCAGGAGGGCGGGCCCTGCTCCGGGGTGGTCTGCATGCCACCGGCGGTGGTTCTGCCGCCCAGCTGGAAGAGGCCGTAGCCCCCGACCTCGGGCCCGCCGGGCTGGAACTCCCAGCCGAACAGGTCGCCGTAGAAGGCGGCGGCACCGTCGATGTCGGGTGTGCCGAGATCGATCCAGTTCGGAGCGCCGGTCACATAACGGGTGGTGAGCATCGTCGCCCTCCTCGTGCTGGGGCCCGTTCGTCCACTCTGCCGAGTCTCGCACCGCCCACTGACAAGCGCCGCCGGAGCGCCGCCGGGGCGTGATGCCGGGTTTCCGCGCGCCGCCGTGCGTCGGCCCGTCCGGCGGGCGACCATCAAGGTGGCCGGAGGCCCGTCAACGCGGTGTTGATCTCGCGTTGATCGAACGTTTTTCGCTGTCCGCAACGCTTCTGGCCATGCACATCGACACCATGATCTCGCCCGAACTCGCCTGGCAGCAGGAGGCGTTGTGCGCGCAGACCGGGGCGGACTTCTTCTTCCCCGAGCCCGGCAGCTCGGTGCGGGAGGCGAAGCGGATCTGCGGCATGTGCCCGATCCGTGACGCCTGCCTGGAGTACGCGATGGACAACGACGAGCGTTTTGGTGTCTGGGGCGGTCTGTCGGAGAAGGAGCGGCTGGAACTGCGGCGTATGTCGCGGTAGCCGTGCGCCGCGCCGTCCGCGGGCCATCGCGTCGTCCGCAGGTCATCGCGCCTCGCGCGGGTGGCGGCCTGCCGGGGAGCCGGGCGCCGAAACGCCGAGGCCCCGGCCGCTCGTGGCGGTCGGGGCCTCGCAGTCGTGGGGCCGGAGGCGCCGGGTCGGCCGTCAGGCGCCGGCCCGGGCCGCCATGCGGGCCTTGCGCGCGGCCAGCTTCTCGTCGAACTTCGACGCCTCGGCGTCCAGGCCACCCATGTACATGCCGAGTTCCTCCTGCGCCTTGCGGCCCTCGGCGCCCAGCCCGTCGATCTCCAGGACCTTCAGGAAGCGCAGGACGGGCTGCAGCACGTCGTCGTGGTGGATGCGCAGGTTGTAGACCTCGCCGATCGCCATCTGCGCGGCGGCGCGCTCGAAGCCGGGGATGCCGTGGCCGGGCATCCGGAAGTTCACGACCACGTCCCGCACGGCCTGCATGGTCAGGTCGGGGGCGAGCTCGAACGCCGACTTCAGGAGGTTGCGGTAGAAGACCATGTGCAGGTTCTCGTCGGTCGCGATGCGGGCCAGCATGCGGTCGCAGACCGGGTCGCCGGACTGGTGGCCGGTGTTGCGGTGCGAGATGCGGGTGGCCAGCTCCTGGAAGGCGACGTAGGCGATCGAGTGGAGCATCGAGTGCCGGTTGTCCGACTCGAAGCCCTCGCTCATGTGCGACATGCGGAACTGCTCCAGCTTGTCCGGGTCGACCGCGCGCGAGGTGAGCAGGTAGTCCCGCATCACGATGCCGTGCCGGCCCTCCTCGGCCGTCCAGCGGTGCACCCAGGTGCCCCAGGCGCCGTCGCGGCCGAAGAGCGAGGCGATCTCGTGGTGGTAGCTGGGCAGGTTGTCCTCGGTCAGCAGGTTCACGACGAGCGCGATGCGGCCGATCTCGGTGACCTTGGACTGTTCCTTGTCCCAGGCCTCGCCGTCCTCGAAGAGGCCGGGGAAGTTGCGCCCGTCGCTCCAGGGCACGTACTCGTGCGGCATCCAGTCCTTGGCGACCTCCAGATGCCGGTTGAGCTCCTTCTCGACCACTTCCTCCAGGGCGTACAGCAGCTGAGCGTCGGTCCAGGCGCCGGCGGGGCTGCCGAGGTGGGGAGTGGTGATCGTCATGGACTCTCCAGGGGGACATGCGTACGAGCGGTGAGCAGTAACCTACGGCATCGTAGGCTACGTTTCCGTAGGTTACGATGCCGTAGGTTAAGAGCGCTGTAAAGGACGCTGCTCAGCGGTGTCGCTCGAACGCACATCACCGCTCCCCGGCCCGCAGGTCGAGGGGGTGCACAGGTGGCGTGCCCGTCCCCTCAGGCGTACAGCCCCCGCAGCCGCACCGAGAGGCACGTCACACATCCCTCGAGCTTCTCGAACTCGCTGATGTCCACGACGACCGGCTCGTACCCGAGGTCCGCGAACAGCTCCGCGGTCTTCGGCGCGCTGGCCGCCATGAGCAGTTTGTCACCGCCGAGCAGCACGACGTGCGACCCGGTCTCCTCCGGCACGGGCAGGAAGCGCGCGAACAGCGACGGCGCGTCCATCTTCGGGATGTGCCCGATGACCGTGCCGTCCGGCAGCGCGGTGACGGCCGTCTTCAGGTGCAGCACCTTGCTCACCGGTACGGCGACGACCCGCGCGCCCAGCGGCTCGAACGCGGCCCGCAGCTGCTGGACGCCGGCGGCGTTGGTGCGCCCGCCCCGGCCCACGTACACGGTGTCGCCGATCTTCAGCACGTCACCGCCCTCCAGCGTGCCGGGCTCCCAGATCCAGTTCACCGAGCAGCCCAGACCGGCCACGGCCTCCTCGACCCCGGCGGTCTCGTCACGCCGGGACTCGGCGCCCGGGCGGGTGATCAGTGCCACGTTCTTGTACATCACGACCGTGTCCTCGACGAACACCGAGTCCGGGCAGTCGTCGGCCGGGTCCACCTCGATGGTCTCCCAGCCGTGCGTGCGCAGCGCCGCCACGTACGCCTCCCACTGCTCGACCGCGAGGTCGGCGTCGACCCTCTCCCGCTCGATGTGCGTCACCAGCCCTTCGGCGAGGCGCGGGCTGGGGCAGCGGACGAGGGCCTTCTTGCTGGGCACGAGCGTGACTCCGTATCGGATGGGACGTGTCGGGACAGCGCCGACGGAGCCTCCGGGATCGGCCGGAACCCATCGGGCGTCAGCCGACCATCATGCAGGGCGAACCCGAGGGACGACACCCCCGGGGAGGGGGGAGGGG
>NZ_NGFN01000779.1 GCF_002148965.1 Streptomyces swartbergensis | reverse complement strand
CCCCGGCCCCACCCGGCGCACAGGCCCACTGGCCGCACGACCCGCACGCACCCCGGGGCGCCGCGCACACCGCGAGCCCGCGCTCAGGCGGTCACGAGCCGGAGTCCCCCTTCCCAGGGCCCCTGCACCAGCTCTCCCACGCCGCCTGGCAAGCCGTGCTGGTCACCGGGGTCACCTCCCTCGTGCTGGGGCTTCTCGTCCTGGTCTGGCCGGGCGCGTCCCTGTTCGCCGCCGGGGTGCTGTTCGGGCTCTATCTGCTCGTCAGCGGCATCCTCCAGCTCGCCTCCGCCTTCGGCACCCACCGGACGACAGCCCTGCGCGTCCTCGCCTTCATCAGCGGCACGCTCTCGATCCTGCTCGGCCTGTTCTGCTTCCGTCGCCCCCTGCAGTCGATCCTGCTGCTCGCCCTCTGGATCGGCATCGGCTGGCTGTTCCGCGGTATCACCCAGACCCTGGCCGCCGCCCACGACCCGGCGATGCCCGCCCGGGGCTGGCAGATCTTCCTCGGGGTCCTCACCGTCGTCGCCGGCATCGTCCTCATCGACGCGCCCTTCGAGTCCGTCGCCGTTCTCACCCTGGTCGGCGGCTGCTGGCTGCTCGCGGTCGGCGCCGTCGAGATCGCCACGGCCCTGCGCATCCGGGGCCGCCGTACGCCGAGCGAGCGGATCTCGCAGCCGGTGGGATGAACGGCATACGCACAACGGGGAACCACCTCCCGTGAACCCCGCACCGCAGCCGGCCCCCCGCGGCACCCGCCGGCACACCTGGCCGCGGGTGCTCGTCCTGCTGCTCGCCCTGCTCGTGCCCGGCGCGCACGCCGAGGCGCACACAGGCCCGACGGCCACCGTCTCCGGCGAGAGCACGCTCGTCGAG
>NZ_NGFN01000778.1 GCF_002148965.1 Streptomyces swartbergensis | reverse complement strand
GTCCCCGTGCGTGCCTGCGGCCGGTCACCGGTCTGCCGTTGCCGGTCCGTCACGTACGGAGAAGGCGTAACGGGCCGGCGACGGCGGACGCCGAACCGCGTCCCCGCACCCTCACCCCGCTTCAGAGAAGAGGCACACCCGCATGCGTACACGCACCCTCCTCACCCTCACCGCCGCCGTCGCCGCCCTGGGCCTCACCGCCCCCGCCTCGGCGGCCGACACGCCCGTCCTGACCACCACCGACGGCGCGGCCGTCGCGGTCGGCGACGTCCTCGACGCGTCCCTGGCGAGCGGCACGGCCGCCACCTTCTACTCCAGCGCGACCGGCACCAGCGGCATCTCCTGCACCAAGTCGGCGTTCACCGCCACCGTCACCGACAACCCGGCCGCTCCCGGCACCGCCACCGAGTCCCTCACCTCGCACAGCTTCGACACCAGCGGCTGCACCGCCAACGTCGTCGGAGTGCTCGGCGTCAGCGGCATCACCGTCGACAACCTGCCCTACACCACCAGCGTGTCCTCGGACGGCACCGTCTCCGTGACCCCGGGCGCGGGCTCCGCCATCCAGTCCACGGTCCGGCTGCGCACCCTGCTCGGCACCATCAACTGCGTCTACCGGGCACCCAGCCTGACCGGAACGGCGAGCAACGCCGACAACAGCATCACCTTCACCAACCAGCAGTTCACGAAGACGTCCGGCTCGTCGCTGTGCTTCGCCAACGCCTTCTTCACCGCCAAGTACTCGCCGGTGACCAAGGGAGGCGTCGCAGTCAACGTCAACTGACCGCTGAGGAGCGTCGGTTCAGCGCCGACGCAGCCGTAGCGCCAGGGCGGCGCCGCCGGTGAGCAACAGCACCGCCGCGGCGCCGCCCGCC
>NZ_NGFN01000777.1 GCF_002148965.1 Streptomyces swartbergensis | reverse complement strand
TTCTCGGCGACCGCGGCCACCGGCAGGACCACGTCGGCCTTGCGGGTGATCTCGCTGGGCCGCAGTTCGAGCGAGACCAGGAAGCCGACCTCGTCGAGTGCCGCACGCGCGCGTGCCGGGTCGGGCAGGTCGGCGATCTCGACGCCCGCCACCAGCAGCGCCTGGAGTTCGCCGGTCGCGGCGGCCTCCACGATCTGGCCGGTGTCGCGGCCGTAGCGGTGCGGGAGACCGGCGACGCCCCAGACGGCGGCGACCTCGTCACGCGCGCGTGGGTCGGTGGCCGGACGCCCGCCCGGCAGCAGCGACGGCAGCGCGCCCGCCTCGACGGCACCACGCTCCCCGGCCCGGCGCGGGATCCACGCCAGCCGGGCACCGGTCGCGGAGGCGGCGCGTACGGCGGCGGTCAGGCCGCCGGCCACCGCGGCCAGCCGCTCACCGACGACGATCACGGCCCCCTCGGCGCGCAGCGCCTCGGCGGCGAGAGCACCGTCGTCCTCCAGACCGACGTTCCTCGCGAGCGCGTCCAGCCACTCGGTCTCGGTCCCGGGAGCCGCCGGCAGCAGCGTCCCGCCGGCCTTCTCCCTTCTCGGCGACCGCGGCCACCGGCAGGACCACGTCGGCCTTGCGGGTGATCTCGCTGGGCCGCAGTTCGAGCGAGACCAGGAAGCCGACCTCGTCGAGTGCCGCACGCGCGCGTGCCGGGTCGGGCAGGTCGGCGATCTCGACGCCCGCCACCAGCAGCGCCTGGAGTTCGCCGGTCGCGGCGGCCTCCACGATCTGGCCGGTGTCGCGGCCGTAGCGGTGCGGGAGACCGGCGACGCCCCAGACGGCGGCGACCTCGTCACGCGCGCGTGGGTCGGTGGCCGGACGCCCGC
>NZ_NGFN01000776.1 GCF_002148965.1 Streptomyces swartbergensis | reverse complement strand
ATGCAGAGGGGCCGTGGCTGACGCTCGTCACCACCCAGCATGCGCGCGAGGGTTCGGCAGCGGCGGCGCTGCGCAGCCCGAGCCGGGAGCCTGGTGTGGCTCTGCGACGGCTTGAGACCGCTGCGGCAGAGTCGAAATCGGAGAAGACCGCTGAGGCTCGGGCGCGCTTCCTCGCCCTGTCGTCCGGTGAGCGCGCGACGTTCGTTCAGCGCATGCGGGTTATCGACGGCACCCTCGGTATCGACGACCTCGATGGGGCTGTGCGGAAGTGGCTGCTGTTCACTCTCCCGTCCGGCGAGGGTGCGCAGGCGACGTTCATGGAGCAGTTGTGGGCGTGGTGGTACGACCAGGTCGTCGAGATGCTGCAGAAGCGCCGGACGAGCGTGTCGGTGGGGATGGTGCATCGTCGGGTTGAGCAGATCCGGGATGACTACGCTGCGGATCGGCTTCCTACTCTGGTGGAGCGGAGCGACTGGCAGGCCGCCCAGCAGGAGGGCGTGGACTACAGCGAGCGGTTCTTCGTCCATCAGCTGCGGTGGGTCAACCTCGGCCGGCGGGAGCTGGAGAAGGCGATGATGGATTACTACCGCGCCTATAACCAAGCTGTGGCCTGGGCGGACAATGACCTGATCGGCTTGGAGGAACTGGAGCGCTATCAGGCCGACTTGGTCGACGAGTGGGAGCGGCTCTTTGCCCGTATGGTTCGCCGGCTGCCGGCGGATGCGAGCGAGCAGGATCGGCAGGACGCGGGGGAAGAGCTGCTGTGGCAGGTGCTGGACAGCGTCACGGTCAGGATCAGGGACCAGTACGACCAGGTCTTCTTTCATCGCGGCCAGCATCACTGCCTGGCGGATGAAGCCCGCGTGGGATGGCAT
>NZ_NGFN01000775.1 GCF_002148965.1 Streptomyces swartbergensis | reverse complement strand
ACGCGGAGCCGAGGGCTCGTCGCCGGCCCCGGAGGCACGAGTGCCGTCGGCGGTGTGGCCGGAGGCGGGCGTCTTGTCGTCGGGCCCGGGGGCGGGCGTCTTGTCGTCGGGTGCGGGAGCGGGCGTCTTGTCGTCGGGTGCGGGAGCGGAAGTGTCCCGGGCGGTCCCGGGAGTCTTCTCGGCAGCCCCTGCGGCGGTCCGGCTCTCGTCGGCCGGGCCGCCGGCCGAGCCACCTCCCGCAGACCCCGAAGCCGCGTCCTTCCCGGCCACTGCGCCGCCCTCTGCCCCCGCCGGAGGCAGAGGCGGAGGCGGTGGAGCCGCGTCGTCCGCGTCCGGGGTCGTCTCGTAGTCGGTGGTGGCGCGGGGTTCGAAGTCCTGGGTGACGAGGGGCGTGGTCGTTTCCGGGGCTGCCGCGGCCAGGTTTTCCGCGAAACAGTTCAGCAGGCGTGTGACGGCGCCCTCCACCGCGTCGGACGGGAGATCCTTGATCCGTCCGTCCGCGGCGGCCGTACCGTCGAACACGACCGTCGTGCCGTCCTCCGCGTCCCGCAGGGCGATCCGCAGCGCGAGTTCCACCGAGCCGCTGCCGCGGGCCTCCGTGGCGTCGCCCTCGACGGCGTACGCCCCGTCGTCCCGCCGGGACACCCGTACGGCACCCCGGTACGTGACGGAGTGGCTGCCGACCCGGATCTTCAGCCGCCCGGTGACGGGCTCGGCGCCGGCGTCCTGCTGGAGCCCCGGAACCGCCCGGGCGACCCGCGCGGGGTCGTCCAGCACCTCCCTGAGCCGCTCGGCCGGAACCGGAACGAACACCTCGTGCTCCATGTGGACGGACTCTACCCAGCACGCGCCGAAACGCACCCCCACCTTCGGGATT
>NZ_NGFN01000774.1 GCF_002148965.1 Streptomyces swartbergensis | reverse complement strand
GAAGATCACGGGTACGGGGGTCAGCACGCAGCCGGGCAGCCGTCTTCAACCCGTCCAGCCGGGGCATGACGACGTCGAGGAGCACGAGATCGGGCCGTACTTGATGGACGATCTCCAGGCATTCGAGGCCATCGGACGCGGTTACGACCTCAAACCCCTCCAGCTCGAGATTGACCCTGATCAACTGCCGGACGAACTTGTTGTCGTCCACAACGAGCACCCGACTCGACGTGCTTCGCTCAACTCTCGAGCGGGCCTGCTCAGGCCACGGGACAGGCTGCTCCTCCCTCAAACCCCCTGCTGAGGCCACCTCTGTATCCGCGCCATCGGGAGGCGACTCGGGGCCGGTCCTCAAAGACTCACTCATCCAGGCGAGCAACGCCTCACGTCGTCGGTTGAGGTCAGCTCTGTCCACCACGACATCGGACTCGGCTTGCTGCAGGGCGTGACCGATCACGGAGTCCAGCTCGTTGGAGCGGCCGTCCTGGAACTCGTTGCTCATGTGCGTGCCTCCTTTCGCAGCGCACTGGGTGCCTCGTGTCGGTCATTGACGAAGGGTGCTAGCTCTCTTTGGAGTCTTCGGCGGACCTCGGCCACGTGTTTGCGGACGCCGGACGGCGCTATCTCAAGGAGTTCGGCGATTACCGGCGCAGGGTGTTCCTCCAGGAAGTACAGCACGGCGACTCGTCTACGTGCTGTCGGAAGACTGTTGATCACGTGTAGGCAGTGATCTGCCGCCAGCCGTAACAGAGCCAGATCCGCAGGGTCGAGCTGAGCACGGTGGTAGCGCTCGGCCACTTCGGGCTGCAGCTTTTTGAGGTTTTCGGAGCGCCGGATGCCGTCGATCCACATGTTCTTGCATGTCCGGCGTAACCAGGCC
>NZ_NGFN01000773.1 GCF_002148965.1 Streptomyces swartbergensis | reverse complement strand
CGCGGAGGAGTGTGTGGGGGGAATGGAGTCGGCCATGAGCGGGAGCGTAGCCACGCACCCGCTTGATGGGTCTCGGTCAAGACCGGAATTGGTTTCGGATTGATCACGGCTGTGGGAGGGCGGGGTGGAGCCGGTGGCGTAGAGGGCCTGGTTGTGGCGAGCCGGTGATCATTCTTGACCTCACGCGTGGCTGCCCACACGGGAACATTCGGTCGTGGCAACGGTGTTGAGAGGACGCCGACGGAGACCGGAACGCCCTGCGAAGGAGACCGGAATGGCCCTGACCCGTGAAGAGCGCGAACAGTTCCTGGCCGAGCCGCACATCGCCGCGCTGGCGGTCGACGCGGGGCCGGGCCGCGCGCCGCTGACCGTGCCGATCTGGTACCAGTACGAGCCCGGCGGCGACATCTGGATCATGACCGGCCTCGACTCCCGCAAGAACGAGCTGATCAGCGCGGCGGGCCGGTTCTCGCTGATGGTGGACCGGCTGGAGCCGACGATCCGGTACGTGTCGGTCGAGGGCCCCGTCGTCGACACGGCCCCCGCCACCCTCGACCAGCTCCGCGAACTCTCGGCGCGCTACCTGCCGGCCGACAAGGTCGACGGCTACGTCGACTTCTCCTGGAAGAACCACGGGGAACAGCTGGTGCTGAGGATGCGGCCGGAGCGATGGGTGTCGTCGGACCTCGGGCAGGTGTGAGGAGCGTGCCGGGGTGACAATCGGGGAATGGCAACGGATCTTCACGAGCTGCTGAGGTCACTGCGGGTCTGGGACCCGCAGGTCACGCGACTCCCCACCTTCGACCCGACGACCGCCCCCGCCGCCCCGCTGCCCCTCTTCGCCGAGTGGTTCGCGGCGGCGGGGGCGGTCGTCGGGTCGAAGG
>NZ_NGFN01000772.1 GCF_002148965.1 Streptomyces swartbergensis | reverse complement strand
GCCTAGGTGACTGTGCCTTTGGGCTGGGGTCGGGTGGGTGCGCAGCTCGGCGCGACGAGGTGCCGCTGCGCCCACCCTCCCCCAAGCTCTCGACTTCGCTCGAGCAGGGGGGAACCGGCGGTTGGCCACCGCCTCCGGTCACTGCCTCCTGTACGTCAGCCGTTCCCCGCTGCTGGTGTTCACGCGCTGGAGCGTGCCGTCCGGGAGGACGGTGATCTCGGTGGCGGCGCCCGGGGTGCAGGCGGTGCGCGGCTGCCCGACGGTCACGGTTGACGGGCCGATCTTCAGCGGGCCGTCGGCGTCGGGGGCGTCGGTCAGTGCGCCCGCGAACACGCAGTGGTAGTTGCCGCCCCCGTCCGTGGGGCCGTCGGCCACGAGGGACAGGACGGTGTCGCCGGGCTCGCCCTGCTGGATGGTAAGTCGCCGGGTGTGCCGGCCGTCGGCGTTGTCGATCGTCGTGGCCCAGGTGCCCAGGTATCCCGTCGGGATCGAACCGTCCGCCGGGGAGGTGGAGGTGTCCGGCTGCGAGATCGTCGGGGTCGGGCCCGGCGTGGTCGGGGGCGCGTCGGTGCTCCGCGTGGGGGTGGGGTCGCCGCCGGCCCGGTCGCCGTCGCCGCCCTGCATCAGCGCGTAGACCGAGCCGCCCGCGGCCAGCGCGACGACCAGGGCGATCACGACGAGCAGCGCGGTGGAACGGCCGTTTCTTCCCGCCGGATCCTGCGGCGGACCGTAGGGCGGTGTCGTGCCGTAGGCCTGGCCCGTGCCGTAGGGCTGGCCCGTGCCGTACGGCGGCGGGCCGAAGGGCGGCGTGGAGCCGAGGCCGCCGTAGGCGGGGTGGAAGGGCGGGGCGGCGCCCGGGGCGCCGGGCTGGGGGTGCTGCTGGGGGT
>NZ_NGFN01000771.1 GCF_002148965.1 Streptomyces swartbergensis | reverse complement strand
TAGTAGGCCCGGTCGTACAGCAGCGGATCGACATCCCGGTCGTCGACGAAGCCGAGGATCTCCACCCGTCGCCTCGTGGCGAGCGGCAGGTGGTCCAGGTCCTCATCCCGCAGGACGACCATGCGCCCGTCCGAGGCCTGCCAGCCCCGGCCGATCTCCTCCTCGCCGACCTCACGGTCCTCGGCCTCGCACACCCGCCGGTGACGGATCCGGGCACCATCGCTCACATGCACCTCGTGCAGCTGAGGCCGCGCCGCCTCCGTTGCCGCGTACAGGCGCACCGGCACGCTGACCAGACCGCAGGTGATGTGACCCGACCACAGTGCACGCATGATCCAACCCTGCACGCCCCACACACAGTCGGCACGGCGAGTACTCCACCAGAGCACTGCCGGATATCGCAGGCCTTGTCGTCCTGGTACTCAGCTCCCCGCCGGACTTCAGGACAGGGCGCTGTTTCCTGATGGGCCAGGGCGGCGGATCCACGCCGCGAAACGCCCGGCACCGAGGATCAGGACGGTCAGTCCTTCGCAGCCGCGCACGGCGCGCCCGCTCCGGAGCGGATGGCTCGCCTCCAACCCGGAACCTTCGTGCTTCGGACGTCGACTGTGCGCATGCAGCTAGACACAGCACGTATTGCGTGAGGAGACTGGATCATGGTCTCTCAGGTGTCTCATGACGCGTCAGCCTCCGCACTGGGCTACCTGTATCAGGCGAAGTGGGCGCTGCTGGAGTTGTTTCGCGGGTCGTCGGAACGGCCCGATGGAGCGATCAGTCTCGAGTTGCACGACGACGTGGCGTGGGAGGTGGCCGACCGTCCTGTGGACCTGCTGCAGACCAAGCTCCATCAACGCTCGACCCGCACTCTGGGCGATCGCGATGACGAC
>NZ_NGFN01000770.1 GCF_002148965.1 Streptomyces swartbergensis | reverse complement strand
GAACACGACCTCGTGTCACTGATCTTCGACAATGTGACGGTGCCCAGGCCTGCGCGATCGGCGGAAGGGGAGCCGGCGGCTGCGGAGAAGTCCCGGGTTGAGGAGCCGCGCGGGGTTGAGGAGCAGCCGACGGCCGCTGAGAAGCCGGCGGTAGAGGAAGAGCGGCTGACCGTCGAGGAACCGGCGTCTGCCGAGCAGCCGGTAGCGGAGAAGCCCGCGATTGAGGCGCAGCCGACGGCCCCCGAGAAGCCGGCGGTAGAGGAAGAGCGGGCGACCGTCGAGGAACCGGCGCCTGCCGAAAAGCCGGTAGCGGAGAAGCCCGCAACTGAGGAGCAGCCGACGGCCGCCGAGAAGCCGGCGGTAGAGGAAGAGCGGGCGACCGTCGAGGAACCGGCGCCTGCCGAAAAGCCGGTAGCGGAGAAGCCGCAGGTTGTGGAGGAGCCGACGTTCGCGGAGAAGCCTGCGGCGGTGGCACCGGAGGCAGAGGCTGACGCGGAGGCGGAGGCGGAGGCCAAGCCGACGGCGGAGAAGCCGACGTCCGCCGAAAAGCCGACGGAGGCAACTGCGGCGGAGACGCCGGCGCCGACGGAACCGGCGGAGGAGGCGACCGTCGCGGAGGCCCAGGAGCCCGAGAAGCCCGAGTCGTCCTCCGAAGGCAAGCTGCCGACGCCCGAGTCGTCCTCCGAAGGCAAGCCGCCGACGCCCGAGGCGGAACCGAAGGCCAAGGCGGTGGACGCTCCCGCAGCCGCCGACGACGACTCCGCCCCACAGGGGCCACCCGCACCCGACGACGAAAGCAGCACGGGTGGTGCGGGCGGGAACGACACGGCCGAAGCCGAAGGCGAGGCCGAACCCAAGCCGACGCCGGACGCCACCACCCCCGCCGTCCCCC
>NZ_NGFN01000077.1 GCF_002148965.1 Streptomyces swartbergensis | reverse complement strand
ACCTGCCCCAGCAGTCGGCCTACAACAAGCGCCTCAACGCCCCTTCGTCACCGACCGGCTCGGCGCCCACCTGGTGCGACCGGACCGCAAGAACGAACCGGCCCGCTTCGGCAAGATCGCCCGTGTCCGCCAGTGGATCGAGGCCGTCATCGACACCCTCAAGGGCCAGCTCAGCCTGGAACAGCACGGCGGCAGAACCCCAGCCGGAGTCTTCGCCCGCACCGCCCAACGCCTACTGGCCCTGGCCACCGCGATCTGGCACAACTGGCACACCGGAACAACGGTCAAGCGCTCGCTGATCGCGTACGACCACTGAAGACATCGGACTCATTCATCTAGGCGGCAGGCCGGGGGCCGGTCACTTCGCGTAGATCGCCTCGACCTCGTGCGCGTAGTCCTTCGCCACCACGTTCCGCTTCAGCTTCAGTGAGGGGGTCAGGTGGCCAGACTCCTCCGTGAACTGGGAGGACAGAATGCGGAACTTCCGCACCGATTCGGCCTTCGACACCGCGGCGTTGCCGTCGTCGACCGCGGCCTGGATCGCGGCCAGCAGGTCCGGGTCCTCGCACAGCGACGCCGCGGTGGAACCCGCCGGCTTGCCGTGGTCCGCGCACCAACGGCCCAGGAACTCCTCGTCGATGGTGATCAGCGCGCCCACGAACGGCCGCCCGTCGCCCACCACCATGCATTCCGCGACCAGCGCGTGCGCCCGGATGCGGTCCTCGATCACGGCCGGGGCGACGTTCTTGCCGCCCGCGGTGACGATGATCTCCTTCTTGCGGCCGGTGATCCTGAGGTAGCCGTCCTCGTCGAGGGTGCCGATGTCACCGGTGTGGAACCAGCCGTCGGCCAGCGCCTCCGCGGTCGCGCCGGGGTTGTTCCAGTACTCCTTGAACAGGTGCTCGCCGTGCAGCAGCACCTCGCCGTCGTCGGCGATCCGGACCACCGAGCCGGGCAGCGGCTGGCCGACCGTGCCGATCTTCTGCCGGTCCCAGGGGTTGAACGCGGTGGCCGCGCAGGACTCGGTCAGGCCGTAGCCCTCCAGGACCGTGAAGCCGATGCCGCGGAAGAAGTGGCCCAGGCGCTCGCCCAGCGGTGCGCCGCCGGAGATGGCGTACTCGCCCCGGCCGCCGAGGACCGCGCGGAGCTTGCTGTAGACGAGCTTGTCGAACGTCTTGTGCTTGATCCGCAGACCGAGGGAGGGGCCCGAGGGGGTGTCCAGCGCCTTGCTGTAGGCGATCGCGGTGTCGGCGGCCTTGTCGAAGATCTTGCCCTTGCCGTCGGCCTGGGCCTTGGCGCGCGCCGAGTTGTAGACCTTCTCGAAGACGCGCGGCACCCCGAGGATCAGCGTCGGGCGGAACGCGGCCAGCTCGTCGGTGAGGTTCTTGATGTCCGGGACGCAGCCCAGCTTGATCGGCGCCATCATCGGCGCGATCTGCACGAGGCGCCCGAAGACGTGCGCGAGCGGCAGGAAGAGCAGCACCGAGCACTCGCCCGTGCGGAACAGCGGACGCAGCCGCTCCACGATGTTGCCGCACTCCGCGAAGAAGCTGCGGTGGGTGAGCACACAGCCCTTGGGGCGGCCGGTCGTGCCCGAGGTGTAGACGATGGTCGCCGGGTCGTCGGCCTTGGCGATCGAGCCGCGCTCCTCGACCGTCTGGTCCGTGACGTCCTGCCCGAGCCGGCCCAGCTCGTCGATGCCGCCGCCCTCGATCTGCCACACGTGCTTGAGCGCCGGCAGATGGTCGCGCACCGACTCGACGGCGGCCGTGTGACCACCCGACTCCACGATGCACGCGGTCGCGCCCGAGTCGCCGAGGATCCACTGCACCTGCTCCGGCGAACTGGTCTCGTACACCGGCACGGTCACCGCGCCCGCGCTCCAGATCGCGAAGTCCAGCAGTGTCCACTCGTAACGGGTGCGGGACATCAGGCCCACCCGGTCGCCCGGCTGGACGCCGGCGGCGATCAGCCCCTTCGCGGCCGTGCGCACCTCGGCGAGGAAGGCGGTGGCCGTGACGTCCTGCCAGGTGCCGCCGACCTTGCGGGCGATGACGGCGACGTCCGGGTGCTGCGCGGCGTTTCTGCGGACGATGTCGGTCAGATTGCCGTCCGCAGGGACCTCGTACAAAGCCGGAAGGCTGAACTCGCGCAAGACTGCTGCTCCTCATAGGGCGCCGGCGCCACGACGTTGTGTGATGCGACGGTCCGGTCCAAGGCTCGGGCAGGTGCTCCGGCATTCACTTGTTGAAATGCAGAGCACGACTGGACTGCCCGGACGTTACCCGCCGGTATGGCTTCTACGACAGGGGGTCCCGGCGAGATGTTCGCCGCGTCACACAGTTGGGTATTTCTTCGCGCACAGTAGTCCACGTACTAACTGACTGGCCAGTAACCGCAGGTAGGGCCGCCACTGTTCACAAGTGCAGCGCTCGACCTACCCTTGATCGCCATGGCACCCACACCAGCCGGAAGCCACAGGACGCGCGTGCACGTGGTCAGCGACGTGCACGGCAACGCCCGTGACCTGGCGAGGGCCGGCGAGGGCGCCGACGCCCTGATCTGCCTGGGCGACCTCGTCCTCTTCCTCGACTACGCCGACCACTCGCGCGGCATCTTCCCCGACCTGTTCGGCGTCGAGAACGCCGACCGCATCGTCGCGCTGCGCACCGCCCGCCGCTTCCAGGAGGCGCGGGAATTCGGGGCCCGGCTGTGGGCCGGCGTCGGCGCGGACCGCGCCTCGGTGATCGAGAAGGCGGTGCGCAAGCAGTACGCCGAGATGTTCGCCGCGTTCCCCACTCCGACGTACGCGACCTACGGCAATGTCGACATGCCGCCCCTGTGGCAGGAGTACGCCGGCCCGGGCACGACCGTCGTCGACGGCGAGCGCGTCGAGATAGGCGGCCGGGTCTTCGGCTTCGTCGGCGGCGGCCTGCGCACGCCGATGCGGACGCCGTACGAGATCAGCGACGAGGAGTACGCGGCCAAGATAGAGGCCGTCGGCGAGGTCGACGTGCTGTGCACGCACATCCCGCCCGAGGTTCCCGAGCTCGTCTACGACACCGTCGCGCGCCGCTTCGAGCGCGGCAGCCGGGCCCTGCTGGACGCCATCCGCCGCACTCGCCCCCGCTACTCCCTCTTCGGACACGTGCACCAGCCGCTGGTGCGGCGGATGCGGATCGGGGCAACCGAGTGTGTGAACGTGGGGCACTTCGCGGGGACCGGGACACCGTGGGCGCTGGAATGGTGAGGACGTCCCAGGTCGGGTGAGATCGGCGGGTCCCGTGCGCGGTAGCCTTCACGCTGCACACGCTTGCGCACGACGACCTCATACCGGCCCGCATCTGGAGGAGCCACGGAGATGGCGGAACACACCAGCTCGAGCATCACCATCGAGGCGGCCCCGGCCGACGTCATGGCGGTCATCTCCGATTTCGCCCGGTACCCGGACTGGACCGGCGAGGTGAAGGAGGCCGAGGTGCTCAAGACCGACGAGCAGGGCCGCGCCGAGCAGGTCCGGCTCGTCATGGACGCGGGTGCGATCAAGGACGACCAGGTCCTCGCGTACACATGGACCGGCGAGAGCGAGGTGTCCTGGACCCTTGTGAAGTCCCAGATGCTCCGTTCCCTGGACGGCACGTACATCCTCAAGCCGGCGGGCTCGGGTGGCACGGAGGTCACGTACGCGCTGACCGTGGACGTCAAGATCCCGATGCTCGGCATGATCAAGCGCAAGGCCGAGAAGGTCATCATCGACAGGGCACTGGCGGGTCTGAAGAAGCGCGTCGAGTCCGCCTAGCCGCCGCGGGGGTTTCTGACGGAGCCCAGGTGCGTTGTGGCTGGTCGCGCAGTTCCCCGCGCCCCTGAGGGCGTGTCGGTTACCGTTCACCCCCATGCGCACCATCCTGATCACCGGCCCCGGCGGCAGCGGCCGTACCACCCTCGCGGCCGCGACCGCCCTGGCCGCGGCGGCGGAGGGCACCCGCACCCTCGTCCTCGGCACCGACCGCACGGACACCCTCGGTGCCGCCCTGGGGACCAGGACGGGCCCTGAGCCGGCCGAGGCCGCACCCCGCCTCACGGCCTGGCGTCCCGACCCCGCCCAGGACTTCCGGACGGACCTCACCGCCCTCCAGGACCGCGCCTCCTCCGCCCTGGACCTCCTCGGCGCCTCCCGCCTCGACCCCGAGGAACTCACCCCCCTCCCCGGCGCCGAGGAACTCGCCCTCCTGCGCGGCCTGCGCGACGCCGCCCTGTCGGAGTCGTACGACCTGCTCGTCGTCGACCTGCCACCGGCCCCGCAGGCCCTCGCCCTCCTCGCCCTGCCCGAGGAGCTCCGCCGCTACCTGCGCCGCCTGCTGCCGCCCGAACGCCAGGCCGCCCGCGCCCTGCGCCCCGTACTGGGCCGGCTCGCCGGCGTGCCCATGCCCGCCGAGTGGCTGTACGAGACGGCCGCCCGCTGGGATCTGGAGCTGGCCGCCGCCGAGGCGGTCGTCGCCGACCGCGACACCGTCGTACGACTGGTCGCCGAGCCCGGCCCGGCCGGCGCCGACGCCCTCCGGGTGGCGGGCCTCGGCCTCGCCCTGCGCGGCCTGCGCACCGACGTCGTGGTCGCCAACCGCGTCCTGCCCGAGGCGTCCGCGGACACCTGGCTGGCCGGTCCGGTCGCCCAGCAGCGCAAGACACTGGAGGAGTGGCGGGAGTCGTACGACGTCCGGACCGTCGCCCACCTGGGACGCGACCCGGTCGGCGCCGACGACCTCGCCGACCTCGCCGTCCCCGGCGTCGACCCGGACGCCCCCGTCCCACCGGTCGAGTGGCCGGTCACCGACCGGCTCGGCGAGGACGGCGTGCTCGTCTGGCACATCCCGCTGCCCGGCGCCGTACGCGAGGAACTGGACCTCGTCCGGCGCGGCGACGAACTCGTCGTCACGGCGGGGCCTTTCCGCCGCATCGTTCCGCTGCCCTCCGCGCTGCGCCGCTGCACCGTCGACGGGGCCGCCCTGCGCGAGGGGGAGCTGCGCGTCCGCTTCGCACCCGACCCGAAGCTGTGGCCGCGGACAGGGTGAGAGGGGGTAACGTCGTAGGGACGAACCGTAGTCAGGAGTCCGTCATGAGCGAAGAGCTCCCCCCGTCCGACGCCGCCCGTGAAGAGGCCGTGGACGAGGTGCGGGCGACCGACCCCGACGCCTGGGCGACCGCGTGTGCCGAGGACCTCGAGGCGGAGAAGGCCCGCCGCCGTGCCGAGTACGGCCCGCCCCAGGGTTCCGCGGCCGAGGAACTGAAGAAGCTGGTCGACGCCGTCGCGGACAAGCTGTCGGGGATCCAGTCCCCGCTGTTCGGCGCGGTCGCGGGACCCGCCGCCGAGCAGGTCGTCCGCCAGGTCGTCCAGCAGGCCAAGGCCGCCGTGGAACCCGTCATCGAACGCAACCCGGACGTGTTCGACCACCTGGCCGCCGCCGGGAACGAACTGCTCGCCGCCTACCGCTCCGCCGTCGAGGCCCAGGAGCGCCGCTGGACCGGCCGCGACGACCGGATCGACCCGCGTGACCTGGACGATCGCCATGACCGGGGCGACGAGGGCGGCCCCACGGAGCGCATCGACCTGGACTGAGCCCCCGCCCTCTCACGAGCCGCGACCGGCGTGCCGCCGCCGGTCCTGCCCAGCGTGCGGACGACAGCGAATCCGACGGCGTGCCTCGGGTACCGTTGGCCGTAGCGGGGCTCGACCGAAACTGAGGGATTCATGGGACTCACCATCGGCGTCGACATCGGCGGCACGAAGATCGCGGCCGGCGTGGTCGACGAGGAAGGCAACATCCTCTCGACCCACAAGGTGCCGACCCCGGGCACGCCTGAGGGCATCGTGGACGCCATCGCCTCGGCGGTGGAAGGCGCACGCGTCGGGCACGACATCGTCGGCGTGGGCATCGGCGCGGCCGGATATGTCAACCGGCAGCGTTCCGAGGTCTACTTCGCGCCCAACATCCACTGGCGCAACGAGCCGCTCAAGGAGAAGGTCGAGGCCCGCGTGGGCCTCCCGGTGGTCGTGGAGAACGACGCGAACGCCGCGGCGTGGGGCGAGTACAAGTTCGGCGCCGGCAAGGGCCACCGCAACGTCATCTGCATCACGCTCGGCACCGGCCTCGGCGGCGGCATCATCATCGGCAACAAGCTGCGCCGCGGGCACTTCGGCGTGGCCGCCGAGTTCGGCCACATCCGCATGGTGCCGGACGGCCTGCTGTGCGGCTGCGGCTCGCAGGGCTGCTGGGAGCAGTACGCGTCGGGGCGGGCGCTGGTGAGGTACGCCAAGCAGCGCGCCAACGCCACTCCCGAGAACGCCGAGATCCTCCTCGGCCTCGGCAACGGCACGCCCGACGGCATCGAGGGCAAGCACATCTCCATGGCCGCCCGCCAGGGTGACCGCGTGGCCGTCGACTCCTACCGCGAACTGGCCCGCTGGGTCGGCGCGGGTCTCGCCGACCTCGCCTCCCTCTTCGACCCCTCCGCCTTCATCGTCGGCGGCGGCCTCTCCGACGAGGGCGAACTGGTCCTGGGCCCGATCCGCAAGTCCTACAAGCGCTGGCTGGTGGGCGGCAACTGGCGCCCGGTGGCCGAGGTCCGGGCCGCGGAACTGGGCAACAAGGCCGGCCTGGTGGGCGCGGCCGACCTGGCGAGGGAACCCGACCCGATCATGTAACGCCTTGTTTTCTGCTTTCAGGGGCGCGGGGCTGTATCGATGTGCGGCTCCGCCGCGTGGGCGCGACAAGCCACAACGAACGGTCAGTCGCGCACCAGCCTCGCGCCCCGAGCTGTTGGGCGTAAATTGATCACATGCCCCTGCTCCCCAACTCGCGTACCGAACCCGATGGTTCCGCGGTCATCAGGGTCCTCAGCTACAACATCCGCTCGATGCGCGACGACACCGACGCCCTGGCCCGCGTCATCCGCGCTTGCGAACCCGACCTGGTCCTCGTCCAAGAAGCCCCCCGCTTCTTCCGCTGGCGCAAGAAACTCGCCCGCCTCGCCCTCGCCTCCGGCCTGGTCGTCGTCACCGGGGGCGCCACCACCACCGGGCCGGCGATCCTCAGCTCGCTCCGGGCGAGCGTCGAACGCACGGAGGACGTTCTCCTGCCCCGCACCCCCGGCCTGCACCGCCGCGGCTTCGCCACAGCGGTCGTCCGCTTCGCCGGCACCCGCCTCGGCGTCCTGAGCTGTCACCTGTCGCTCCAGAAGGACGAGCGGTACGACCAGGCCGGCATGCTCCTGGACCGGCTCGCCGGCATGGGCGTGGAGCACGCGATCGCCGGCGGCGACCTGAACGAACGCCCCGACGGCCCCGCCTTCCGCCGGCTGGCCGGCACCCTGACCGACTGCCGGGCCGCCTCCCCCTGGGGCGGCGAGCACACCTGGACCCCCACCGACCCCTACCAGCGCATCGACGCGATCTTCGCGACCAAGGGCATCGAGGTGCTGGGCTGTGGGGTGCCGTTCGAGCACCCCGGGGTGACCGGCGCAGACCTGAGGGCGGCCACGGACCACCTCCCGGTCCTGGCCGCCCTCAAGATTCCAGCCGCCTGAAATCCAGCCGTCTAGACGACCGCACCCCGCCCGGGGTCGTCGTCGTCCTCGTCGTCCGTCCGCATCCGCATCACCAGTGTCGCGAACCCACCGAGGAACCCGCCGATCGCCAGCGTGGTCAGCCACCACGTCATTTCCCAGCCGAGCAGCACGGCGAGCAGGACCAGCACCGGCCCGCCCAGCACGCCGAGCCAGGCGAACTTCGCGGTGGGGTCGGCGGACGGCAGCGGGGGCGGCTCCGGCGGCACGAAATGCCCTTCGTCGTCCTCGTCGAAGTCGTCCTCGGTGGGCTCGGGCGCGGAGTAGTCGCGCGGGCCGACGCCGGGTGCGAAGGAGACGGAGCCGCCCAGAGGCTTGGCCGGGTTGTCCCCGGACGCGGACCCGGAACCCTTGGCCTCCGATGCCTCCGATGCCTCCGAGCCCGCCGAACGCTGCGACCGCTCCGGCCCCTCAGGCTCAGCGGGCTTCGCGGCGTTCCCGGACGCCCCGGCCGTGTCCACCCGGTCGTCGTTGGTCGGAGACTCCAGCAGCGCCAGGTCCTCGATCGACTTGAACGGCTTGGCGCCCGGCGGGTCCGGCGGCTCGTCGCCGTACCCGGCGACGATCGCCGCCCAGGCGGCCTCCTCGTCGAACGGGACGCCCTTCTCGTCCGGCTCGCGGCCCTCGCGGTCGGAGTCGTGCTCAGCCACCTGCGGTCGTCCCTTCCTTGCCGAGACCGGCCTCGTTGCCGAGGCCGGACGCGAGCCGGCCGATGAACGCGGTGCTCTCCGCGAAGATCCGGTCCGCGTCATGGTCCAACGTGGCGACGTGGTAGCTCTGTTCCAGGAGGACCTCTTTCACGTCGGTCGACGAGATGCGGCTGAGAATACGGGCCGAGTCGGCGGGCGGCACCACATGGTCCTGCGGGCTGCGCAGCAGCAGCACCGGCTGGGTGACCTGCGGCAGCTCGCCGTCGACGATCCGGAAGAACTGCCGCAGGGAGTGCGCCGCGTGCAGCGGCACCCGGTCGTAGCCGAGCTCCCTGCTGTCCGGCTTGGCGATGTCGCTGGCGATGCCCTTCGTCGCGGGGACGAGGTGGCGGACCACCGGCAGGGCGTGCGCGGCCAGGCCGTGCACCTTGTTCGCCGGGTTGACGACCACCACGCCACTGACGGCGTCGCCGTGCTTGGCGGCCAGCCGCAGGGCCAGGGCGCCGCCCATGGACAGACCGGCCACGAACACCTGCTCGCGGCGCTCGCACAGCAGGCGCAGCTCGCGGTCCACCTCCGCGTACCAGTCCTGCCAGCCGGTGATCCGCAGGTCCTCCCAGCGCGTGCCGTGCCCGGGCAGCAGCGGCAGCGAGACGGTCAGGCCGCGTGCGGCGAGATGCTCCGCCCAGGGGCGCAGCGACTGCGGTGAACCGGTGAAGCCGTGGCAGAGGAGCACGGCGATCTCCCCGCCCTCGTGGCGAAATGGCTCGGCTCCGGCAAGGACCGGCACCTTCGGCCTCCTGGTCGTGAGAAGGGACTGACACGATCACGGATTGTCACGGAACGTCATGGCAGGGGTCGCACGGCGTTCGCGGGACCTTCACCGTACGCGACGGCACTGACACCGACCAGGGCCGTCGGCGCCTTTGACAGCGCGCCGGGTTAAGGTCTGATCGACACATACAGGAGGCACTCGGTTGTTGTACGGCGCGATGAAGGTCGCTGTTGGGGGACCGCTGAAGGTCGCCTTCAGGCCATGGGTGGAAGGCCTGGAGAACGTTCCCGCAGAGGGCCCCGCGATCCTGGCGAGCAACCACCTCTCCTTCTCGGACTCGTTCTTCCTGCCCGCGGTCCTGGACCGCAAGGTCACGTTCATCGCGAAGGCCGAGTACTTCACCACGCCCGGGGTGAAGGGCCGGCTGACGGCCGCCTTCTTCAAGGGAGTCGGGCAGCTTCCGGTGGACCGCTCCGGTGCGCGCGGCGCGGGTGAGGCCGCCATCAAGAGCGGCATCGAGGTGCTGGAGCGCGGCGAGCTGTTCGGTATCTACCCGGAGGGGACGCGCTCGCCCGACGGGCGGCTCTACCGCGGCAAGCCGGGCGGCCTCGCGCGCGTGGCGCTCGCGACCGGTGCGCCCGTCCTCCCCGTCGCCATGATCGACACGGAGAAGATCCAGCCGCCCGGGAAGGTCATGCCGAAGCTGATGCGCCCCGGCATCCGGATCGGCAAGCCCCTGGACTTCAGCCGCTACCAGGGCATGGAGCACGACCGCTTCGTCCTGCGCGCGGTGACCGACGAGGTCATGTACGAGATCATGAAGCTCTCCGGCCAGGAGTACGTCGACATGTACGCGACGGCCATGAAGCGGCAGCTCGCGGAGGCGGCGAAGGCGGAGAAGGAAGCCGAGAAGGCGGCGAAGGCCGCCCTCGTACGGGCGGAGAAGGAACAGGCGGAAAAGGAAAAGTCCGAGCAGGAAAAGTCCGAGCAGGAAAAGCCGGAGCAGCGACGGACCGAGCCCTAGTCGGGGGCTTGAGCCAGGGGTGGGGGAGATGGCCAGGCGCGAGCGGGTCCTGAGGATGTCGGTCGAGCAGCCGCTGTGGCGCGCGCTGACCGCCTACCGGGTGCTCACGATGCTGTACGCGGTCGGCCTGTTCGCCACCGCCTACGAGGAGTTCGCCCGGCCCTGGGTCGCCGTCGCCTACTACGCCGTGCTGGGCGTGTGGACCCTGGCCACCCTGCCCCGGGTCGCGAACGCCGCCCGCTGCACCAAGCGGTTCCTCGCCGCCGACCTCACCGTCGCCATCACCGGCATCCTGCTCACGCCCGTCGCCGACGCGCACGAGCGGGTCCAGGCGGGCGGCCCGACGCTGCCGTCGATATGGACCGCCGGTGCCGTCCTCGCCTTCGCCGTCAAGGGCGGCTGGCGCTGGGCGGCCCTCGCCTCCAGCCTCGTGGCCGTCGCCAACCTGATCGAGCGCGGCAGCCCGGCCCGCGACACCGTCCACAACGTCATCCTGGTCTGCATCGCCTCCGTCGCCATCGGCTACGTCGTCGAGGTCGCCCGCGCCTCCGAGCGCACCCTCGCCCGCGCCCTGGAGATCGAGGCCGCGACCAGGGAGCGGGAGCGGCTCGCCCGGGACATCCACGACAGCGTGCTCCAGGTGCTGGCGATGGTGCAGCGGCGCGGCGCGGTGATCGGCGGCGAGGCGGCCGAGCTGGGCCGGATGGCCGGTGAGCAGGAGGTCGCCCTGCGCACCCTGGTCTCCGGCGGACTGGTGCCCGTCTCCCGGGTCTCGGAGGACGCCGCCGAGGGAGCCGTCGTCCGGGCCGTCGACGAGCAGCCGGAGGAGAGCGGCCCCGTCGACCTGCGCGCCCTGCTCGCGCCGTACGCCGGCGCCAGGGTCAGCCTCGCCGAGCCCGGCGCGCCCGTGCCGCTGGCGCCGGCCGCCGCCCGGGAGGTGGCCGCCGCCGTCGGGGCGGCGCTGGACAACGTCCGCAAGCACGCCGGGGAGCAGGCGCGCGCGTGGATCCTCGTCGAGGACGAGCCGGACGAGGTGATCGTCACCGTACGGGACGACGGACCCGGCATCCCGGAGGGGCGGCTCGCCCAGGCCGAGGGTGAGGGGCGCCTCGGCGTCGCCCTGTCGATCCGCGGCCGGCTGCGCGACCTCGGCGGCAGCGCGGAGCTGATCTCGGTGCCGGGCCAGGGCACGGAGGTCGAGTTGAAGGTACCGAAGGACGTGGCGAACGTACGGGGGAAGGCGGAGCAGCGATGACGGAGACCACGGAGGGCCGGCGGGACCCGATCAAGGTCATGGTGGTCGACGACCACCCCATGTGGCGCGACGCGGTCGCCCGCGACCTGGCCGAGTCGGGCTTCGAGGTGGTCGCCACCGCGGGCGACGGCGACCAGGCCGTGCGCCGCGCCAAGGCCGCCGCACCCGAGGTGCTCGTGCTCGACCTGAACCTGCCCGGCAAGCCCGGTGTCCAGGTCTGCAAGGAGGTCGTCGCCGCCGATCCGGCGCTGCGCGTCCTGGTGCTCTCCGCGAGCGGGGAGCACGCCGACGTCCTGGAGGCGGTGAAGTCCGGCGCGACCGGCTACCTGTTGAAGTCGGCCTCCACCGAGGAACTTCAGGACGCGGTCCGCCGCACGGCCGTCGGAGACCCGGTCTTCACCCCCGGCCTCGCCGGGCTGGTACTCGGCGAGTACCGCCGCCTGGCCTCCGAACCCGCCCCCGCCCAGGACACCGGCGAACCGAAGGCACCCCGGCTCACCGACCGCGAGACCGAGGTCCTGCGCCTCGTCGCCAAGGGCCTGAGCTACAAGCAGATCGCCGAACGCCTGGTCATCTCCCACCGCACGGTGCAGAACCACGTCCAGAACACCCTCGGCAAGCTCCAGTTGCACAACCGCGTGGAGTTGGTCAGGTATGCGATAGAGCGCGGCCTCGACGACGAGTGAGGCGCACGTCACACTGACCCTTCGTCAGGCATCTGCGGCGAAGGGACTGTTCCATGCGCGTCGGAGTACTGACCGGAGGCGGCGACTGCCCCGGCCTCAACGCCGTCATCCGGGCCATCGTCCGCAAGGGCGTGCAGGAGTACGGCTACGACTTCACCGGCTTCCGGGACGGCTGGCGAGGCCCCTTGGACAACGACACCGTCCGTCTCGACATCCCCGCCGTGCGCGGCATCCTGCCCCGCGGCGGCACGATCCTCGGCTCCTCGCGGACCAACCCGCTGAAGGAGCGGGACGGCATCCGCCGTATCCAGGAGAACCTCGCCGAGCTGGAGGTCGAGGCGCTCATCGTCATCGGCGGCGAGGACACCCTGGGCGTGGCCGCCCGGCTGTCCGGCGAGTACGCCGTGCCCTGTGTGGGGGTTCCGAAGACGATAGACAACGACCTGTCCGCCACCGACTACACCTTCGGCTTCGACACCGCGGTCGGCATCGCGACCGAGGCCATCGACCGGCTGCACACCACCGCCGAGTCCCACATGCGGGTCCTGGTCTGCGAGGTGATGGGCCGGCACGCCGGCTGGATCGCCCTCCACTCGGGCCTGGCCGGCGGCGCGAACGTCATCCTCATCCCCGAGCAGCGCTTCGACGTCGAGCAGGTGTGCGCCTGGGTGACGTCCCGCTTCAGGGCGTCGTACGCGCCGATCGTCGTCGTCGCGGAGGGGGCCATGCCCAAGGACGGCGACATGGTCCTCAAGGACCAGACGCTGGACTCCTTCGGGCACGTCCGCCTGTCCGGTGTCGGCGAGTGGCTCGCCAAGGAGATCGAGAAACGCACGGGCAACGAAGCCCGAACGACGGTCCTCGGCCATGTCCAGCGCGGCGGCACCCCCAGCGCCTTCGACCGCTGGCTCGCCACCCGCTTCGGCCTGCACGCCATCGACTGCGTCCGCGACGGCGACTTCGGCACGATGGTCGCCCTGCGCGGCACGGACATCGTCCGCGTCCCCCTCGCGGACGCGACGGCCCGCCTGAAGACGGTGGACCCGAAGCTGTACGAGGAGGTCGGGGTGTTCTTCGGCTGACGCACTGTCCGGCTCGGACGCCGGTCGGGCCGCGCGGCCCGACCGGCCCCGCGCTACACCGAGGGCGTGCTCGTGCCCCGCAGCTGCCCCACCAGGTCCCGCACGACCGCCGCGCCGTTGAGCGTGAGCACGGACTCCGGGTGGAACTGCACCCCCGCGAACCCGGGCCCCCGCAGCGCGTGCACCTCCCCGTTCGTCGCGCGGCTGACCTCGACTCCGTGTGCCGCCAGCTCCGCCGCCTCCTCGTCGTCGCAGCGCGCCACGAAGCTGTTGTAGAAGCCGACGGTCTCCCGCCGCCCGAACAACTCGATCTCCGTCTGCGCCCCCTGGTACGGCACTTCCTTGCGTACGACGTCCAGGCCCAGTTCGGCGGCGATCAGCTCGTGCCCGAGGCAGACGCCCAGGACGCCGTGCGGGTGCCTCCCGGTCACCTCGGCGGTCAGGGAGCGCAGGAACCGCATCTTCGGGTCCGCCAGATCCGACGGGTCACCCGGTCCGGGCCCCAGGACCACCGGTCCCTCGTGCCCGAGCACCGCCTCCCGCAGCCCCGGCTCGTCGTAGCGCCGCACGCTCACCTCCAGGCCGCCGGCGCGCAGCACGTGCGCGAGCATCGCCGTGAAGGTGTCCTCCCCGTCCACGACGAGGGCGTGCCCCTCCAGCTCGCCCGACCGCTCCTGCATCCGCAGCCAGAAGGGCGCGAGCGAGGCCCGGCGCCCGTCCAGCGCCGCCCGGACCCGGGGGTCGTCCGCGAGCTGTGGCCGTACGGCCTGCGCGCGCGGCCGGGAAGGACGTACGCCCAAGGCGGCCAGCACTCCCGCCGCCTTCGCGTGCGTCTCCGCGACCTCGCCCGCCGGGTCGGATCCGCGCACCAGCGTGGCGCCCACCGGCACCCGCAGCCGGCCGCCGGTGTCGATGTCGGCGGTGCGGATGAGAATGGGGGAGTCGAGGGTCTGGGCGCCGCCCGAGTCCCGCCCGAGGAGGGCCAGCGCACCGGCGTAGTACCCGCGCCCGCCGGCCTCGTGCCGCTCGATGACCCGGCAGGCGTTCTGCACCGGCGAGCCCGTGACGGTCGCCGCGAACAGGGTCTCCTTCAGCACCTCCCGCACGTCCAGCGAGGACTTCCCGCGCAGCTCGTACTCGGTGTGCGCGAGGTGTGCCATCTCCTTCAGCCGGGGTCCGACGACGACCCCGCCCATGTCGCCGACGGTGCACATCATCTTGAGCTCCTCGTCGACGACCATCGACAGCTCCTCGATCTCCTTGCCGTCGGCGAGGAAGTCCAGCAGGTGCTCGGGCGTCGGCCCGTCGGCGGGGTAGCGGTACGTGCCGCTGATCGGGTTCATGACGACCGTGCCACCGGACATCCGGACGTGCACCTCGGGGCTCGCCCCGACCAGCGTCCGGTCGCCGGTGTGCACGACGAACGTCCAGTACGCGCCCCGCTCGCCCTCCAGCAGCCGCCGGAACAGCGCGAGCGCGTCGGCCCGGCCGAACCCGGGGATCTCGCCCTCGTACGTCCGCCGGATCACGAAGTTCGCGCCCTCGCCCCGCCCGATCTCCTCCCGCAGCACGCGCCCGACGATCTCCCCGTACTCCTCGTCACCGACGTCGAAGCCACCGCCCTCGACGCGCACGTCGTGCGCCGGAAGCTGCTCCAGGGCGTCGGTGAGCGGGACGCCGTACGACTCCTCGGGCGTCAACACCGTCAGCGGAGTGCCGTCGTCGCGGACGTCGAAGCCGCGCTCGCGGATCTGCCGGAAGGGGACGAGCGCCAGGCCCTCGTCGGGGAGGTCGGCGAGGCGGTCGTGCGTGGTGACCGGGCCGACGAGGACCTCGATCAGTCCCTGATCGTGGCCCGGGGTGCGGCGGCGCAGCAGGGCGAACGGGCGGGGGTCGTCCAGCAAGCCGAGCAGATTCATGGGTGCGTGCTCCTTCTCCGAGGATCCGGTGGGATTTCGGTGGAGAGGAACGGCCCCGGAAACGCCGAAGGCCGCCCCTCGGGCGGCCTTCGCGAAGTCTGTCGTACGCGCAGTCAGTGGGCCGCCGGATGAGCGGTCCACCACCAGGTCTGGATCGAGTGCGCGAACATGGCAGGCACCCTACCCCATGTCCGAGACCCCGTGTCCGAGTCGTGTACCCCGTGTCTCAATTGCTGGGCATGGGTCAGGACGTCCGACACGACCCCGTAATGTTGAGGCCGTGACCGTGAACGCTAAGACCAGCGCGAGTGCTGGCAACACCTGGCGAGACCTGCCCGCGGCGCAGCAGCCCGAGTACCCCGACACCGAGGCTCTGCGCGCCGTCGTTGCGGACCTCGAGTCGTATCCGCCGCTCGTCTTCGCGGGCGAGTGCGACCAGCTGCGCGCCCGGATGGCGGCCGTCGCCAAGGGAGAGGCGTTCCTCCTCCAGGGCGGCGACTGCGCCGAGGCCTTCGACGCGGTGTCCGCGGACCAGATCCGCAACAAGCTCAAGACGCTGCTCCAGATGGGCGCCGTGCTGACGTACGCCGCGTCCGTGCCCGTGGTGAAGGTGGGCCGGATCGCCGGCCAGTACTCCAAGCCGCGCTCGAAGCCGACCGAGACCCGCGACGGCGTGACGCTGCCGACGTACCGGGGCGACTCCGTCAACGGCTTCGACTTCACCGAAGAGGCCCGGATCCCGGACCCCGAGCGGCTGAAGCGCATGTACCACGCCTCGGCCTCGACGCTGAACCTGGTGCGCGCCTTCACCACCGGCGGTTACGCCGACCTGCGCCAGGTGCACGCCTGGAACCAGGACTTCGTGAAGTCGTCCCCGTCGGGCCAGCGCTACGAGCAGCTCGCGCGCGAGATCGACAACGCGCTGAACTTCATGCACGCCTGCGGGGCCGACCCGGAGGAGTTCAAGACGGTCGAGTTCTACTCCTCGCACGAGGCGCTGCTGCTCGACTACGAGTCCGCCCTGACCCGGGTCGACTCGCGCACCGGGCAGCTCTACGACGTCTCCGCGCACATGGTGTGGATCGGTGAGCGCACCCGGCAGCTGGACCACGCGCACGTCGAGTTCGCCTCGCGGATCCGCAACCCGATCGGCATCAAGCTCGGTCCGACGACCACGGCCGAGGACGCGCTGCAGTACATCGAGCGCCTCGACCCGGAGCGGGAGCCGGGCCGACTGACCTTCATCGTCCGCATGGGCGCCGACAAGGTCCGCGACAAGCTCCCCGAGCTGGTCGAGAAGGTCACCGCCTCGGGCGCCACCGTTGCCTGGGTGACCGACCCGATGCACGGCAACACCTTCGAGGCGGCCTCCGGGCACAAGACGCGCCGCTTCGACGACGTGCTCGACGAGGTCAAGGGCTTCTTCGAGGTCCACAAGGCCCTCGGCACCCACCCGGGCGGCATCCACGTGGAGCTGACCGGCGACGACGTCACCGAGTGCGTGGGCGGCGGCGACGAGATCTTCGTCGACGATCTGCACCAGCGCTACGAGACGGCCTGCGACCCGCGGCTCAACCGCAGCCAGTCGCTGGACCTGGCGTTCCTCGTGGCCGAGATGTACAGGGACCAGTGATGTACAGGGACCGGTAACGGTTTCGCCTGTTACACCGACATCGACTGGGGCGCGGATCACATACGATCCGCGCCCCAGTCGACTTTTGCGTCTCCGACCCGGCGGGTAAGGTTAGGTTAGCCTCACCGATCAACGGGGACGGCGCCTTGGAACGACCTGTCGGGAGGTGGACCGCGTGTACGTGTGCAGTTGCTTCGGGATCACCGAGCAGCAGGTCAAGCAGCACGCGGACGGCGGCGCCTGCACCCCTCGGCAGATAGCCTCCGCCTGCAAGGCGGGCACGGACTGCGGGTCGTGCGTACGTCGCATCCAGGCGATCCTGGGCAGGGGCGCGTGCCCCCGCCGTGAACTGGCCGACCGCGGCCAGCCCGCACTCGCGGAGCTGGAAGACGCCGCCTAGCTCGGCTGCTCGATCTGCTGTGCGAGGTACAGCGGCTCGCCGAGCTTCTCGATGAGCTCCAGTTGCGTGTCCAGGTAGTCGATGTGGTGCTCCTCGTCCTCCAGGATCGACTCGAAGAGGTTCGCGGACGTGATGTCGCCCTTGCTGCGCATCACCTCGATACCGCGCTTGAGGCGGTCGATCGCCTCGACCTCGACCTGGCGGTCGGCCTGGAACATCTCGGTGACCGTCTGGCCGACCCGTACGTGGAAGAGCCGCTGGTAGTTGGGCAGGCCGTCCAGCATGAGAATGCGTTCGGTGATCTTGTCCGCGTGCTTCATCTCGTCGATGGATTCTTCACGCGTGTACTTGGCGAGCTTGGTCCAGCCTTTGTTGTCCTGGATCCGGTAATGCAGCCAGTACTGGTTGATCGCCGTCAGCTCGCCGGTCAACTGCTCGTTCAGGAATTCGAGGACCTCGGGGTCGCCCTGCATCGCAGAGGCTCCTTCCACGCGGGGGAACTGGCAGGTTGCGCCGCATGATTCCACCGGCGACGAAGATCGTCCAGTAAGTCTTCACTTACTAAGTAAGGGCATGCTAGTTCTCATTGCCCTTTTTGGGGTGGCCCCGGTCAGGGGCATCACCCGGGGTCTGTCAGGATGGAGGCATGGGTCAGCCGGTGGGACACGAATCGGGAGAAGGGCGCGATCCGGCAGAAGCGACGCAGCCCGGGCTTCCGCCGGGACAGCGGGTGCAGCGCGGCTGGCCGGTCACGCACTACGGGCCCGTCCCCAAGTTCCGGCCCGAGCGCTGGGAGTTCAGGGTCTTCGGCGCCACGGCGGACGGCGGCAAGCACTGCTGGACCCACGAGGAGTTCACGGCCCTGCCGTACACCACCGTCGTGGCCGATCTGCACTGCGTCACGAAGTTCAGCATGCTGGGCGCCGAGTGGGGCGGCATCCCCGCGCGCACGATCCTCGACCTCGCGCCGCCCGCGGACGACGTCACCCATGTGATGGTGTGGGCCGAGTACGGATTCAGCTCCAACCTCCGGCTGTCCGACTTCGCCTCCGAGCACACCCTGTTCGCCACCCACAAGGACGGTGAACTGCTCACCGCCGAGCACGGCTTCCCGCTGCGCCTGATCGTGCCCCACCTGTACGCCTGGAAGGGCCCCAAGTGGGTGCGCGGCGTGGAGTACATGACCGCCGACCGGCGCGGCTTCTGGGAGGAGCGCGGCTACCACAACGTCGGCGACCCGTGGCGCGAACAGCGCTACTCGTACCAGGAGGAGCCCGGGGAGGGCCCCGACCTCTGAGGCCGCGTGGCCTCTGTGGCTTTCAGCAGTCGCGCAGCTTTTTCAGCCGTTCCACGTCCGCCGCGTGGCCTTCCTTGCCGCCCGGCGTCTCGATGATCAGCGGCACGCCCTCGGTCGCGGGGTGCGTCATCAGGGCCCGGAACGGGTCCTCGCCGATGTGGCCCACGCCGATGTTCTCGTGCCGGTCCTTGTGCGCGCCCACCACGTCCTTGGAGTCGTTGGCGTGGATCAGTTTCAGCCGGCCCTCGCCGACCGTGTCCACCAGCAGGTCCAGCGTCTGGTGCATGCCGCTGGGGCCGGTCAGGTCGTGCCCGGCGGCGAAGACATGGCAGGTGTCCAGGCACACGCCCAGCATCGGGTGGGCGTCCAGCGCCTCGAAGTACGGGCCGAAGTCCCACGTCCGTGAGCACAGGGAGGCGCCCTGGCCGGCGGTCGACTCCAGCAGCAGATACGGGTCGTCGTCGTGGGTCAGCTCGTCGAGCAGCGGCAGCAGATGCTCCCGCACCTGCTTCAGCGCCACCGACCGCTCCCGGCCGCCGGTCGCGCTGCCGGTGTGCACGACCACGCCCAGCGCCCCGATCTCCCGCCCGCGGCGCAACGAGTGCCGCAGCGACTCCACCGACCGCTCCACGGTCGCCTCGGTGTGGGAGCCGAAGTTAATCAGATAGGGAGCGTGGACGTACGCCGGGATCGACTCGGCCTCGCACGCGGCGCGGAACGCCTCGTCCTGCTTCGGACTGCCGGCCGGAGTGGCCCAGCCGCGCGGGTTGGCGACGAAGACCTGGACGGTCTCGGCCTTCAGGTCACGGGCGTAGGACATGCCGACGGAGTGGAGACCACCGGCCACGGGGATGTGGCTGCCCACGGGGTTGCGGGACGGGCCGGACAGCTGATTGTTCACCCGTTCAGGGTGTCATGCGCCTGGCCCTGCCCCGTCCACGGGCTCCCTGCCCGCGTCCGTCACCTGATCTTGATGGTGATCGTCGAGCCCTTGGGCGCGGTCTCCCCGCCCTCCACGGACTGGCCCTTCACCGTGTCGCCGAACAGGCCGAGCAGGCCGCGGTCCTCGTCGACCTGGAACCCGGCGCTCTCCAGCTCCCGCGTGGCGTCGTCGACGCCGGCGCCGACCACGTCCGGGACCTCGATCATCTCGGGGCCCTTGGACAGCGTGAGCGTCACCGTGTCGCCCTCGGCCGCCCGGCCGCCCGGGGTCGGGTTCTGCTCGGCGACCTGGCCCTTGTCGAACTCGGAGGAATTGACCCGCTCGGTGGCGACCTTCACCTTGAGACCGGCGTCCTGCAGCTCCGACCGCGCGTCGGCCTCGTTCGAGCCGGTGACGTCGGGGATGTCGATGGGGCTGCCCTTGCTGACGACGAGCGCCACGGCCGTGCCCGCGCGCACCTTCGTGCCGTCCGCCGGCCGCGCGGAGATCACCGATCCCCTGGGCACGTCCTCGCTGAACTCCCGGGTGACCATGCCCGGCTCCAGCCCGCCCTCCTTCAGCAGGGACCGCGCCTTGTCCAGCCGCTGGCCCGCCAGGGCGGGCACCCGCACGTTCTCGGGGCCGTCGGAGATGGTGAGGGACACCGAGTCGTTGCCGCGGATGCGCGTCCCGGCCTTGGGGTCGCTGCTGATGACCGTGCCGCGCTCCACGGTGTCGCTGTAGGCGTGCTCGACCTTGCCGAGCTCCAGCCCGGCGTCCGCCAGCCGGTCCTCGGCCTGCGCCTGGGTCTTCGCCAGCAGTGGGGGGACCTCGGTGAACTGGCCCGAGTTGATGTACCAGACACCGGCGCCGAGGCCGAGCACGAGCAGGACGGCGATGACGATCGCCATCGGGCCGCGCCGGGGCCCCGAGCGGCGCCGGGACGGCGGGGGCGGCGGGGACTGGAAGCGGCTGGTGCGGTTGAGCGCGGCCGCGGAGCCCTCCGCCTCGTCCTCGTTGACGGGCAGCGGGCGCGGCGTGGTCAGCGCGCGCGGGATCACGCTCGTACGGTCGTCGGCGTTGTCGTGGTCCGCGGCGAGCGCCTGCGGCGGCACCGCGTCCAGCTGCTCCATGGTCAGCCGGCTGCGTCCGTCACGGACCTGCGCGAGCAGCGCCACCGCGTTGTGCGGGCGGATGTCCGGGGTGCGGGCGGTCGCGGAGGCCACCATCTCGTCCAGCTCGTACGCCAGACCGGGCACGGCGGCCGAGGGCGGCGGGACGTCCTCGTGCAGGTGCTTGTAGAGGATCACGGCCGGGGAGTCGCCGTCGTGCGGCTTGTCGCCGGTCAGCATCTCGTACAGCATCACGCCGCACGCGTACACGTCGACGCGGGGGTCGGCGGTGCCGTTCTCTATCTGCTCGGGGGCGAGGTACGAGACCGTGCCGAGCACGGTGCCGGTGGTGTTCGTCACCGTGTCCACGGCCCGGACGAGCCCGAAATCGGCGACCTTGACCCGGCCGTCGTCCCCTATCAGGACGTTCTCGGGCTTCATGTCCCGGTGCACGAACCCGGCGCGGTGCGCGGCGCCCAGCGCGGCCAGCACCGGCTCCAGGATGTCCAGGGCGGCACGGGGCTGAAGGGCCCCGCGCTCGCGCAGCACGTCCCGCAGGGTGCAGCCCGCGATGTACTCCATGGCGAGGTAGACGTACGAGCCGTCGGTGCCCTGGTCGAAGACCTGCACCACGTTCGGGTGAGCCAGCCGGGCCACCGACTTCGCCTCTCGGATGAACCGCTCGACGAACGAGCCGTCGACCGCGAGCGAGGGGTGCATCACCTTGAGCGCGAGGACCCGGTCGAGCCGGGTGTCCACGGCCCGGTAGACCGTGGCCATCCCGCCGACCGCGATCCGCGCGTCGACGCGATACCGGCCGTCGAGCACCTGCCCGACCAAGGGGTCCTGAAGGGTCGTGTCCACGCAGGCGAGTGTACGAGCCACGACTGACACCTCGATCGCCCCGGCCGTTTTCGGGTCGGGACTGAAGCGGACCTGTGACGTGCGTCCCACCTGGCTGCGGGCGCCTGTTCCGCTCAGCTGCGGGCAGTCGTGCCGCTGGGGCGGCGCCCGTCCCAAAGAAGCGGCACCCCCCACCGCCGGGCTGCGAAACGCCCCGGCCCCCAGCAACAACGCCGGGTCACTCAAAAGCAGGCCGCTCCGGATCAAGCACAGCCATGCCCTCAGCCGGCGAAGACGCCTCCGCGAAATGCCGCCGCGGAATGCGCCCCGCTCGATAAGCCAGCCTCCCCGCCTCGACCGCGCTCCTCATGGCGGCAGCCATCAGCACCGGCTCCCGCGCCCGCGTCACCGCCGAGGCGAGCATCACACCCGCGCACCCCAGCTCCATCGCCAACGCCGCGTCCGACGCCGTACCGGCACCCGCGTCCAGAATCACCGGCACGCGCGCGTGCTCGACGATCAGCTGGAAGTTGTGCGGATTGCGAATGCCCAGCCCGGAGCCGATCGGCGAACCGAGTGGCATGATCGCCGCACAGCCGACGTCCTCCAGCTTCCGCGCGAGCACGGGGTCGTCGTTGGTGTACGGCAGCACCGTGAACCCGTCGTCGACCAGTGTCTCGGCAGCCTCCAGCAGCTCGATCGGGTCCGGCAGCAGGGTCCGCTCGTCGGCGATGACCTCCAGCTTGACCAGGTCGGTGCCGAGGGCCTCGCGCGCGAGGCGGGCGGTGAGGACGGCCTCGCCGGCGGTGAAGCAGCCCGCCGTGTTGGGCAGGACGCGAATGCCGAGCTTGTCCAGGACGGACAGCACCGAGCCGTGCACCGAGGCGTTCACCCGGCGCATCGCGACCGTCGTCAGCTCCGCCCCGGACGCGACCAGTGACCGCTCCAGCACGTCGAGGCTGGGCGCCCCGCCCGTACCCATGATCAGGCGGGACGTGAAGGACGTACCACCGAGGACAAACGGATCGTCGGCCATGGTCAGCCTCCTTGGACGGCGGTGAGAACTTCCACGCGGTCCCCCTCGGTCAGGGGGGTGGACGGCCACTGCGCGCGCGGGACGACGGTTTCGTTGAGGGCGGCGGCCACGCCGGACGGCGAGGTGGTGAGCGACCTCACGACGGTGTCGAGAGCCGTACCGGGCCGGACGTCCCGGGGCTCCCCGTTGACGGAGATGTTCATGCGGGCTGCTCCGTGAGTGCGGTGACGGTGCTGAATCGCTTCGGCGTGAAGGGGCGGGCCTCCTCGGGGAGCTCGCCCGTCGCCAGGACGTGCGCCATGGCGTCGCCGGTGACCGGCGTGAGCAGGACGCCGTTGCGGTAGTGCCCGGTGGCCAGCAGCAGTCCCTCCAGCCCGGTCGGGCCGAGCAGCGGCGCGTTGTCGGGGGAGCCGGGCCGCAGTCCGGCCCGGGTCTCGGTGAGCGGCAGCTCGGTGATGCCCGGGACCAGCTCGTGCGCATCGCGCAGCAGCTCGTACACGCCGCCCGCGGTCACGGTGGTGTCCCAGCCCATCTCTTCGCTGGTCGCCCCGACGACCAGCTCGCCGCTCTCGCGCGGCACCAGGTAGACGTGGCTGCCGCGGACGACCGCGCGCACGGTCCGGCTCAGGAAGGGCCCGTGCCGCTGCGGCATGGTCAGCCGTACGACCTGCCCCTTCACCGGCCGCACGGGCGGCAGCACGTCCTGCGGGACGCCCGCCAGCCGCCCGCTGAGGCTTCCCCCGGCCAGCACGACCTGCCCGGCCTCCAGCGGGGTGCCGTCGTCCGTGACGACGCCCGTGGCCCGGTCCCGTACGACGGTGAGCCGCTCGGCCCACACCCGGTGGAAGACCACACCGGCCCGCTCGCACGCGGCGACCAGCGCCCCGGCCAGCCGCCGCGGGTCGATCTGGTGGTCGCCGTCGACCCGCAGCCCGCCGCGCACGCCCGGTGCGAGCAGCGGCTCCAGGCGGCGGCACTCCCGCCCCGACAGCCACTGGGACTCCAGGCCCGACTGCTGCTGCAAGGTGTGCAGTTCGCGCAGATGGGCCCGGTCGTCGGCGTCCAGGGCCACGGCGAGCGTGCCGCAGCGGCGGTAGCCGAGGTCGTGGCCGGTCTGCTCGGTGAGCTCGGCCGCGAAGTCCGGATAGCGCCGGGCGGAGGCCAGATTCAGACCCAGCAGGGTCTGCTCGCCGTAGTGCAGTTCCGTGACGGCGGCCAGCATCCCGGCCGCCACCTGTGCGGCTCCGCCGCCCGGCTCCGGGTCCACCACGGCCGTGGCGAGCCCGCGCTGCGCGGCCCGCCACGCGGTGACCAGGCCGATGATCCCGCCCCCGATGACGAGGACGTCTGACGTTCGCGTACGCGACATGGGCGTCCAGCCCCTCCCTTCGCCGGCATGACCCGGATCAGGTTCGTACGGTCGGAGGCCGCCAGCCTCCCTCTCAGCCCGGTGCGTCCGGGCTCCCGCGAGTGCCTTACGTTGGCCACCCAACCCTAGCCCGATGCCGTACGGCGCAGTAAGGGAGCCACCGCCATGGCCCGATCCCTCGACGGTCTCGTCCTCGCCCCGGTCGCCGACCAGGCACCGGGCCAGGTGGGGACCCGCACCCGGTTCACGTACCACGAGAAGGACGGTGAGATCTGGGCCGAGTACACGGGCGGCGACGTCGTACGCGGACATCTCGTGGGAAGCCGGGAGGACGACAGGCTGGACTTCCGGTACGTACAACTCAAGAGGGACGGAACCACATCCTCCGGGCACTGCGTGTCGACGGTCGTGGAACTGCCCGACGGGCGGGTGCGACTGCAGGAGAGCTGGGAGTGGGAGTCCCAGCCGGGCAGCGGGACGAGCGTTGTGGAGCAGGTCACTGCGCATGAGCACTGACTGACAAAATGTCAGGTGTCTATGGTGATCAGGTGAGCGAGCAGACGCAGGAACCAGGTTCGTCCGCGCCGCGGCGCGTGGTCGTGGCGGGCGCGGGCATGGCCGGTGTGCAGACCGCGGTCGCCCTGCGCGAGCAGGGCTTCACCGGCACCGTGAGCCTGATCGGAGCCGAGCCCCACCAGCCGTACGACCGGCCCCCCTTGTCCAAGGCCGTCCTGCTCGGCAAGGCCGAGGGCTCCGCCTTCGACGTCGACTTCGAGGCCCTCGGCATCGAACTGCGGCTCGGCTGCGAAGTGCGGGGCCTGCGCCCCGGCGACCACGAGCTGGACACCGAGGACGGGCCCGTGCCGTACGACGTCCTGGTCGTCGCCACCGGTGCCGAACCGATCCGGCTGCCCGGGGCGGAGGGCGTGCCGGGCGTGCATCTGCTGCGCACCCTGGACGACGCCCAGCGGCTGCGGCCGGTGCTGGCCCGCCGGCACGACATCGTGGTCGTCGGCGCGGGCTGGATCGGCGCGGAGTTCGCCACGGCCGCGCGCGAGGCGGGCTGCGCGGTGACCGTCGTGGAGGCCGCCGAGCGGCCGCTCACCGGGGCGCTGCCCGCCGAGGTCGCCGCGCCGATGGCCGGCTGGTACGCCGACGCGGGTGCCGTCCTGCGGACGCACGCGCGCGTGGAGCGCGTGGAACCCGGCACGGTGGTTCTCGACGACGGCTCGCGGCTGTCCGCGGGCGCGGTCGTCGTCGGCATCGGCGCCCGTCCGGCCACGGCCTGGCTGTCCGGCTCCGGGATCGAGCTGGGCACGCACGGCGAGATCGTCGCCGACCAGCACCTGCGTTCGTCGGCGCCCGACGTGTACGCGGTCGGCGACTGTGCCTCCTTCCCCTCCGGCCGGTACGGCGAGCGCCTGCTGGTGCACCACTGGGACAACGCCCTCCAGGGGCCGCGCACGGTCGCCGTGAACATCGTCGGCCGGCTGTCGGGTGAGACCCCGGCGGTGTACGACCCCGTGCCGTACTTCTGGTCCGAGCAGTTCGGGCGGTTCGTGCAGTACGCCGGGCATCATGCGGCGGCCGACACGACCCTGTGGCGGGGCGACCCGGCCGGACCGGCCTGGACGGTCTGCTGGCTGCGCGGCGACCGGCTGGTCGCGCTGCTGGCGGTGGGCCGCCCCCGGGACCTGGCGCAGGGCCGCCGCCTGATCGAGTCGGGCACGCCGATGAATCCGGCGTTGCTGACGGATCCGGCGAGGCCCCTGAAGGCGGCGACGGCGTAGGTGTCAGGGCGCGCGGGTCCGCCCAGGTGGGCGGGCCCGACTTCCGACTGTCAGTGGGGGATGGCAGGCTGGTTTCCGTGACCGAGATTGACGCAAAGATCGATGCTCTCGTCCCTGCCTGGCTCACCCTCCCCGACATCGCCGAACAGCTCGGCGTCGAGGTGACGCGCGTGCGGCAGCTGGTCAAGGAGGGCCAGCTCATCGCCGTACGCCGTGGTGAGAACCGCGCACTGCACGTCCCCGCCGCCTTCATCGACGGGGACAAGGTCGTCAAGGGCCTGTCCGGGACCCTGACGCTCCTGCGGGACGACGGCTTCACGGACGAAGAGATGCTGGAGTGGCTCTTCACCCCCGACCCGAGCCTGCCCGGTACGCCGGCACAGGCCCTCAGCGAGAATCGCGGCACGGAGGTGAAGCGCCGAGCCCAGGCGCTCGCGGTCTGACCCGACCTCGACCAGGACAACCGTCCGGTGCCGCACGAGTGGGACCGGACCGAACAAACGCCCGGTGTGTGGGCCGGGGCCCGTCGGGTCCCGGCCACGGGGTGGCTCGCGCCCCGGCCGGGGCGTGGGCCGCCTGCGGCGGGCCGTGCGGGATCCCAGGCCGGGCCCGCCGGGAGTCACGGAGCGGGGCGCTCCTGCGCCCTGGCGGCATGCGCGTGCCGTGCGGGACTCCAGGCGGGGCCCCGCACCGGAGTCACCGGAGCGGGGCGCTCCGGCGCCCTGGCGGCATGCGCGTGCCGTGCGCCAGGGGCGCCGCACCTGCCCGTCCGCCACGGACGCGGGCGCCCTGGCGCCCCGCTCGTCACCCCACAGGTGGGGGTCGTTCCCGATGAGCCTCGCGCCCGTACGCCACGATCGGCGCACCGCAGCCTCTACGTCGCCGGGTGTAACCGTGTACGTACGCTCACGGGGCAGCCGCATCCGTGCGCTGGCAGGAGGCGCGCCCGCACCTCTGTGGCGCCGGGGTGTGCCCGCATCCGTACGCTCACGGGAGCGCCCGTACCCGTGTGCCGCCAGGCGGCGGGCCGCACCTCTGTGTCGCCGGGGTGTGCCCGCGTCCGTACGCTCATGGGAGCGCTCGTACCCGTGTGCCGCCAGACGGCGGGCCGCACCTCTGTGTCGCCGGGTGTACCCGCATCCGTACGCTCACGAGTGCGCCCGCACCCGTCACGCCGCCAGGAGACGCAGCCGCACGCGTGCGCCGCCACAGGCGCACCCCGCACCCGTACGCCACCGACAACCAGGGGGAACACACATGGCCGCCACCACCGCCCGCGCCCAGCTCGCCGACGCCCGGGTCTACCTCTGCACCGACGCGCGCAAGCGGCAGGGCGATCTCGTGGAGTTCCTGGACGCCGTGCTGGCGGGCGGGGTCGACATCGTGCAGTTGCGGGACAAGGGCATGGAGGCGGCCGAGGAGCTGGAGCACCTGGCCGTCTTCGCCGACGCCTGCGCCCGGCACGGCAAGCTGCTCGCGGTCAACGACCGCGCGGACGTCGCCCACGCCGCCGGCTCCGACGTACTGCACCTCGGCCAGGGCGACCTGCCCGTCCCCGCGGCCCGCGCGATCCTCGGCGACGACGTCCTGATCGGCCGCTCCACGCACGCCGAGTCCGAGGCCGCCGCGGCCGCCGTCCAGGACGGCGTGGACTACTTCTGCACCGGCCCCTGCTGGCCCACCCCCACCA
>NZ_NGFN01000769.1 GCF_002148965.1 Streptomyces swartbergensis | reverse complement strand
CCACCCTCTTCGGGCAGGCGCTGGAGGCGATCGGCGCCGACCCGGAGTACATACGCCGCGTCTTCCTGCTGGAAGCGGGGATCTCTGGCAACATCTCGGCCTGCCTCGCCCTCTCCCGCCGCCACTACCACAAGGCCGTCGGCTACTTCGGAGTCACCGAGTACCTGGCGCCGCGCCGGTTCCGCTGCGTGGTCGACGCCTGGCGACGCCATGACCTGGACGAGGTCGGCATCGTCTACCACGACCTGCACATCGGGGTGGACGCCGGTCACGCCGCGGGCTGGTTCAAGAACGTGATCGGCCCGTTGGTGAGCGCCGATCCGAGAGTGGGCCGGGACATCGCCCTCGGCGCGATGATCCGGCTCAACACTTCCCGGGACTACCTCGACACGCTGCTGGAACGCATGCGTGCCGGCGCCCCGGTCCCGACCGGAGCCTGAGATGGCGCCGCGGTGAACGGGGGAGCCTTTCCGGCCATGGACTTTGCCAAGTACGAGGCGCTGGGCAACGACTACATCGTCATCGACCCGAGCAGCACGGGCTTCGTGCCGCTGCCCGAGCACGTCCGGCTGGCGTGCGACCGCCACCACGGCCTCGGCGGGGACGGTCTGCTGTACGGCCCGCTGCCGGCCGAGGAGGGCTTCAGGCTGCTCACCTTCAACGCGGACGGCTCCCAGTGCCCGCAGAGCGGCAACGGCCTGCGGATCTTCGCCCGGTATCTGCGCGAGTCCGGCCACACGGGCGCGGACACCTTCACGCTGCACTCGTGCGCCGGCCCTTCCACGGTCCGTGTCCTCGACGTCGCCTCCGGCACGGTGAGCGCCGACCTCGGCGTGGCCTCACTGGACAGCCGCGCCGTCGGGGCGGCCGGCCCCGCCCGCCCGCTGCTGCGAGAGCCCC
>NZ_NGFN01000768.1 GCF_002148965.1 Streptomyces swartbergensis | reverse complement strand
GCCGGGCTCCGGGACCGCCGTGGCGGGGGCGGGGGCGAGGACGGTGGTTGCCGCCGTCGCCGCGATGCAGACCAGCCGCACGAGTCTTCCTGACATGCCATCACCTCCGGTGTGAGGGCGGCCCTTTGGCCACCGGACACTCGTGAGGATCAGGCGTGTGCGCGCGGTGCGCGCGGTGAGTGTGCGCGGTTCGGCGCAACGGGGTCACCCGTCGGCGTCGTCCCGCTCGCCGGGCGGCGTGGCGTCTGGCTTCGACCAGGGCCAGTTGAGCCGGCGGGTCGGTGCGCCCTCGGGGGCGTACTCGTACTTCCAGCGATGGGTCAGTCCGACTCTGCCCTCCGCCCGGGGCACGCGGCGGTAGACCAGGACGGTGGGCGGGCCGCCGGCGGGGTCCGGGACGGGGATGCGGTACGTCTTGGGCGGGTGGCCGGTGATGCCGAGCAGGACGGGCAGGACCCTGCCGTCCATGGGGCCGCCCTCGAAGGGGGTGTCTTCGCTCTTCACGGGACCAGTGTCAGACATCCTCGGCGAGGGCCTGGACCAGGGCGTCGGACTGCGGGTCGCGGCGGGCGGTCACCGACAGCATGGCCACGAACTGCTCGACGAGCCAGTCGCGCAGTTCCTCGGCGGGGGGTTGTTTCTCCTCGTCGAGCCAGATGAGCGACGACGCCTCGACGGCCGTGATCCACATCCGGACGGTCATCCGCAGTCGCGGGCCGGGTTCGGTGACCTCCAGGTGCCGGTAGATGTGCTCGGCGGCGGCACGGCGTACGCCGTCGACGATGGCGGTCGTACGCGAGGTCTCGACGACGCTGCCGCCTTGGAGGAGGGCGCTGAAGCCGGCGTCGTGCTCGTCGACGAAGGCGAGGTAGCGGTCGAGGGCGCGGGACAGGCGGGGGAGCAG
>NZ_NGFN01000767.1 GCF_002148965.1 Streptomyces swartbergensis | reverse complement strand
CTTCGGCACCACTCGGGCAAGAAGGCCGGCGAGGCGCTGTCGGTGACGGCGGCGTCGGCGGTCGTGGACGAGGTGGAGGCGGCGCGCTGGATGACGGTGCAGCGGCGTGCGGGGGCGCGGGGCCGGAATCTGTACATCGCGCATGACCTTGCTCCGGAGGCCCGTACGGACGTCCCGGCCGACCGCTCCGGCGGTGCTCCGGAGGCTGCTGAGGCGGCTGTGGACAGTGGTTCTGAAGGATCGGGCAGTTCCCAAGTTGGTGAGGGATCGGGTTCCCCGGTTGGTGAGGGATCCCTCGCGAATAGGGAAGTACCTATGACTGACTCACCTGATGACGGGCGTGCGCTCTTGTCACCCGCCGTAGGCGAGGTACAGGTGGGTAAGGCGGCTGGGCCTGTGGAAAACCCGGCCGGTGGTGAAGCTGCGGCTGCTGCGGGCGAAGGTGGTCTCGCGCTTCGCGCGGGTGGACAGAACCAGCCCTCCCCCTCGAAGCCGAAGAACCGCAGCAGCCGGGACGGGGCCGCGGCCGGGTCGTACGGCGGCCCGTGTCTGGCGATGAACGCTCAGATCTACGCCGTCCTGGAACCGGTGCACGTGCTGCTGGAGCAGGTGAACGACTTCGTGGCGCGGAAGGTGGCCCGTGAGGTGGGGCGCCAGCTGAGCGAGGGCACCTCGCCCGAGCGGATGCAGCACCGGCTGACCGCCCGGCTGGCCAAGGTGATGCTCTCCGACATCCGGGACCCGGGCCGCTGGCTGCTGGGTGTGGCTCTGCCCCGGTGGGGCTGCGGCTACCAGGACTGCGAGGCCGGTGTGATCTGGCGGACCGGCGCTGCGTGCGAGATTTGCGCGGAGGTCGTCCAGGACAAGGCCGCCGCCCGGCAGCGCGCCCGGCGCATCGCCCAGGGC
>NZ_NGFN01000766.1 GCF_002148965.1 Streptomyces swartbergensis | reverse complement strand
CCCCCAGGACGGGCCGCCACAGCCAGCGCGCCCAGGAACACCGCCGCGAACCACAGCCGGGCGTCCGTGAGCGGGTTGTCGCCCAACAGGGCGTGGGGAAGGCCGAGCAGGGCCATGCCCGGCAGGTACGGGTTGAAGTCGTCCACGAGCGACGGATGCGGGGCGTAGGGGCTGCCGGTGGCGAGCAGCAGGTCGCCGGAGTGCTCGACGACACCGACCTCCGGCTGGGCCGTGCCCAGCACCATCAGCACCGCCAGCGGCAACAGCACCGAGCCCGCGACCGCCGCGAGGGCGCTCGCCCGGCCCCAGGCGTACGCGCTGCGGCCCGCCAGGACGGCCGCCACCGCGTAGCCGACGGCCGCGCACCCGCCCCACACCCGGTGGGCGGGCAGCGTCGTCACGGCGGCCAGCGCGAGCGCGAACACCGCCGATCCGGCCCAGTAGAGGCCGTCCCAGCGCGCTCCGCGCGGAGTCCGTCGCAGGCCGTCCCGCTGACGGAGCGCGCGCGGGGCGGACACCGCCGGCGCGCTCGACGCGGACTGGAACTGAAGGGCCATGGCCGTACTCCTGTGACAGGCGGAGGGACGGGCCCTCACTCACGTCTGTCACGGGTTCGAGGACCGACCCTCAATCTCCTGCCGGGACCGGCCCCGCCACCTCGGCCGAACGGCCACCGTTCGCGACCACGCGAGCCACCCCCTCGGCCGAACGGCGGACCCGGGCCCGTACACACCACCTCTCCGGGCGGTTCTTCGTCGCGTCAGACTCATTGACGTCACACCGGTCCCAGCCCTACCGTCTGGCCGACTTACCGAACCGCGTTCGCAATCTCGAACACGCTCCACTCCGTACTCCGACGGAAGGCCGAGCCGCCATGACCACCCCCCGCAGAACCCCCGGCAGAAC
>NZ_NGFN01000765.1 GCF_002148965.1 Streptomyces swartbergensis | reverse complement strand
GCTCGCCTCGCCCACCCTCCCCGGCAAGACGAACCTGCTGCTCCGCTGGACGGGCGCGGACGGCGCGGACGCGCGCTACCTGCCACTGCCCAACCCACTGCGCGGCCCCTGAGAGCCGAGGCTCGCGGTCAGGGTGAGGGTGGCCGTCCCTGACCTGACGCCGTCGCCGTCGGGTCCGGCTCGTGGGCGGGCGGGGCCTCGTCGTCCAGGTCGCCGCGCAGGGCGGCGATGACGAAGGCCGTCATGGAGGCCAGGCCGAGCAGCGCGAGCGGTCCCCAGATCGCCGGGATCACCCACAGGGGCCAGCCGTTGGCGGACTGCGCCCACAGGGTGAACAGAGCAGCGAGGGCCATGCAGACGCCGTGCCACCGCACTACGACGGCTGCCTTCGCGTGCCGCCGGTCGCCCCGCGCGAACAGGGGCCACGCACCGCCGACCAAGGCGGGCAGACCGAACGCGAAACAGGCCAGCGCGCCGCCGAGGCGGTCCTCGGGCCAGCCCACGGGCCCGTGGGACGTCTGCTGCCGCCGCCCGTCGGCGTCCCGTACCTCGACGACCTGCCCGTGCCAGATCAGGCCGACGACCTTGTCGCCCGGCTCCAGCTCCGACAGGACCGGGTCGGTCTGCCGGAACGTCACGTCCCAGGGCTTGCCGGAGGGCAGCAGCAACTCCGCCTCCGGCGAGCCGTTCCGCCTCCCGCGGTTCAGGTCGGCCTTCCGCACGGTGAACTCCTGCTCCCACCGGCACCCCGACGCCTTCACCGGGACGGACGCGCAGGCCGGCGCGGCACGGAACTCCCGCTCCCGGTCCAGCGCCCCGCGGACCTCCAGGGCCATGGCCACTCCGACGACGAGCGTCACGAGCCCCATCAGCAGCCACACCACGCTGCCCGGCCCCTGCCGTCTCCC
>NZ_NGFN01000764.1 GCF_002148965.1 Streptomyces swartbergensis | reverse complement strand
GGCCCCGGGCCCCGGAGGGGACTGTGTCCTCCGCACTCCCTGCGGGGCTGCGCCCCTGCACCCCGTAAGGGGCCGCGCTCCTGCACCCCGTAATGGGCTGCGCCCCTCGATCCTCGCATCCGGCTCGGGCGCGCTGGACACCCGCCCGTGTCGGGTTCGGGCCTGAAGCCTCTTGTCGGGGTTTCGGGCCTGCAGTTCCGTGTCGGAGCTTCGGACCTAAAGCCTTGTGTCGGACCTTCGGACCTGAAGCCCCTTGTTGGGTCCGGGCACTGCCCCCGCTCTGGGCTCGGGCACTCAACCCAGAGCGGGTCCGCGCACTGAACCCCCGTGCTGGGTCCAGGCACTGACCCGCAGCGGTCCGGGCACTGACCCGGCGGTGGATCCGCGCAAGGCTCCCACGTTGGGGCCGGGCACTGAACCCCCGCGCTCGTTCCGGGCACCGCCCCGCAGCGGGGCCGGGCACTTCCCTCTGGGTACAGACGCTGGCCCCCGCTGGGTCGCACTGAGGTCGGACACCAACCCCGCAGTGGGCCCGGGCACGAACCCGCGCTGGATCAGCGCGCCGACCCCACCTTGGGGAAGGCTGTTAACCCACACTGGGTCGGGGCGCTGAACTCCCGCGTTGGGTCAGACGCTGGACCACAGCGTCGAGCTCGGCCACTGCCCCTCCGTCACGTCGGGCTCGGGCAGGGACCCCGCATTGGGCTCGGACACCGGCCCCCACATTGGGCTCGGACACCGGCCCCCGCGTTGGGCTCGGACACCGGCCCCGTATGAGGCCCGGACGCTGGGCCCACGCAAGGCTCGGGCAGGGCCCCGACGTCGGGCTCGGTCGGACCGCTCCCAGGTTGAGCTCGGACACCGGGCCCCACATCGGCTCACCCCCCACCTCGGGCTCCGACACCGGCC
>NZ_NGFN01000763.1 GCF_002148965.1 Streptomyces swartbergensis | reverse complement strand
GTGGTCGGGGCGGGACGCGGTCACACCGTCACGGGCGCCGCGCGCCTCGGTGGTGCGGGCCGCGTCCACGATGGGGAGGGACTCGGTGTGCACCGGCTCCATGGGGATCGGGTCACGGTGTGYGGGCTCCCGGTGTGCGGGCTCGCTGTGTGCGGACTCCCCGTGTGTGGGCTCCCGGTGTGTGGGCTCGCTGAGGAGAGGCTTCACGTATGCCGACCCCACGTGTGCCGACTCCATATGCGTCGGCTCCGTGTGCGTCGGCTTCATGTCGCCCCACTCCGTGTGCCCGGCCTCCATGTGCTGTTGGGCCTCGGCGAGGCTGATGCCGCGCTGGAAGGCCGCCATCAGGCCGGGGTCGTGGCCGACGAGGTGGTCGGAGTCCTGGCGCGGCGTGGGACCGTCGCGCAGTTGGGGTGCGATGTGTTCCTGGGCGCGGCGGCGGGGCAGTTGGGGCTTGCCCATGGTGCCGCGCACGGTGCCGTTGCGCGGGGTCGGCGGCGCGGTCACGTTCTCGGCGAGGATGCGCCGGTCGTCGGCACTGATACCGGGCCTCGCCTCGGCCGGGTTGGGCCGCTCCCGGTGGGTCCCGCGCACGGGCAGGGGCGCGGGCCGGCCGCTCTGCGGGGTTCCGCCCGAGGCCCGTTCGGCCTCCTGCCGGTACGCCCGGGATGCCGCGGGCGGGACCGACGGCAGCGCTTCGGGCGCGGCACCTGCCCCGGACGGGAATCCGTACCCCGGCGAGGACACTGACGCAGGCGCGGATCCGGCTTCCGTCGAGCTTCCGGGCCCGAAGCCACCGGACACAGCCCCCTCGGCTYGGGACGACCCCCTGGACGCCGGTCCGTCTCCTGCCCCGGCCGCGGACTGCCCGAGTTGTCCCTGCTGTCCGTGCTGCCGGGTCTGCCGCAGCG
>NZ_NGFN01000762.1 GCF_002148965.1 Streptomyces swartbergensis | reverse complement strand
GGTCAATTGAGGCCTAGGAGAGCCAGGTGGCCGCTCGTAGGGGCGGAGGGTTGTGGTGCGGAGTCCGGCGGCGGTGTTGGTGTGGCCGACGGTGCGGAGTTGGTTGATGGCGAAGCTGCGGAGAGCGGCCATGTTCTCCTGCCCGTGTCCGGTGCAGTTGCCCACCCGACCAGCATCGTCCACCGCCGAGAGATCACCACGACCTTACAATTGCCTGGCTTGAACTGTGTCTCAAACCGTACTGCCGCAGTGTGTGCAGGGTCCATACGCTTACTCTCCGCGTGCCAAATTCGGGAGTGACTGAATGCGGTGGGCGTGACTGACGAAAGTTCTGGGGGGTATAGCGCGGACCCTGTGGTATGGCCAGGCCCGTCATCCGCAACATCCCCGTCTAGAGACAATGATCAGTCCATCGTTCACGATGGACTGATCTGCTTGCGCGCGTCAGCGCGAAGGGGGGCTAGTGTGAGCAGGACAAAACTAAAAGAGGTAAAGAGTGCTGACCCGCAGTCAGACAATGATGCGGATCCGAAGCGGGTGTATTCTCTGGCGGCGTGCCAGAAAGAGGTGCGCCTGAGCAGCCTGAGCGAATCGCTCGGGTGGCACAGGGAGCGCACAGCCGCCGCCGTCGAGAAGCTGTGCCGCTACAACCTGTTAGTTCCGGTCCAGCAAGACGGTGAGACCTTCAGCGTCTCCACTCCGCGCCATGCGGCATCGAGACTTCTCGCCCCGCTGGACCGTCAGATTGAGAGCCTGGAGCGCGAGGCGTTCCAACTCCGCGCCGATTTCGCGAAGTACCAGGTGGCCTACGCCGAGGCGGTCACCGGCTCCGATCGGAACCCGGAGTTCCTTACCCTGGTCGGCCATGACGCCATCAATGCCGAGCTGGAGCGGGCTGCCGCACAGTGCCAGGA
>NZ_NGFN01000761.1 GCF_002148965.1 Streptomyces swartbergensis | reverse complement strand
AGGCAGGGGTAGCGGCGGGTTGGCCGGGTACTCGGGGGTTCCTACTTCGAGAGGAGGCGGAACACCGTGACCGGGACCATCGATCATCGGGCCGTGCACGACGAGCGCCACTCCGTGGGCGAGCTCGTCTCACAGGCCTCGGAGCAGCTCTCCCGGCTCGTCCGGCAGGAAGTGGCTCTTGCGAAGGAAGAGCTGGCTGAGAAGGGCCGACGTGCGGGGCGTGGCGGTGGGCTGCTCGGTGCGGCGGGTGCCGTCGCCTACGCCGGGCTGCTCGCGCTGGCCGGGGCGGGTGTCGCCGCCCTCTCGCTGGTGCTGCCCGTCTGGGCCGCGGCGCTCATCGTGATGGGGGTGCTGTTCGTGATCGCTGCCGTGCTGGCCGCTGTCGGCCGGGGGCAGTTGCGCCGGGCCACGCCCCCCACGCCTGAGGAGGCTCTCGGCAGTGTCAAGGCCGACGTGGAGGAGATCAGGGAAAGGGCACATCGATGACGGACGCGACTGGTGGGGCCAAGGGGCCCGATGAACTGCGGCAGCAGATCGAGCGGACCCGTAGTGAACTCGGCAACACCGTGGAGGAGTTGGCGGGGAAGGCGGACGTGAAGGGGCGCGCGCGGGCTCGGGCGGCCGACCTGCGGGACAAGGCCGGGGCGATGACGGTGCAGTTGCGGAGCACCGCCGCGCAGGCCGGGCACACGGTGCACGACAAGGCGACGCATGYGGGGCCTCGGCCGGTGCGCGGTGTCGTTCAGGCCGGGATGCGGCATCCGAAGCCGGTGCTCGTCGCCGGGGCGGCTGCGGGGGCCGCGGTCGTCGCTGTCGAAGTGGTGCGGCGGCGGCAGCAGATGACTCGCGCGCATCGCTGGCAGCGCTGGTATCGCTGAGCGGGGTGGGGGCGGGCCGTTGGGCCTGCGCGGTCGTGGTGGGTC
>NZ_NGFN01000760.1 GCF_002148965.1 Streptomyces swartbergensis | reverse complement strand
GTCGTCACCAGCAAGGGCCTGGCCAACGGCGGTGCGGCGCTGAGCATGGTGTGGTCCCGCGAGCCGCTGGGCAGCCCGGAGCGGTACCGGCCCGGCAGCCACTCCTCCACCTACATCGGCATCCCAAGCGCCCTCGCCGTCGTGGACACGGTGCTGGACCGCTGGGAGCGGTGGACCACGGTGGACAAGGACATCCTCTGGCTGGAGGAAGCCATGCGCTCCCGGCTCACCGACATCGCCACGCGGCATCCGAACCTCGTGCGGGGTGTCGACGCGATGGGCGGCACCGCGCGCATCGTCCTCACCGGACCATACGCCAGCCGAATGCGGCACCTGTTCCGGTCTGGGCACCCGGACACCGGCGTCCTCGTCGCCACGACCGGCATGGCACCGGACATCATCAACGTGCACCCTCCGCTCGTCATCGAAGAACGCGAACTGGACATCCTCGCGGAGGTCTTCGAGACGGCGCTGAACGGGATCGCCTGATGGCGGCGAAGACGGAGCGGAAATTCCTCGTGGGCCGCGGCTGGCGCGAGACGGTGGTGCGCACGCGGGAGGTCCGCCAGGGCTATGTGTCCGCCGAACCCGAGCGCGCGGTGCGGGTGCGGGTGCGGATCACCGACGGCGCCGAGGCGGTCATCACCGTCAAGGGTCCGCGCCAAGGCGCGCGCAGGGCCGAGTTCGAGTACCCCGTGCCGCTCGCGGACGCCGAGGAGATCCTCGCGCGGCTGTGCCCGCAGCCGTTGGTGGAGAAGAAGCGGCACTATCTGGGCGGACGCTTCGAAGGCTGGACCGTGGACGAGTTCTTCGGCGCCAACGCCGGTCTGGTCCTGGCGGAGCTGGATGCTGAGGACGCCGCGGACGTGGTCGACCTGCCCGAGTGGGTCACCGAGGAGGTCACCGCTGACCTGCGGTTCGACAA
>NZ_NGFN01000076.1 GCF_002148965.1 Streptomyces swartbergensis | reverse complement strand
GCGGGGTGGGGGTGCGATGCGGGCCGCCCCGGCCGGTTCACGGGCCGGTCAGGTCAGCACACGCGGCCGGCGCCCGCGCGGGCGCCGACGATGCCCGGGACCGCCTTCGCCGGGTCGACGCCGGCCCGCAGCGTCGGCGTCCAGCCGGCGCCCGACTGGAGCGTCTCCCCGGGGATCTCCGCGTTGTGCACGGCGATCAGGTCGACGGCCTTGCCGTTGACGTGGTTGCCTCCCGCGGTGACCGGCGCCTCGTTCCACTTCTTGAGGATCTTCGCCGGGCTGAGGCCCTGCGCCAGCGTGAACGCGTTGTGCTCGGCGACGAGCCGGGACTCCTTGCCGATGCCGTAGACGTAGCCCCACTTCTGGCCCTTGGTGACCACGAAGTGGTTGTTGTACGAGTCGACCTGCCCGAACCGCACCCGCGGCGCCCGCTCGACGATGCCCTCGAAGCGGTTGTGGTGCAGCGTGACCTTCAGCTTGCCCGTGTCGTCGGCGGTGGCGCTGTCGCTGTTGCCGATGAGCATGGTCTTGTCGTGGTCCTTGAACGAGTTCCAGGACACGGTCACGTGGTTGGAGCCGCGCACGACGTCGAGCAGCCCGTCGTGCTGCTGGTAGGTCTTGCCGAAGTAGGAGGGCAGGGAGCTGTCGGGGTAGCGGCCGTCGGTCAGGGTGTTGTGGTCGACCCACACATGCGTGGAGCCGTAGACCACCACCCCGTCGTACTCGCTGTTCCAGGCACCGGTCTTGTTGTCGTCGGTCGGGTCCCACTGCGGGAAGCAGTCGACCGGGGCCTCGATGGTGAGGTTCCGGACGATGACGTTGTCGACGCCCTTGATCTGAAGACTGCCGCCGAGGATCCCGGAGTCCTTGCCCACGCCGATGATGGTGGTGTTGGCGGGCACACTGGCCTTGATGGTCTTGTCCTGGGCGGCGGCGGACGCGGCCCGCAGTTCCTCCTGCTCACCGCTGACCGGCTTGTCGTGCCCCCAGACGGCGGGGTCGTAGGCGGCGAGGTACTTCTGGAAGTCGTACCCCTCGGCCTCGAACGCCTCACAGCCCTGGGAGACGGCGTCGATCATCCCCTTGACCTTGATGATCTTCGGTGCGGATCCGCCCTCCTTCAGGGCGGCCTTGAACTGCTCCCAGGTGGAGACGGTGTGGACGTGCGCGGCATCGGCCGCGGCACCACCCGTGGTACCGGTGCCGTACGCCCCCCACCCGTCATTGGCCCCGAGCGTCTGGCGGGCCACGTCCCGGGGCCCGGCCTGCGCGGCGGTACCGCTCAGGGACAGTACGAGCGCGGCACACCCGACCACCGCGGCGACCTTCACTGCTCTGGCATGATCATGACACTTCAGAACGTTCATGGTGCGGCTCTCTTCCTTCTGGGTCGGGGGGTGTTACGCGGCGGCCTCCGGCCAGGTGATCCAGGACTCGGGAATCCGCTCGTCCAGCCGGCGCACATCGCGCGGCCCGAGCACCCGCGCCCGGAGCAGCTCCCGCGCCACGAGCCGGGCCACGGCGATCGCGCCCGGCGGATTGAAGTGCGTGTTGTCCTGCTCGGTGGCGGTCCAGTTGAAGTACTTCTTCGTCTCCTCGACCCCCAGTTCCTGCCACAGGGCGAGCGACAGCGCCTGGATGTCGAGCAACGCCACCCGCTCCTCGGCGGCGAGCGCCCGCATGGCCGCCGGGTACTCACCGTGCGTCGTCACGGCCTTCCCGCCGGCGTCGAATCTCCGCCGCTCGACGGACGTGGCGAACACGGGCCGCGCCCCACGGGCCCGGGCCCCCTCGACGTACATCCGCAGATACTCCTGGTACGTCGTCCAGGGCTCGGTGTAGCGAGTGGGGTCCTCCACCTTCTGGTCGTTGTGACCGAACTGGATGAGGAGGAAATCGCCGGGCCGGATCGCGGAGAGAATAACCTCCAGCCGCCCTTCGTCGACGAAACTCTTCGAACTCCGCCCGTTCACAGCGTGATTGGCGACCGGCCTGTTCTTGCCGAGAAAGAACGGAAGCGCCATACCCCACCCTGTCTCGGGCGCGGCGTTCGCGTATTTCTGGGCGGCGGTGGAATCACCGGCGATGTAGAGGGTGCGATTACGGTGACCGCCAGCTTGCGCGGCACCTGTGACAGAGAGGGCGAGAGGCACGGCGGCGACAGCTGCGCCGGCGACTTGTCTTCGACTCAGAGACAACTCACGGGTCCTTTCCAAAAGGCAGACGGGGAGGTGCATTCTTGGGGGCGCGGGGAACTACGCGCCCAGCCAGGGGCGGCCCGCACCTGCAAACCACGGGCCGTCCCACGGCGAAACCCAGCAAGAATCAACCCTTCTGCTGGTCCCACTCCTCCTGAGCCGCATTCAGCTGCTCGGCCAACGTGTCCAAGAACTCCTTCGCACTCATCTTCCCGAGCAGCACCTTCTGGAAGTTGGGCTCATTGTCGGCCTTGGAAATCGTGTTCCAGTCCGGCAGGTAGTACGGCAGCTGCACAATCGTCGTCGACCCGTCCGACAACGCGTCAGCGGCCAGCTTCGTAGGCTCCGCCTTCGAAATCCACGCGTCCTTCGCCGCGTCCGTGTTCGACGGCACCTGCCCCGCCGACTCGTTGAACTTCGAGTTCTCCGCCTTCGACGTGGCGAACTCGATGAACTTCCAGGCCGCTTCCTTGTTCTTGCCGCTCTTGAACAGCCCCAGCCCGTCCACCGGGTTGGAGACCTGAACCCGCTTCCCGCCGGGCCCGGTCGGCTGCGGAATGCCCCGGAACTTGTCGACGCCGAGCGCCTTCACATGGTCCTGGTACGACCCGAGGTTGTGGTTCAGCATCCCGATCGTGCCGGAGTCCCACTGCGCGACCATCTTGGTGAAGTCGTTGTTGAGGTCGGCGGCAGGGGTGACCTTCTTGTACAGCGCCGCGTACTTCTCCAGCGCCGCCACGTTCTTGGGGTCGTTGACCGTGGTCTTCTCACCGCTGGAGTCCCAGAACGAGGTGATTCCGGACTGCCCGTACATCGCGTCCAGCGCCTGGGCGATGGAACCCGCGCCGCCACGGATGGTGTAGCCGAACTCGTTCTTGCCCTTGTTCGTGAGCTTGTTCGCGGCCTGGTAGAACCGGTCCCACGTCGTCGGCTCCTGAAGCCCGGCCTTCTTGAACAGGTCGGTGCGGTAGTACAGGACGCCGTTGTTGGCGGAGGTCGGAATCGAGTACAGCTTGTCGTCACCGCCGCCGGCGGCCTTCATCGACTCGACCATGTCCTTGTTGAGCTTGCCGTTGAGCGAGGACTTGGCGAGCCGCCCGTCCAGCGGTTCCAGCGCGCCCTGCGCGGCGAACCCCGCGAGCATCGCCGCGCCGACACCACCGACGTCCGGCAGACCGCCGCCCTGGAGGGCGGTGTCGACCTTGGACTGGTACTCGGTGGAGGCGATCCCGACGTACTCGACCTTGATGTCGGGGTTCGCCTTCTCGAAGTCGGCGATGATCTCCTTCCAGGCCTCGGTGCGGACACCGCCGTTGTTGTCCCAGAAGACGATCTCGCCCTTGCCGCTTCCCTCGGCGCCCTTGTCACCGCCCGCCCCGCTGCCGTCGTCGCCGCAGGCGGTGACGGTCAGCGCGAGTACGGCCCCCAGGGCGACGGCCGTGGCGGCGCGCCTGCTTCTGCGATTGCTGATCTTCATTGGTCGGCTCTCTTCTTCTGGATCCAGCGGAACTTGAAGGTGTGGGGGGTCAGTGGCGGGCGTGGGGTGCCCAGTCGTCCGTGCCCTTGAGGTAGGCGGCGACGGTGTGGGACCGCGCTTCCTCGGGGCTGAGCTGCGGACGGTCGGCGGTGACCATCGCGCCCGGGCCGTGGTTGCGGTACTCGGCGAACCGTGCGTCCTTCCACGAGAACCCGCCCATGTCGGTCCACGGCGAGGACTTGATCGCGGCCGGCAGCTCGGTGTCCCGTATCAGCACCTGGGCGACGGCCGCGGGCTCACCGCCGGGGTGCCAGGGCCGCCCCAGGTGGAAGCTCCCGGCGGGCGCGTCGCTCACGATCCTCGACTTGGTGATCAGGAACCCGTACGGATTGCCCGTCCACGTCGAAGCGGCGGTGATGTAGCCGTTGTTCGTGTCCGAGCCCCGGCTCAGCGCCCGGATCACCGACCGTTCGATCACCGTCGTGGCCCGGCCGTAGACGAAGTCGACGTCGCCCTCGATGGAGGAGTCGCGGACGTAGACCCGGCTGACGGTGGTCAGCTTGGGGCTGTCGGTCATCAGCGTGTCCTGGTTGCCCAGGAACGCGGTGTCCTCGAAGACGATCCGGTCGCCGGTGGTCTTCATCGCCAGGGCCTGCTCGCCCTTCAGCTCGTGCGCGGCCTCGTCGAAGTCGTTGCTAAAGGTGAGGTTGCGTGCGGTGACGTCGTTCGCGGCGATCCGGACGGTGGCGCTCCCCGTCGAACCCCCGTACTCGGCGGGCGTGTCGAAGACGATGACGGTGTCGGACCGGTCCCGCCCGGTCCCTTGCAGCACGAGGTGCGGCTTGCTCGCGGGGATGAACACCTTCTCGCGGTACGTGCCGGGCGCGACGGCGATCGTGAGCGGGGTGTCGTTGCCGTCGGGCACGGCGTCCACGGCGGACTGCACGGTCGGGTAGTCGCCCGGGACATGCAGCGTGACAGGCCCGCCGATCCGCTTCTGCGGACCGGAGAACCGCTTCACCAGCGCGGGCACGGCCGCGGCCGGGTCGAGCCGGTAGTCATAGAACGCGCGCGGGTCGAACGCCGTGCCCCACGCGTCGTGCCGGCCCGTGGTGTTCCGCAGGATCGACCCGCGCTGCACCAGCTCGGCGGTGGCGTCGGCCTGGTAGGGGTGCTGGACGCCGTCGTAGAAGCTGTTCTCGATGACCATCTTCGTCCGGCCGCGCGACCAGTTGCCGTACGTCCACACGGGGTCGCCGTCGGAGAGCTGCGAGGACAGGTAGTTGTTGTAGAGGTGGGCGTAGGCCACGTTGTCTGCGGACGGGTTGCGCTGCTTGGTGGCGCGGAACCAGTTGTGGTCGACGGTGATCTGGGTCTTGACGTTCGGGGTCCAGCCGATGCCGAAGGTCTTGTTGTTGTCCGTGAACTGGTTGTAGGAGACGGTCACGTACTCGCTGTCCTTGCGGATGTCGAGCTGGCCGTCGCAGATCCGCGAGAAGCGGATGTGGTCGATCCACACATGGTGGGCGGTGTCGAGGCGGATGCCGTCGTAGTCGGTGTCCTTGCAGTCCCAGTTGCCCTCGATGGCCGTGTCGCGGATGGCGAGGTTGCGGATGATCACGTTGTGCGTGCCGGGGTCGAGGGTGAAGCCGCCGTGCACGATCTCGGCGGTGTCGCTCACGCCGATGATGGTCTTGTCGGAGGCGACGGGTATCTCCGTGCCGAAGGGGTCCATGGTCAGGGAGCCCTTGACGCGGATGACGTACGGCTCCTCGGCCGCCGCGTACTTGGCGAGCGCGGCCTGGTCGGTGACGGTGACGACCTTGCCGCCCGCGCCGCCGGTGGTGCCGCCGGCGAGGGAGGCGAAGCCGTGCGGCCGGTCGGTCCAGCGGTCCGCGGCGGGCACGGCCCGGGATGGCGGGGCTGCCTGTGCGTCCCCGAGGGTGCCGAGGCTCAGCGCGGCGACAAGGCCGAGCACGGCGGCCACGACCTTGCCGTGCCCCGGTCTCGAAAAGCGCTTGCTATGGAGGTGCGTCATTGCGGCTCCCAACAGGCGTACGACTTCAGGTGTGTGACGAGGCGCTGATCCGGAACTGGGTGAAGGTGGCCGCGCCGGCGTGTCCCTGACCGGCGGGCGCGAGGGCGACGAGGCCGAGCAGGGCGCCGACCCAGCGCCACGGGGTGGCGGTGAAGACCGGGCCCGACGGCCGGAAGCCGTCGCCGACGTCGGCCGAAAAGCGGCAGCGGGCGCCCGCGCCGATCTCGATGCGCAGCCGGGCCCGGTCCCCCAGCGCGAGCCGCGGGTGGGCGGCGTCGCGCTCGGCGTCCGCGACCGCCTCGGCGAACCGGTGGACGAGGTGCGCGGTCCCGTCGGCGCCCCGCTGGAGCCCGATCCAGCCGAACGCGTCCCCGAGGACCGCGAGTCCGGCCCGGGCCCCGGGCTCATCACTGTCGAGCCGCACCTCCACCTCGACCGTGCAGGGCGTGCCGGGCAGCCGCTGGGTGAGCACGTTCGGCAGCTTGCGCAGATCGTGCGCGTCGGCCGAGCGGACGCAGGTCAGCCGGAGCCCGTCCCCGGAGTGCTGGGTGGCCCAGCCGTCGCCCGGGTTGGCGGTCCACTGCCACTGGCGGCCGTACCGTCCGCCGGGGAAGTCGTCGTCGGTGGCGGGCGCGGCGGGCGTCTGCGGCGGCAGGTCGGGCTTCCTGTGTACGGCGACGGGGGCGCCGTCGTCCCCGAGCACCGGCCAGCCGTCCGCACCCCAGCGCATCGGCTGGAGGTGCACGACCCGGCCGTAGGCGCCGCGCTGCTGGAAGTGCAGGAACCAGTCCTCACCGGACGCGGTGCGCACCCAGCCGCCCTGGTGGGGGCCGTTGACGTCGGTGTCCTTCTGCTCCAGGACGATCCGCTCCTCGTACGGCCCGAAGAAGCCGCGCGAGCGGAAGGCGCCCTGCCAGCCGGTCTCGACTCCCCCGGCGGGGGCGAGGATCCAGAACCAGCCGTCGTGCCGGTAGAGCTTGGGTCCTTCGAGGGTGAACCAGCCGGGTATGCGGTCGGCGTCGACGATCACCTTGCCCTCGTCGAGGAGTTCGGTGCCGTCGGGGCGCATGCGGTGCCCGGTGAGGCGGTTCTTGATGCCCGAGCGGGACTTCGCCCAGGCGTGGACCAGATAGGCCTCGCCGGTCTCCTCGTCCCACAGGGGGCACGGGTCGATCAGGCCCTTGCCGGCCTTCAGCAGGTGCGGGCGGGTCCAGGGGCCTCTGATCTCGGGGGCGTTGACCTGGAAGATGCCCTGGTCGGGGTCGCCCCAGAAGATCCAGAAGCGTTCGTCGTGGTACCTGAGGGACGGGGCCCAGACGCCGCAGTCGTGGCGGGGCCTGGCGAACTCCTCCGCCGGTTCCAGACGTTCCAGCGCGTGACCGACCAGTGTCCAGTTCACCAGGTCGCGGGAGTGGAGTAAGGGCAGTCCGGGGGCGCGGCCGAAGCTGGAGGCCGTCAGGTAGAAGTCGTCGCCGACGCGGACGACGTCCGGGTCGGACCAGTCGGCGTCGAGGACCGGGTTGCGGTAGGTCTCGGTGGTCACGGGCTCACCGCCTTGCGGACGAGGGCCGCCGCGGCGTCCCGGTCGAGGCGGCCGTCGGCGACGACGGTCACCACGCGGCGGACGACGGTCTCGCCCGGCGGGACCGGCAGCCGCCCGCCGTACGCCAGGGAGGAGCCGACGCCCGGGTACTCCTCGGTGCGCACGAACCACGGGTCGCGGCGGGTCTGTTCGGTGGCGCCGGCGAAGACCAGCGTCCAGGTGCCGCCCCTGAGGGCGAGCCAGTCGGCGGGGCGGCCGTGGACCTGCTCCTCGCCCTCGGCCCCGGCCGAGAAGACCTCCGGCGCGACGGACTCCTTGCGGGCCCGCCAGAAGAAACCGCCGTAGGCCGCGCCCGGCCGCCCGTTGGTCGCGGGGCTGCCGATCGACAGCGGGTCCTTGGTGACGTTGGTGAGGGAGAAGGTGAGGTCCAGCGCCCAGGCCTGGTCGGTGAGTTCGGTGGCCGCGACCGTGCGGCGCTCGCGCAGCAGCTCATCACCCGCCGCCACCCAGCGCAGCTCTTCCACGAAGCCGTCCGGGTCGCGCAGCTGGAACGCGACGTGCCGCTGGGAGCCGTGGTTGTCCAGCTCGGTCGGGCCCTGGTCGCGGACGTAGGTGCGCCCGCCCCAGAAGTTGAACCCCTCGACGTCGGGAACGGCGACACCGACGCCGAGGTGGTGTGCGTGGTCGGCGGGGGCCAGTTCGGTGACCGCCGTGCCGGCCAGGGTGGTGACGGGGTGCAGGTACGGGCGCGGGGAGAGCCGGGCCGGCAGCTCGGGGCGTGTGACGTACCGGCCGACCGGCCGTCCCGCGACACGCAGCACCGCGGTGTCGTTGCTGCTGGTCATCTGGTGCTCACCTCTTTCGACAGGTGCTCCGCGTTCAGTGCCCAGGGGGCGCCGAGCTCGGAGTAGAGGGAGAGGGTGTCGGCGGCGGCCGCGACGAGCCCGTCGATGCCGGGCACCACCCGGCGGTTCTCGCCGGGGACGCGGTGCCAGGCGGTGTCCGGCAGCGGCGCCGGGTCGGGGGCCGTGCGGATGGCCTCCACGACCTTCATGAAGGCGCCGGTCTCCTCCGGCGGGACCAGCAGGTCCGCGCCGGTGGTGAGGTGCGCGACGAGGTTCTCCAGCAGGTCGGTGCGGCCGTGCTCGAACTCCTCCGGGCCGTGGCCCGCGCGCTGAAGCAGCACGCGGTCCTGCTTGTACCAGAAGGTGATCCGGCCGGTGCTGCCGTGCACCAGGACGTAGGGCTCGTCCGCCCGCTCGGCGCACAGGGTCGCGGCCACGGTGACCTGGTGGCCCTGGGCGGTGCCGATCCGGACGCAGGAGGTGTCGTCGGACTCGATGGCGTTGGCGCGCAGCAGTTCGGTCGCGATGCCGGTGACGTCCTCGGCGCGGGTGCTGCCGCCGAGGGCGAGGGCGGTGGCGACGGCGTGGGCGAGCGGGTTGGTCAGCGCCCCGTCGATCACGTCGACACCGTTGAGCCGCCGCTTGCCCGCCCAGGGCGCCCGCCGGAAGTAGTCCTCGCCCCGCACCCAGGCACCGGCCCCGCCGAGCCCGACCAACTGCCCGATCGCGCCCTCGGCGACCAGCTCGCGGATGGCGGGCACGGCGTGCGAGCCCAGCGACTGGAAGCCGATCTGGCAGACGATCCCGGCCGCCGCGACGCCGTCGGCCATGCGGCGGAACTCCGCGTACGAGGGGGCGGGCGGCTTCTCCAGCAGGAGGTGCACTCCCCGCTCGGCCGCTGTGAGCGCGAGGTCGGTGTGGGTGGGGATCGGGGTGCAGATCACGGCGATCCGGGCGCCGGTGGAGTCCAGCAGGGCACCGAAGTCGGCGGACTGCTCGGGCGTGCCCAGGCCGTCGAGCTCCTGATCGGTCAGCGGCGTCAGTTCGCAGACGCCGGCCAGCCGGACGAGGCCCTTCTTCTGGAGGCGGCGGATGTTCTCGACGTGCCAGCGGCCGTGGCCCCGGGCGCCGGCGAGGACGACGGGCAGAGGTGTGGTCATGGAGTCGATCATGCGACCGGTCATGGGATCCTCCCCGCACCCGCGCCGCGGGCCACCGCCCGGTCGGCCGCGGCGGCGCTGTCGATCCGCCCGTGCAGGGCGGGCGTCCAGCCGACGTCGCCGGTCAGGTCGCGCTCACTGCCCGAGTTGTAGGCGTTGTAGATCGCGAGCAGGTCGACCGGAAAGCCGTTGAAGAGCGTGCCGCTCTGGTGCAGGGCGCTGCCGTTCCAGCTCTTGACCAGGTCGGCGACCTCCACATGGCCGGGGGCGTGGAAGGCGTTGTTCTCCGCGTGGATCCTCGACTCGGTGGAGACGCCGAGGGAGTAGCGGTAATCGTCTTCGGTGATCTCGTAGCGGTTGTTGTAGAGGTGCACCTGGCCGAAGCGGACGCGCGGGGCGCGCTGGACGACCGACTCGAACTCGTTGTGGTGGAGGGTGACCCGGAGCTTCCCGCGGTCGCCGGTGGCGGTGTCGCCGTTGCCGATGAGCATCGCCTTGTCGTGGTCCGCGAACCGGCTCCAGGAGACGGTCACCAGGTCCGAGCCGTTCGTGATGTCCAACAGCCCGTCGTGGCGCAGGTAGTTGCGGGCGAAGTAGGTGGGCTCCTCGGCGTCCGGGTGGCCCTTGTCGCTCAACGTCACATGGTCGACCCACACATGGGTGGCGCCGGCCAGCCAGATCGTGTCGTACGCCGTCTTCCAGTCGCCGAGACCGCCGGTGTTGGGCTGCCAGACGGGGAAGCAGTCGTAGGCGTCGCGGATGTCGAGGTTGCGGATGATCACGTTGTCCGCGTTCCGCACCTGGAGGCTCGCGCCCTTCAGCACGGCCGAGTCGCCGAGCCCGACGATCGTGGTGTTGGAGCCGACGGGCAGCACGACCCGCTCGGCCTGCCGGGCGGCGGAGGCCTGACGGGCCTCCTCCTGCAGGCCGCTGGGCTTGGCGGCGCCCCAGGTGCGGGGGTCGTAGGCGGCGAGGTACTTCTTCAGGCTGTAGCCGCCGGTGGCGTAGTCGGAGCAGTCCAGATGGTCGCCGTCGTCGTCGGTGTTGGCCTCGATCGTCCCGGCGATCTGGATGATCTTCGGGGTGTCGCTGCCGCCGTCGAGAGCGCGGACCAGCTGGGCCCGGTCGGTCACGGTGAAGACATGGGCGTCGTCGGCCGCGGCCCCTCCGGTGGTGCCCGCCCCCTCGGAGGCCCAGCCGTCGTTCGCGGGCAGGGTGTCGCGGCTGATGTCACGGTCCTCCGCGTGGGCGGGGACGCAGAGCACGCCCACCAGCCCCGCCGCTACGGCGAGTTGGCGCAGTCTCATCCCTTCACCGCCCCCGCGCTGAACCCGGTGATCAGCCACTTCTGGATGAAGGCGAACACGAGCACGACCGGCACGGCCGCGATGATGCCGCCCGCGGCGAGGGCGCCCAGGTCGACGCTGTCCGCGCTCATCAGGGTGTTCAGGCCGACCGGGATGGTCTGCTTGTCCTGGTTGTTGAGGAACATCAGGGCGAACAGGAAGTGGTTCCAGGAGTGCACGAAGGCGAAGGAGCCGACGGCGATCAGGCCCGGCCGCAGCAGCGGCAGCACGACGATCCGGAAGGCCGTCATGCGGTTGCAGCCGTCCACCCAGGCCGCCTCCTCCAGGGAGTACGGCACGTTCTTGATGAAGTTGCTGATCAGGATCATCGACAGCGGCAGCTGGAAGACCGTCTCGGCGAGGATGACACTGCCGAGGCTGTTGATCATCTGGAGTTCGGCGAAGATCTCGAACAGCGGGACCAGCAGCAGCGCGCCCGGCACGAACTGGGAGCACAGCAGGGCCAGCATGAACGCCCGCTTGATCTTGAAGTCGAACCGGGCGAGGGCGTAGCCGCCGGCCAGGGCGACGAGGGTCGTCATGACCAGGGTGGCGACGCCGACGAGCACGCTGTTGGTGAAGTAGGTGCCGAAGCTGCGCTCGGTCCACACCTTCTCGAAGTGGTCGAAGGTGATCGGCCAGGGCACCAGCGAGGTGGAGCCGGCCGGGCGCAGGGCGAACAGCAGGATCCAGTAGAAGGGGATGAGGGTGAAGACCAGGTAGATCCCCAGGGGCAGGTAGATCTGCCAGCGGGGTGCCTCGTCCCAGGCGCGCTTCCCCTTGGCGGGGCGCGGCGGTTCGGGGGCCGTGGGCGCCGGGGCGGGCGCCGCCTTGGTGGCTTCCTTGACGCTCACTTGCTCTCGCCTCCGAACTTGCTCAGCCGCAGATAGACCATCGAGCAGAAGAGCAGGATCACGAACGCCACCGTGGTCAGGGCCGACGCGTAGCCGAAGTTGTGGGCGTCGACGGATGTGTTGGCGATGTACAGCGGCAGCGTGGTCGTCTCACCCGCCGGGCCGCCGCCGGTCAGCGTGTAGAGCAGGTCGACGTTGTTGAACTCCCAGACCGCGCGCAGCAGCGTGGACAGGATGATGGCGTCCTTCAGATGGGGCAGCGTGATGTGCCAGAACTGCTTGATCCGGCTGGCCCCGTCGACCTCGGCGGCCTCGTAGAGGTCCTTCGAGACGGACTGGAGGTCGGCGAGGATGAGGATCGCGAAGAAGGGCACGCCGCGCCAGAGGTCGGCGACGATCGCCGCCGGGAACACGGTGGAGGTGTCCGACAGCCAGCTCGTGCCGTAGGAGCCGATGCCGATGTCCGCGAGGTAACGGGTGATGCCCGTCTGGGAGTTGTAGAGCAACACCCAGATCGCGGAGGTGAGCACGCCGGAGACGGCCCACGGGGAGAAGACCATCGCGCGTCCCAGGCCCCGGCCCACGAAGGTCTGGTTGACGATGAGGGCCAGCGCGAGACCGAACAGCAGCTGGAGGCCGACCTCGACGAAGACCCACTTGGCGCTGAAGACGAGGGTGTCCCAGAAGACCGGGTCCTCGGTGAAGGCGTGGACGAAGTTGTCGAAGCCCGCGTATCCGTTCCGCCACGGCTTGGTGGGGTTGTAGTTCTGCAGGCTGTAGTAGAAGACACTGATGACCGGGTAGGCGATGAAGCCCAGCATGAGCAGGGCGGCCGGTGCGATCAGCAGGTAGGGGAGCCTGCGCGGGGTGGCGGAGCCACGGCGCCGCCGGGGTGGCGCGGGCGGTTTCGCCACGGCTGCGGCTTGGGCCATGACTGTTCTCCGATCTCAGTACGTCGTGGTACGTCGTGCGTGCGCGGGAAGCGCTTTCTTCCTGTGCAGGGTCGTGCCGGGTCGTGCTGAGGTGCGTGGGTGGTGCGGTCGTTCAGCTCGCGTACGGGTCGGCGGCCCGGCCCGGACGGGCGAGGAACTCGAAGTCGCAGCCGGTGTCGGCCTGCGTGATCTGCTCGTTGTAGAGCGCGCCGTAGCCGCGCTCGTACCGGGCGGGCGGCGGCGTCCAATCCGCCCTCCTGCGCTCCAACTCCTCGTCGTCAACGTTGAGTTGGAGGATCCTGGCCTCGACGTCCAGGGTGATCGGATCACCGCTGCGGACCAGGGCCAGCGGCCCGCCGACGTACGACTCGGGCGCGATGTGCAGTGCGCACGCGCCGTAGCTCGTGCCGCTCATCCGGGCGTCGGAGATCCGGACCATGTCCCGTACGCCCTGCTTCAACAGGCGGTCGGGGATCGGCAGCATGCCGTACTCGGGCATGCCCGGGCCGCCCTTGGGTCCGGCGTTGCGCAGCACCAGCACGCTGTCGGCGGTGATGTTCAGCTCGGGGTCGTTGATCGTGCGCTGCATGGTCCTGTAGTCGTCGAAGACGACCGCGGGACCGGTGTGCTTGAGCAGGTGGCGCTCGGCGGCGATGTGCTTGATGACGGCGCCGTCGGGGCAGAGGTTGCCGCGCAGCACGGCGACCCCGCCCTCGTCGGCGACCGGGTTCTCACGGGGGCGGATGACATCGTCGTTGTGGACGACGGCGCCCTCGATCTGCTCTCCCAGGGTGCCGTTGACGGTGGGCCGGTCCAGGTGCAGCAGGTCGGTGATCCGCGAGAGGAAGGCGGGCAGACCACCGGCGAAGTAGAAGTCCTCCATGAGGTACGTCTGTCCGCCGGGCCGGACGTTGGCGAGCACCGGTACGGTGCGGGCGATGCGGTCGAAGTCGTCGAGGGTGAGCTCGACCCGGCAGCGTCCGGCCATCGCGATCAGGTGGATGACGGCGTTGGTGGAGCCGCCGAGCCCGAGCACCGTGGTGACGGCGTCCTCGAAGGCATCGCGGGTGAGGATCCGGGACGGCTTGAGCGCGGTCCAGGCGAGCTCCACGGCACGGCGCCCGGAGGCGGCGGCCATCCGCTCGTGCCCGGAGTCGACGGCCGGGATCGAGGAGGCACCCGGCAGCGTCATGCCGAGGGCTTCCGCCGCCGCGGTCATCGTCGACGCGGTCCCCATGGTCATGCAGTGGCCGGGTGAACGCGCCAACCCGCCCTGCAGCTCCCGCAGTTCGCAGTCGGTCAGATTGCCCGCGCGGTGCTCGTCCCAGTACTTCCACATGTCGGTGCCGGACCCGAGCGTCTCACCGCGCCAGTGGCCCGGCAGCATCGGCCCCGCGGGCACGAAGAGGGCCGGTACGTCGGCCGAGGCCGCCCCCATGAGCAGCGCGGGCGTCGACTTGTCGCAGCCGCCGAGCAGCACCGCGGCGTCGATCGGGTACGACCGCAGCAGCTCCTCCGTCTCCATCGCGAGCAGGTTGCGGTAGAGCATCGGGGTCGGCTTCTGGTACGTCTCGGAGAGCGTGGCGACCGGGAACTCCAGCGGGAAGCCGCCGGCCTGCCACACCCCCCGCTTGACCGCCTCGGCGCGCTCGCGCAGATGGACGTGGCAGGGGTTGATGTCGGACCAGGTGTTCAGGACGGCGATCACCGGGCGGCCCTGGTACTCCTCCGCCTCGTAACCGAGCTGGCGCATCCGGGCGTTGTGCGACCAGGTGCGCAGCTGGCCCTCGGCGCCGTACCACTGGTGGCTCCTGAGGTCCTCGGGACGCAGTCTGCCGGTCATATCGACCACCCCGCGGCGATCGCGGCGACCTCGGCGCGCTCGCTCTCGGGCAGCGTCCGGCTCGGCGGGCGGACCTCGCGGCGGCACAGCCCGAGGGAGGCGAGGGCCTCCTTGACGACGGTGACGTTGTTGGCGGAGCCGTTGGCGGCGCGCAGTTCCTCGAAGCGGCGGATCTGCTCCCAGACCTTCATGGCGGCCGGGTAGTCGCCGGAGCGCAGCGCCTCGATCATGTTGAGGGAGACGGCCGGGGCGACGTTGACGAGCCCGGAGGTGAAGCCGGTGGCGCCCGCGGAGAAGTAGGAGGGCGCGTAGGGCTCGGCGAGGCCGGCCACCCACACGAACCGCTCCAGCCCGGCGTCCCGGGCGAAGGCGGCGAACCTGGCGGCGTCCGGGACGGCGTACTTCACGCCGATGACGTTCGGGCAGGCGTCGGCGAGTTCGGCGAGGCGGGCGCCGGTGAGCTGCGCGTTGCGGATGTAGGGGACGACGCCCAGCTCGGGCACGGCCTCGGCGACGGCGCGGTGGTAGTCGACCCAGCCGTCCTGGGAGACGTAGGGGTGGACGGGCTGGTGGACCATCACCATCTGGGCGCCGAGGTCACGGGCGTGCCGGGCGGAGGCGACGGCGGTCGGGATGTCGTGCCCGACGCCGACCAGGACGACGGCCCGCTCCCCGGCCTCGTCGATCGTCAACTCCGTGACGAGCCGGCGCTCTTCGGGGGTCAGGGCGTAGAACTCGCCGGTGTTGCCGTTCGGGGTGAGGGTCGTGATGCCGCCGTCGAGCAGGCGGCGCAGCAGGGCCCGGTAGGTGTCCTGCGCGACGGAGCCGTCCTCGGCGAACGGCGTCACCGGGATGGCCACCACGTCGGCCAGGGCCGCCCGCTGGGTCTCGAACGCCACGCTGCTCATTCCTGACCTTCCTGTTCCAGTTCTGCCTGGGGGAAAGCACGCTGCACGAAGGACGCGATGTGGGAGTGGAGGGCGCGTGCCGCGCCGTCGGCGTCGCCGTCGAGGGCGAGCCGGAGGATCTCGCGGTGCTCGCCGGCCTCCCGGTCCCAGGAGGGTGATGCGGCCCACGCGACGGCGGAGACGAGGGCGGCCTGGTCGCGGACCTCGTCGAGCATCCGGCCGAGCAGCGGGTTCCCGCAGGGCAGGTACAGGGCGCGGTGGAACTCCCGGTTGGCGAGGGAGCGTTCGGCGGTGTCGGTGGCGGCGTCGGCCCTGGTCAGCGCCTCCCGGGCGACGTCCAGGGAGGCACCGCGCCGCACGGCGCGCCGCAGCGCCTCGGGTTCCAGCAGCAGCCGCACGTCGTAGACCTCGCGCGCCATGTCCGCGTCCACCATGCGCACCGTGACGCCCTTGTACTGGCTCATCACGACCAGCCCGGTCCCGGCGAGGGTCTTGAGCGCCTCGCGCACCGGGGTCTTCGACACCCCGAACTGCGCGGCGAGCTCGGTCTCGACCAGCGCCTGGCCCGGCGTCAACTGCCCGGTGAGGATGCGGTGTTTGATCCCCTCCAGCACGTACTGCGTGCGGGAGGGAATCGGCGTGGGCACAGAGGTCATGCGCGCCTCTCGGATCTCGCGTCCCCCGGGGGATCGCGTATCGGATCTCGCGTATCGCGTCTCATATATGACGTACGAAGTACGACGCGATGACGTTAAGAGGGCGCGTTTGTTTCGTCAATGCTTCTGACGAAGGAAGTAGCAATCGCTTTCTACGACCTGGGCTTCCACCCCGGATCCCGCCCGCTCAGGGCCACCGCACGGTCCAGCAGGGGCGCGTCCGCCTCGACGGGGACGACGGGGCCGAAGATCTGGCCCCGGTCGGGGTCGTCGACCGACGCGGCGAGGAAGTCGTGGCAGGTCCGGAGCGCGGCCGGGTCGGGGGTGTACGCCTGGCCGGTCGCGCGGGCCAGGTCCCAGCCGTGGATCACCAGCTCGTCGGTGGCGACGAGCCCCGCGATCTCGCCGGGCAGGTCGACGCCCCCGGCCCGGGTCATGCCGGTCCAGGCTGCCGGGTCCCGCCAGGCCTCGGCCAGTTCGGCGAGGACCTTGGGCAGCTCCTCGCGCCAGCCGGGCCCGATGTCCGGGAGCGCGGAGTCCGGGCTGGTGTCGGTCGTGACACCGAGGTCCTTGCGGCCGGCGTCACGGAAGGCGACGGTCAGCCCGACCAGGTGGCCCAGCAGGTTGCGCACCGCGTACTCCGGGCAGGGCGTCGGGTCCGCCAGTTGCTCGTCGGTGACGCCTTCGGCCAGGCGGGCCAGAACCGCCGTCTGGGGCCCCAGGTCGAGGGTCGGGGTGGTGTCGGTCATCCGCTGTTCCTCCTGGTGTGGTTCCTGGGAGGTAGACCGACGGCGACCGCGGAACTCATCGCCCGGCCGCCCGTTTTCCACGGCACCTTCCCGATCCCCGCTCACGGGCCTCAGAGCCACGATGACCAGGCATGACGAACAGAACGACCTGGCCCGTGGTGCGTGTCCTGCGCGACCGCGACGCCGGGCTCTGCCTCTCCGGCGTGGTGGTCTCCGGCTTCGGCACCTCGGCGCTGTGGCCGGCGTCCGGGGTGTGGGTCAAGGACCTCACCGGCTCGGACGGCCTGGCCGCGCTGTGCGTGCTCGCCCTGTGGCTGCCGACCCTGGCCGGACCCCTGCTGGGCACCCTCGCCGACCGGGTCCGCCGCAAACCGCTGCTGATCGGCGTGAACCTGCTGCTGGGCGCCCTGGTGCTCGCCCTCGTGGGCGTCGACGCCCCGGGCGACCTGTGGCTGCTGTACGCGGTGCTAGTTCGTATACGGCGCGGCGGGCGTCGTCCACGACGCGGCCGAGTCGGCGCTGGTGGCGACCGCCGTCGATCCGGCCCTGCTCGGCGACGTCAACGGTCTGCGCATGACGGCCGACGAGGGCATGAAACTCCTGGCCCCCCTGGCGGGCGCCGGCCTGTACACGGCGTACGGCGGCGCGAGCGTCGCCCTCCTGGACGCGGCGACGTTCGTCCTGGCCACGGGCCTGTACGCGGTGCTGCGGGTACGGGAGGGGAAGCCGGCGCCGCCCACCGGCAGCCCCCGGGAGCGGACCGCCGAGGGCGCCCGCCACCTGTGGGCGCACCCCGTGCTGCGCCCCCTGGTCCTGGCCGACGGCGCCACCATGCTGTGCGCCGGCCTGAACGGCGCGATGCTCTACGCCGTCGTCGACGACCTCGGCCGCTCCCCCGCGTACGCCGGTGTGCTGTACGCCGTGCAGGGCGCCGGGTCGGTCGCGGTCGGGCTGCTCTCCGGCACCGCCCTGCGCCGCCTGGGCGCGGGGCGCTGCGCGGCGTTCGGCATCGCCCTGCCGGCTCTCGCGGTGGCCCTGCGGGCGGTGCCGTCCGACCCTTTGACGCTGGCGTGCAGCGCGGCGATCGGGGCGGGGCTGCCCGCGGTGCTGATCGCCACGCTGACGTCCGTGCAGCGCGAGACGCCGGGCCCGTTGCTGGGCCGGGTCACCGCCACCGCCAACACGCTGGTCTACGCCCCGAACGTCGCCGGGCCGGCCACCGGAGCGGCCCTGGTCGAGCTGGCGAGCCACCGGCTGGTGCTGGTGGCCCTGGGCGTCGCCCTGCTGCTGACGGCGGTGCCGCTGTTTCAGCGCCCGGCCAGGGCGGAGCGGACCGTCTCCAGGTCGCCGTCGGACGCCAACCCGGCGTGATACAGCCGCAGTTCGGTGGCGCCCAGCCGCCGGGGCGGCCCTGGTCGAGCTGGTGAGCTACCGGCTGGTGCTGGTGGCCCTGGGCGTGACCCTGCTGGCGACGGCGGCCCCCGCTGTTTCAGCGCCCGGCGAGAGCGGAGCGGACCGTCTCCAGGTCGCCGTCGGACGCCAACCCGGCGTGATACAACCGGAGTTCGGTGGCGCCGAGCCGCCGTGCCTCGGCCGCGTCGGCGGCGAGCGTGCCGGGGCTGCCGCCCATGCCGGAGACGACGGTGAAGTTGGCGGCGATGACCGCGCCCTCCTTGCCCTGCCGGGCGAACGGCGTCAGGGTGCCGGTGCCGCCCGCGCAGGGCACGACCACACCGTCCGCGACGGACAGGATGTGCGCGGGGTCGACCCCCGGGTTGGCACCGACGTGGTACGACACCGGGTCCGCGTGCAGCAGCACCTGGAAGCCGTCGGGCGCGGCCGCCCGGACCGCCGCCACGGTCTCCTCCTGGAGCGTGCGGGCGGTTTTGTCGCGGTACGCGCGCGTGGTGTTCGCGAGCGTCTCACCGAGGAGCTTCTCGACGCCCGTCCAGCCTCCGTCGGAGGGCGTCACCTCCTGCCACACCGGCTCCAGCGCGGTCCGTACGGCGGCGGCCAGCTCGTCCGCGTCCAGGCCGTACCGTCCGTAGCCCTCCCGGCAGGCCGGGCAGAAGCACAGCGCCATCAGGTACTGCCCGGCGTCGCCGAGGCCGACGCCGCCGGTCTTGTCGTGGGCGTGCAGATGCTGCAGGCCGTACCAGCCGAGGGACTCCAGCTCGGTCCCGCGCGCCCCGGGCCGTACGGCCGCCTCCGCCGCCAGGTCGGTCAGGTACGCACGCGTGGCGGGCTGCGCGATGCACGGCGCCCAGGGGTAGTGGTCGCCGTAGGCGTTGACGACCGAGGTGTCCGGGTGCTCGGCGCCCAGGCGGGAATTGTGTGCGAGGACGACCCAGGTGTGCACCTCCAGGCCGGCGTCCGCGAGGGCGGCGGCGGCCTCACCGAAGGCGTCCCCGGGGGCCCAGTCACCGGCCGCGTAGGGGCGCAGCTCCCGCCCGTCCCAGCGGTCGCCCGCCGGGTAGAGCACGGCGGCGTGCTCGGCGGTGACGATGCGGTGGCGCGGGTGGCGGGGCGTGAGCGCGCGGGTGGAGTGGTAGGCGGCGGCGAGCGTCACCTGCTCCACGCCGAGCGCGGCGATCCGCGCGGGTGCCTCCGGGTCCCCGTTGACGTCCCAGGGGTAGACGAATGCCGACGCCTTCACTTGGCCTCCTCAAGCAGCGCGTAGCCGCGCTCGATCACTTCGGCGAGCTGCTTGACATGATCCTCGGTCGGTTCGTGCAGCGGGGGCCGTACCTCCCCCACGTCCAGTCCGCGCAGCCGTACGCCGGCCTTGACGAGGGCGACGGCGTAGCCGCGGCCCTGGGCGCGCAGTTCGACGAAGGGGCGGTAGAAGCCGTCCAGCAGCTTCTCCACCACGCTGTCGTCGCCGCTGCGGAGCGCCTGGTGGAAGGCGAGGGCGATCTCCGGCGCGAAGCAGAACACGGCGGACGAGTAGAGCGTGACGCCGAGGGCGCGGTAGGCGAGCTGGGTCTGTTCGGCGGTCGGCAGGCCGTTGAAGTAGAGGAAGTCGCCGGGGACCTCGGAGCGTACGGCGCTGACGATGCGCTGCATGAGGTCGAGGTCGCCGAGCCCGTCCTTGAGGCCGATGATCCCGTCCGTGCGGGCGAGTCCGACGACGGTCTCGGGGGTGAAGACGGCGTTGTCGCGCTGGTAGACGACCACGGGCAGGGAGGTCGCGGCGGCGATCTCCCGGTAGTGCCGCAGCAGCCCCTCCTGCCCGGCGACGACGAGGTACGGCGGCATGGCGAGCAGCCCGTCCGCCCCGGCCGCCTCGGCGAGGCGGGCGTAGCGCACGGCGAGCGCGGTGCCGTACCCGGCGCCCGCGACGACCGGCACCCGCCCCTCGGCCGCCTCGACGGCGACCCGTACGCACGCCTCGAACTCCTCGGGGGTGAGCGCGTGGAACTCACCGGTGCCGCAGCAGGCGAACACGGCGGCGGCTCCGGCGTCGACCCCGCGGCGCACGTGCGTGCGGTAGGTGTCGAGGTCCACGGAGCCGTCGGGGCCGTAGGCGGTGACCGGGAAGAACAGCGGTCCGCTGGGGATGTCGAGCCGAGCGGCGAGAGGGGCTGACGTCACAAGCTCTCCCGGTTCCATATTCATGATTGCCGTCTATAAGTCTGAACGCCTCCACGCTAAAGTGCCTCCTCGACGTCGGTCAAGCGGACGAACCCGCCACGCACCAGCGGATTCGCTCCTCTCGGGGCATACTTGACGGGCTCACTCCAGATCCTTAGCGTGTCCACGCATATGAATGCCGTGCACTCATCTGCACGGTGGGAGATTCAAGGAGACCGAGGATGCCCGCTCCCCGCACCGTCCTGCTCACCGGCGCCGCCGGTGGCCTCGGCACCCTGATGCGGGGCCTGCTCCCGGACTACGGCTACGAGCTGCGCCTGCTCGACATGCGACCGATCGAGGGCGCCCCGGACGCGATCACCGCCGACCTCTCCGACCAGGACGCCGTGCGCGAGGCGGTCCGCGACGTCGACGCGATCATCCACCTCGCGGGCATCTCCCTGGAAGCCCCCTTCGAGAAGATCCTCAAGGCGAACATCGAGGGCACATACCACCTGTACGAGGCCGCCCGCGAGGAGGGCGTCGGCCGGATCGTCTTCGCCTCCTCCAACCACGCCGTCGGCTACACCCCGCGCCCCCAGGGCGACGACCCCCTGATCCCGGTCGACACCCCCCGCCGCCCGGACACCTTCTACGGCCTGTCCAAGTGCTTCGGCGAGGACCTCGCGCAGCTCTACTGGGACAAGCACGGCCTGGAGACGGTCTCGGTGCGGATCGGCTCCTGCTTCCCCGAGCCGACCAGCGTGCGCATGCTCTCGGTGTGGATGAGCCCCGCCGACGGCGCCCGCCTCTTCCACGCGGCCCTGACCGCCGAGCACGTCGGCCACACCGTCGTCCACGGCTCCTCCGCGAACACCCGGTTGTGGTGGGACCTCACCACCGCCCGGGCGCTCGGCTACGAACCGCAGGACGACTCCGAGCCGTGGGCCGAGAAGCTCATCGCCGAGCAGGGCGAGCTGGACCCGGAGAACGAGGCGCACGCCTACCTCGGCGGCCACTTCGTGACGGACCCGCCGATCTGGCCGTACTGACCGGAAAGAGTCGCCGCAAGAGGGCGTGCGGGCAGAGAACGGGCCCGCCCGCCCGGGCATCCGGGCACGGACCGGATACGGTCGGACGGCGCCCTCAGGGGCGCGGGGAACTGCGCGACCAGCCACAACGCACCCGCGGACGGCCACGACTGCCCCGCCGCACGCCCCGCAGGTCCGGGACCGAACGGGCACACACGGGCAGGATCACTTCCGCAACAGACCTGGCCGCCGCGGAACACCCGCTGTAGAACTTCCCCCATGGCCTGACCGAGGGCCCGAACGGGCAGCACAGCAGGAAGGCGGGTGACGGCCATGAACAGAACCGCGGAAGAACGCCAGCGCGAGATCGTGCTGGCCGCACGCCGTGCCGGCTCCGTCGACGTCAGCGCCCTCGCCGCCGAACTGGGCGTGGCCAAGGAGACCGTACGGCGGGACCTGCGCGTTCTGGAGGACCACGGCCTGCTCCGCCGCACCCATGGCGGCGCCTACCCGGTGGAGAGCGCCGGCTTCGAGACGACGCTCGCCTTCCGCGCCACCAGCCACGTCCCCGAGAAGCGCCGCATCGCGGCCGCGGCCGCCGAACTGCTCGGCGACGCCGAGACCGTCTTCGTCGACGAGGGCTTCACCCCCCAGCTCATCGCCGAGGCACTCCCCCGGGACAGGCCGCTGACCGTGGTCACCGCGTCCCTGCCGGTCGCCGGCGCGCTCGCCGGGACCGACACCGTGTCCGTCCTCCTGCTCGGCGGCCGGGTCCGCTCCGGCACCCTCGCCACCGTCGACCACTGGACGACGAAGATGCTGGCCGGTTTCGTCGTCGACCTGGCGTACATCGGCGCCAACGGCATCTCCCGCGAACACGGCCTCACCACCCCCGACCCGGCCGTCAGCGAGGTCAAGACCCAGGCGGTCCGGGCCGCCCGCCGCACGGTCTTCGCGGGCGTGCACACCAAGTTCGGAGCGGTCAGCTTCTGCCGGTTCGCCGAGGTCGGCGCACTGGAGACGATCGTGACGAGCACGCTGCTGCCGGCCGCCGAGGCCCACCGCTACTCACTGCTCGGCCCACAGGTCATCCGAGTCTGACCACCGTCTCCCGTTCCCCACAGGGCTCAGCCACGCCCTGCCATGCCCCTTATCTCCCCATACATCCAGGAGCGATCCATGCGAACCCAGAGCCGACGACGGCCACCGCGAGCCACGCTCGCCGCGGCCGCCGCAGGGACGCTGCYCGCCCCGCTGCTCTCCGGCTGCTGGGTCGGGGCGGGCGGGGCCGGATCCGGCGGCGACGCCATCAACGTCCTGATGGTCAACAACCCACAGATGGTCGAGCTGCAGAAGCTCACCCGCGCCCACTTCACCAAAGAGACCGGCATCAAGGTCAACTTCACCGTCCTGCCCGAGAACGACGTCCGCGACAAGATCAGCCAGGACTTCGCCAACCAGGCCGGCCAGTACGACGTCGCCACGCTGTCCAACTACGAGATACCGATCTACGCCCGCAACGGCTGGCTGCACGAGATGAACAGCTACGTCGCGAAGGACCCGGGCTACGACGAGCAGGACATCCTCAAGCCGATGCGCCAGTCCCTCACCGGGGACGACGGCAAGCTCTACGGGCAGCCCTTCTACGGCGAGTCCTCGTTCCTGATGTACCGCAAGGACGTGTTCGAGAAGAAGGGCCTGACGATGCCCGCGCACCCCACCTGGCAGCAGGTGGCGGACCTCGCGGCCGAGGCGGACGGCGCCGAACCGGGCATGAAGGGCATCTGCCTGCGCGGCCTGCCCGGCTGGGGCGAGGTGATGGCACCCCTGACCACCGTCGTGAACACCTTCGGCGGCACCTGGTTCGACAAGAACTGGAAGGCGCGGCTCGACTCCCCCGCCTTCGAGAAGGCGACGAAGTTCTATGTCGACCTGGTCCGCGAGCACGGCGAGTCCGGCGCCGCCCAGTCCGGATTCGCCGAGTGCCTGAACAACATGACCCAGGGCAAGGTCGCCATGTGGTACGACGCCACCTCCGCGGCCGGATCCCTGGAGGCGGCGAATTCCCCGGTCAAGGGCAAGATCGGCTATGCCCCCGCACCCGTGGAGAAGACCGAGTCCTCCGGCTGGCTCTACACCTGGGCCTGGGGCATCCAGCAGGCCTCCCGCAACTCCGACGACGCCTGGAAGTTCGTCTCCTGGGCGTCCGGCAAGGAGTACGAGCAGCTGGTCGGCGACGAGATCGGCTGGTCCAACGTCCCGGCCGGCAAGCGGGCCTCGACATACGCCAACGCCGACTACCGCAAAGAGGCCGCCGCCTTCCAGGAGATGACCAAGGAGGCCATCGAGGGGGCCCGGCCCCATGATCCCGGCGTGCAGCCGCGGCCCGCGCCCGGCATCCAGTTCGTCGGCATCCCCGAGTTCACCGACCTCGGCACCAAGGTCTCCCAGGAGATCAGCGCGGCCATCGCCGGACGCCAGTCCGTCGAGTCGGCCCTGAAGAAGTCGCAGGCGCTCGCCGAGAAGATCTCCGAGGAGTACGAGGGACGATGACCGCCACGACAACGGCCCCCCTGGCCGCTCCCGAGACCCGCACCCCGGTCCGCCGGCCCTCCGCCCGCCTGCGCGCCTGGGCCACCCGCGCCCCGCTGCTCCCCGCCCTGATCTTCATGATCGTGGTCACCCAGCTGCCGTTCGTGGCCACGCTGGTGATCTCCTTCTTCGACTGGAACTCCCTCTATCCCGACGCCCGGCACTTCACGGGCCTCGACAACTACCACGAGGTCCTCACCGACGCGGACCTGCGCCAGTCGGTGTGGACGACCGTCCTGCTGACGGTGGCGGTGGTCCTGGCCAGCCTGGTGCTGGGCCTCCTGCTGGCACTGCTGCTGGACCGGAGGTTCCGCGGCCGGGGCATCGTACGGACACTGCTGATCGCACCCTTCCTGGTGGTACCGGTCGCGGCGGCCCTGCTATGGAAGCATGTGCTCTACAACCCCGAATACGGCCTGTTCAACGGGTTGTTGCACTATGTGGGCGGCCCACAGCCCGACTGGATCTCCAACACCCCGCTGCTCGCGGTCGAAGCGTCGCTCGTCTGGCAGTGGACGCCGTTCATGATGCTCATCCTGCTGGCCGGCCTGCAGAGCCGTGACCACCAGCAGATCGAGGCGGCCCGGGTCGACGGCGCGAGCGACTGGCAGATCTTCGTCCACCTGACGCTCCCGCATCTGCGCCGCTACCTCGAACTGGGCGCCCTGCTGGGCTCGATCTACATCGTCCAGAACTTCGACGCGGTCTTCACGATCACGTCCGGCGGCCTGGGCACCGCCAACCTCCCCTACACCGTCTACCAGAGCTTCTACCAGGCCCACGAGAACGGCCTCGCCTCGGCCGCGGGCGTCCTGGTCGTCATCGGCTCGATCGTCATCGCGACCTTCGCCCTGCGCGTGGTGTCGTCCCTGTTCCGCGAGGAGATGTCCGGCGCATGAGCACGACCGCCCTGCGTGTGAGCCGTGTCCGAGGCAGAGGTGCGGGCCTGGGCCTGCTGGCCTGGCTGCTCGGCATCGCGTTCTTCCTGCCCATCGCGTGGATGGCGCTGACGTCCTTCCACTCCGAGCAGGACGCGGCGACCAACCCGCCGTCCTTCGCGGCGGCCCTGACCCTGGACGGCTACCGCGAGTTCTTCGGCGCGGGCGGCGGCGCGAGCCCCTGGCCGGCACTGATCAACTCCACGGTCGCGTCCGTGGCCTCGACCCTGCTGGTGCTGCTGCTGGCCTTCCCTGCGGCGTACGCGCTGTCGATCAACCGCGTCCGCAAGTGGACGGACGTCCTGTTCTTCTTCCTCTCCACCAAGATGCTGCCCGCGGTCGCGGCCCTGCTCCCGATCTACCTCTTCGCCAAGAACGCCGGGATGCTCGACAACATCTGGCTGCTGGTCATCCTCTACACCTCCATGAACCTGCCGATCGCGGTGTGGATGATGCAGTCGTTCCTCGCCGAGATCCCGGTCGCGGTGATCGAGGCGGCCCGGGTGGACGGGGCGAGGCTGCCGACGATCCTGGCCCGCATCGTGGCCCCGATCTCGCTGCCCGGCATCGCGGCGACCGCCCTGATCTGCTTCATCTTCAGCTGGAACGAACTGCTCTTCGCCCGGGTGCTGACCGGCGTGGTCGCCGAGACCGCCCCCGTCTTCCTGACCGGCTTCATCACCAGCCAGGGCCTGTTCCTGGCGAAGGTGTGCGCCGCGTCGCTCGTCATCTCCCTGCCGGTGCTCGCCGCGGGGTTCGCCGCCCAGGACAAGCTGGTCCAGGGCCTGTCGTTGGGAGCCGTCAAATGAAGGCCGCCGTCATCGAGTCCGTGGGCAGGGCCGTCGTCGCCGAGGTCCCGGACCCGACGCCAGGGCCGCGCGAGGTCGTCGTCGAGGTCGCGGCCTGCGGGCTGTGCGGCACGGACCTGCACATCCTCCAGGGGGAGTTCGCCCCCAAGCTGCCGATCGTGCCCGGGCACGAGTTCGCGGGCGAGGTGGTCGGGGTCGGCACCCAGGTCACCGAGGTGTCGGTGGGCGACCGGGTCGCGGTCGACCCGTCCCTGTACTGCTACGAGTGCCGCTACTGCCGTACCGGCCACAACAACCTCTGCGAACGCTGGGCGGCGATCGGCGTCACGACGGCGGGCGGGGCCGCGAAGTACGCCCTCGCTCCCGTGGCGAACTGCGTGAAGCTCCCCGACCACGTCCGCACGCAGGACGCGGCCCTGGTGGAGCCCCTGTCCTGCGCGGTACGCGGCTACGACGTGCTCCGGTCCCGGCTCGGCGCGCACGTCCTGATCTACGGCTCCGGCACGATGGGCCTGATGATGCTGGAGCTGGCCAAGCGCACGGGCGCGGCGAGCGTGGACGTCGTCGACGTGAACCCGGCCCGCCTGGAGACGGCCCGCCGCCTCGGCGTCTCGGCGTCGGCCGCCAACCCGGACGAACTGGACCGCCCGCAGGGCTGGGACCTGGTCGTCGACGCCACGGGCAACGCGGCGGCGATCCAGGACGGCCTGGACCGGGTGGCGAAGGCGGGCACGTTCCTCCAGTTCGGCGTGGCCGACTACGCGACGCGTGTGACGATCGACCCGTACCGCATTTACAACCAGGAGATCACCATCACCGGCTCGATGGCGGTGCTGCACAGCTTCGAGCGCGCGGCCGAGCTGTTCGCGAACGGGGTGCTCGACCCCGACGTCTTCATCAGCGACCGGATCCCGCTGGAGCGGTACCCGGAGGCGCTGGAGCAGTTCGCGTCGGGGGTCGGCCGCAAGATCGTGGTCGTGCCGTAGGGAACGGACCACCGCGGGCGGGGCGGGCGAAATTCGCTGGGACGCCTGCCCCCGCCCCCCTACGCTCACGGCATGCCACGACCCCACGGATTCACCTATGAGCAGCACGCGGGCGGCACCGTCCGCATCACCCACCACGGCCGCCCCGCCACCACGCTGAACGGCACCCGGGCCGAGCAGTTCATCGCCGAGGTCGAAGCCTCCGACCCCCAGCTCGTCATGGCCCGCTGGACCGGAAACTACAAGCGGGGCAACGAACGCACCGCCCGCGATCACCCCCGCAACCGCCGCTGACCCGAATGGGCGCGAGGTAAGGGAACGGCAAAACCGCCTCGATCGTTCACCCGGCATGACAGCTATGACCCCCGGCTCGAACATCCCCCTGTCCGCCACCCGCGTGGCGGTCGACGTCGCCGCCCCGGTGCGGCTCGACGTATCGGGCCTGCTGCTCACCGCCGACGGCAAGGTGCGCTCCGACGACGACTTCATCTTCTACAACCAGCCTTCGGGCCAGGGCGTGACGTACCGCTCGGGCGGCGGCACCACGCCCGACGCGATCGTGGTCGACACGACGGCCGTGCCCCCGGGCATCGAGAAGATCGTCGTCACGGCGAGCCCGGACGCCGCGGGCCAGACCTTCCGGGGCATCGAACCGACGGCCACGATCCGCAACGCGGACGACAGCTCCGTCCTGGCCTCGTTCACGCCCCCGCAGCTCGGCGACGAGACGGCCCTGGTGATCGTGGAGATCTACCTGCGCAACGGCCAGTGGAAGGCCCGCGCCGTCGGCCAGGGATACGCCAACGGCCTGGCGGGCATCGCAACGGACTTCGGTGTGACGGTGGAGGAGCCGGCCGCCGCGGCCCCGGCCCAGCCGGTGACCCC
>NZ_NGFN01000759.1 GCF_002148965.1 Streptomyces swartbergensis | reverse complement strand
GGCTGGGTCTACCTGGTGGGGATGCCGTCGTACCGGGACCTCGAGGACGGCGGTGTAGAGGCAGCCGAGTACCGGGTGTGGGTGCGCGCTCCCGACCACGTACGGCCGGTCGACGGCGTCGACTACGACCAGGTCGTCACCGAGAAGCTGGAGCGGTCGCCGCAGTCGGTGGCCCGTGAGGTCCTCGGGGAGCGCCGGCCTTCAGGGTGGGTCCTTGCCAAGGTACGCGACGGGCGCGGCCCGGCCCGCTCCGTCCTGCACGCACCAGACTGCGAGGAAGTACCGGCAGGTGCGCCGCTGCTCGATGTGGAGCACGCGTTGAACGTCGCGGAGAATCCAGGGACGCGGCTGTGTACCTTGTGCGGCTGCGCGCAGGAGCTGACCCCCATGCTTCGTGGCTTCGACCACATCACCGACGGCTGAGCGTCGCCGTCGCCGTGGTTTGTGGCTGCCCGGGGTGCGTGTCAGAGCATGTTGCGCCCAGCCAGGTACGCCTCCCACACCCTTACAGCTTGTTCGGCGATCTCCCGGGCGTCATAGTCCTTGCCTCCGGACTCAATGTAGAAGCGGTGCGCCGATGTTCCAGTACCGGGAAAGACGCTGACATCGTTCCTGGCGATCGTTGTGCCAAAGTCACCGGTCTGCGAGCTCGTCAGCTTGAAGTGCTTGGAGCCGTTGGCGATATCCGCACAGAGCTGGAGAGCCGGGCTTTTGTCGATCACTTCGTGCACGTCGTCCTCGGTCACCCCGCACTTTGGATCATTCCGGAGCCAGTCCTTCAGGTGGTGGATGGTCTCGAAGAACGACAGAACCCTGTCGAGTGCAGCATCAGTGCCGCCCGGTGCGCCTGTGTAGACGGTGCGCACTTCCTCAAGACGGCGGCCCACCCGCTTCCACTGCGATTGCCATCCGTGGCCAATCATGGCT
>NZ_NGFN01000758.1 GCF_002148965.1 Streptomyces swartbergensis | reverse complement strand
TCTTTGACGTGCTCGTAGGGGTGGATGTCCGAGGGGGCCGGGGCGTTGTAGGGGTCGACGCCGCGGCGTAGCGCCTCGGGAGTGAGGAAGCGGTCCTGGTTGCGGTCGTAGTAGTCCCGTACGGCCGTCTCCGGGATGTGCTGCTCGCGTTCCAGGGCGGCGAGCAGGGCTCGGGCGGCCGGGGAGTGGGCCAGGGCTGCCGCGACGATGCTGCCGAGGTCGGCGACGTCGGTTTCCGGGATGGTGAGCAGTTGCATCGGCAGGGCGTCGTCCGGTGGGGCGAGGTCCCGTTCCGCGCAGGTGCGGCGGGCGAGTTCGTGGATGAGGACGATCTGGGTTGCCCAGCGCCGTTGTTGGCGGTGTCGTCTCGCGTGTGCGGCTTCGTCGTGGCTGGTCGCGCAGTTCCCCGCGCCCCTGAGGGCACCGGCGCTCAGGAACGTGTCCACGTGCTGCTTGAGGATCGGTTCGCCGTGGACGCTTGCTGCGTACTCCTCCGTCATGGCCTCACCTCCAGCTCCACGGCCCTCGTGTATGCCACGCAGCCGTGCCAGGCCACCTTCGCCATCAGCCAGTACGAACCCGGTGGGATCGCGTCGCCGTCCACCTCGATCGTGGACTCCTGCTGTTCCCCGCCGGGGACCGTGAAGCCCTGGCAGTCCGGGATGACGCCGGGCCAGCTGCCCCAGGAGGACACGGCCCACAGGGTGCCGTTGACGGGGCCGCGTGTGGTGTTCCGTAGGGTCACGGGAACCCTGGCGCGCTCGCCTCGGCGCACGGACACCCGCTCAACTCCCACGTCCGTCAGCAGAGTCGGGCCCCTGTGCCCGCCCCCGACGTCCAGGGCCACCACGTCCTCGTACGTCTGGCCGCCGTAGGACAGCCGGGCGGTGAGCCAGTGCCGGCCGGGGGCGGGGTCCGGCGGGGGTGTCACCGTGATGTC
>NZ_NGFN01000757.1 GCF_002148965.1 Streptomyces swartbergensis | reverse complement strand
CCCTTCAGCAGGATCCCTCCTCCGGGCATGTGGAGTTCCTGCTCCGCGTGGTCAACCTCGGACTGCTGGACGTGATGCTCCAGCAGCCGCCCACGCCGCCGGTGGAGGCCACGCCCGCTCCCGTCCCGGTCGAACTGACCATCGGCGACTGGGAATCGGAGCGCGGCGGCATCGAGGCGCGGGTGCTGCGGCGGCCCGACCTGCACGATGCGCTCGTGCCCTCGTTCGACGACTCGGTCCTGCTGCTCACCGACCAGAAGGACCCGCTCCTGCGCTACCTGGTCATCGACGGTGAGATCCAGTTCGTTGTCGACGGCGAGGAGATGCCGCAGTGGCAGCGGCTGCTGGATGGCATCGACGGACAGCGCACCCTCGGCGAGCTCCTGGCGGCCGCGGAGTGCCAACTCTCCGACGTCGAGGAAGTGCTGTTCCAGTCGGCTGAGTTCGGCCTGCTCACCCTCTCCGGCCCGGCGACGGGCGAGTAGCCGGGCCTCTGGCCTGCCACCGGCGTGTGCGGTGGCAGGCCGGTGGCTATGTCCCAGTCCCCCTCGACCGCGCTCCGGAAGGCCAACGCCCGCATGAGTTTCGACTTCACCCGCTGCCTGGACGAACTGGCCGGGCGCGATCTACTGCCCGACAGCCACGACTCCGCGTTCGTCGTCGGCTCCCTCGCCCGCGGCTGGGGCAACGACCTGAGCGATCTCGATATCTACCTGGTAAGCGAGAAGCCGTGGGCTGGCAGCTCCTCCGGTACGATCCGCGTCCCGCTGAGCCATCCCGACGTGCCCACGGAGTACTTCTACACCGAGGAGCGACGCTGGGAGGTCAAGTACTGGACGGCCGGCCAGGTGGAGGAGATCCTCGCGAAGGTGTCCTGGGCGGAGTTCGACCAAGGCCGCACCATCGGCCAGATGCTGACCCGGGACGAGGAGCAGCTGCTGGAG
>NZ_NGFN01000756.1 GCF_002148965.1 Streptomyces swartbergensis | reverse complement strand
GTTCGGCGGGTTCGGGGGGATCGACGGGATCGATGACTGCGGCTTGTGGCGCGTTCTCGACGCCCGCAGCGGATCTGTTTGCCGGACGGCCCTCCTGTCCGGTCTGATCGTCCGTGGGTGCGCTTAAAGATTCTGACTGCGGCATGAGAATCCCCAGGATCGGCAGCCTGGCTGAGGTCGGCGTTTGACTAAGATACGGACGAGCCGGTTTTTTTCAAAGGGTGAGCCAAACCGCTGGGACAGGCTCTCGCGCCCCCGCCGCACAGCGATTTCACAGGAATCGACGGAGATCAGGAGGCACCCGATGGCGCGACAGGAGCGCGCGATCCGCACCCGGCGGACCATCCTCGAAGCTGCCGCAGCCGTTTTCGACGAACGCGGTTACACCTCGGCGACCATCGGAGAGATCCTGGACCGGGCGGGCGTCACCAAGGGCGCGCTGTACTTCCACTTCGGTTCCAAGGAGGAGCTGGCGGTGGGGGTGTTCGAGGAGCAGCTCGCGATCACGCTCCCGCCGCAGTCCAGCAAGCTCCAGGAACTCGTCGACTCCGGGCTGGTGCTGGCCCGTCGGCTGCGCTCCGAACCGCTGGTTCGCGCCAGTGTGGGGCTCGCACTCGACCAGGGGGCCATGGAGCTCGACCGCACGCCGGCCTTCCGCATGTGGTTCGACCAGAACGTACAGCGGCTGACGGAGGCGAAGGCGCAGGGCGAACTGCTGCCGCATGTCGACGTGGCGGAGACGGCGGAGCTGCTGGTCGGCAGCTTCTCGGGGGTGCAGTTGCTGTCCCAGCTGCGGTGCCAGCGGCAGGATCTGGAGCGCCGCGTCGTCGTGATGTTCGAACACTTCCTGCCGAGCATCGCCGTCCCCGCGGTGCTGGCCCGGCTCGACATCTCGGTGGAGCGGGCGGAGTTGGTGCTGGCCCAGGTGCAGGGGCAGGGGCAGGGGC
>NZ_NGFN01000755.1 GCF_002148965.1 Streptomyces swartbergensis | reverse complement strand
GGGGGCCGGGGTGTGGTGTCGCGGCGGGTGTGACTTCGGGGGATCTTGCTTGGGTCGGCGGGGGTGACTTCGGGGAATCTTGCTAGGGCCGGCGGGTGTGCCTTACCAGGGCATCGCCACGCCGCCGTTCGGGCGGATGATCTGGCCCGTCGTGAAGGCGGAGGCGTCGGATGCCAGGTGGAGGACCGCGTGGGCGATGTCTTCGGGGGCGCCGATCCTGCCCAGGGGTGACATGCGGGCCATGACGGCCTCGGTGCGTGCCTGGGCCTCGCTGTCGTGGCGGTCGGTCATGGGGGTACGGATCCAGCCCGGTGCGACCGCGTTGACGCGGATGCCGTGCCGGCCGACCTCGGTCGCGAGGGTCTTGGTCAGCTGGACCACCGCCGCCTTGGCCGCGCCGTAGCAGAGCAGGCCGGGCGCGCCGGTGTCGACGGCACCCGAGGCCATGGTGACGATGCTGCCCCCGGTGCCCCGGGAGATCATCAGGCGTGCCGCCTCCTGGCAGGCGTACAGCACTCCCTTGAAGTTGACGTCGAGCACCCGGTCGAGGTCCTCGTCCCGGGTCTCCAGGACCGGGCTGCTGTGCATGATCCCGGCGATCGCGGCCAGGACGTCCAGGCGCTCGCAGGAGGTGATGGCCTGCCTCAGCCGGGCGCGGTCGGTGACGTCGAGGTCGTGGGTGCGGACGGTGCCGCCGCCGTCCTTGATCAGGGTCGCCGTCTCGTGCAGGCCCTCGGTGTCGCGGTCCGCGCAGTGCACGGTGGCGCCGGCCTCTCCGAGCAGGAGCGCCGAGGCGCGGCCGATGCCGCTCGCGGCTCCGGTGACGAACGCGGTGCGGCCGGTGAGGTCGTACGCCGTGACGGGCATACGGGGACCGTACGAGCGTTTCTGACGGACCGTCAATTGGTGCGGCTGTGCCGGGGTGGGGGCGTGGCCGGGGCGGGGCC
>NZ_NGFN01000754.1 GCF_002148965.1 Streptomyces swartbergensis | reverse complement strand
CCCTCAGGGTCCCGTGGGTTGAAGGGCGGGAAGGACCAGGGGTCGCGGCCGGCGATGTCCAGCACGTCGCGGAGCATCTCGCGTGCGTGCTCGGGCAGGTCGTCCAGGACGGCCAAGGCCTGGGGCGACAGGCGCGCGGGCCAAGGCGCGTCGCTCACGGGCGCTCTCCGAGGACGTCGGCCAGGTCGACGCCGTCGGAGTCGTCGCAGCCGCCGGCGAGGAACGCTTCCACGGCCGGGGCGGCGGCGAGGCGGGCCTGCCAGGTGCGCACGACGTCGTGGAGCGGGCTGAGGCTGTAGCTGTGCCGAGAGTCCTCCAACGCTCGCGCCCAGTCCTGCTCGAAGGCCGGCACCCAGGTGCTGGCGCGGTTGCTCTCGCGGAGCTGGGCGAGCAGCTGCGCGGCCGCGGTCGGAGCGGGCGGGACGGGCGCGTGGTCGGGCTGGGCGCTCATGGCTCCTCCAGGCGGGGTCTCATCGCCACGGTACGCGGCGCGCACGGCGGTGGGGATGGACATGTGGTGATCCCTTTCCGGATTGTCGGGTGTTAGTCGACGCCTGCCTTCGAGGACCCCGTCGTCGGTGTGACCTCGCGTCAGGAAGTGCCAAACCGGCGGCGGGATCTGCATCCGCCTGGCACACTATCGACCGGGAGCACCGCCGCCACGGTGCGTGCTTGACCGTCCACTCGCACCCGCAGGCCCGGGGGTGCACCCGCAAAACCCTGTCGACTCGGTACGCGCACAGAGGAGTCGGCGCGCGGCCGGGCCTCTCGCGCGCGCCGGTCTGCCTGTGTACGAGTCCCTGATGCACGTGTTCCGCGCATCGATGCCCGAGTTCCTCGGCAACCTCATGGCCGCGGTCGTGCTGGCGGCCGCCGGCTGGGGCGCGAAGAAGACCCGTGACCGACTGAGGGCCCGGCGTCTTCCTGAGGAGAGCACCGACTGACCCGTCCTAGCGC
>NZ_NGFN01000753.1 GCF_002148965.1 Streptomyces swartbergensis | reverse complement strand
GTCCCCGAGTCCCTCCCCACGGTCGATCCGCGCCTCGCCCTCGCCCTGGGCAGCCCGCACCACGGTGACTCGGCCGCACGCCGCGCCGGGGCCTCCCTGCGCCGCCTCACCGTCTCCGCCACCCAGGAGGTCGCCGAACAGACCCGTCTGGCCCAGGAGTTGCAGCAGCCCGTCACCACCGGGCGAGTCATCGCCGTCACCTCGATCCGCGGCGGCGTCGGCAAGTCCACGGTCTCCGCGCTGCTCGGCCGTACCTTCAACCACTACCGGCACGATCCGGTGCTCACCCTGGAGGCCGACGCGGCCCTCGGCACCCTCCCGGTACGGATGGGCGCGGACACCGTGCGCTGGTGTTGCGCCGACCTCGCCCGGATCCTGACGCCCGCGATGCAGCTCACGGACATCACGGGCTACCTGGTGCCCGTGGCCGATGGTGGCTGGCTGCTGCCCGCGAGCCAAGGGCGGGTCGGCGCCCCCATGGACATCCGCACCTACCGGACGGTGACGCTGGCCCTGCGCCGGTACTTCGCGGTGACGGTGGTGGACTGCGAGACACTGCCCGGCGAGGTGGCACGCACGGCGATGGACACCGCCCACGCACGAGTCGTCGTCGCCCCGATGACCGCCGAGGGCATCCACGGAACTCGCCAAGTCCTCGACTGGCTGGGCCAGTTGCCGCACTCCGCGCTGGCCGGCACCGTGGTCGCCCTCAGCGCGAACTCCCCCGACACCAGCCTCGACCCGAAGACGGCCGCCGCACACCTGCGTGAGCCCGGCGTGCCCGTCGTCCTGCTTCCCTATGACCGTCATCTCGCCCAAGGAGGCCCCATCCACACCGCCATGCTGGGCCGGAGCACCCGGGACGCGGCCGTCCGCCTGGCGGCCGAGGCGATGCAGCGGGCGGTGAGGGTGCGATGACCCAGCAGGTGATCCACCGGCCCGCCCGCAGCACCCGCC
>NZ_NGFN01000752.1 GCF_002148965.1 Streptomyces swartbergensis | reverse complement strand
CTCCCGGGGGTGCGTGGGGTCGTGCTGCCGGGTGTGCGCGGGTTGGCGCTGCCGCCGGGGCGGCGTGGGTCGCGGCGGGCTGGTGGGCGGACGGCCGGGCGCTGTTGTGCCCTGGTCATGACCTTGTTCATGGGGTCCCCGTTTCGTGGGCCCGGTGGATACCGGGGAGTAACTTCGGGTTGCTGATCTTGTACGGGGCCGACGGGGGCAAGGGCAAGGAAGCGGGCCTCGGGTGGCGGGCGCCGGAGAATTCACCTATCCGGGTGGCGCGGAGGGCATGGAGCCGGTCAGCGCGGGGATGCGCCGGGTGAATGCCGGGCCTGGAGTTGCCGCGTCCGGGGTCACAGGACGGAACTCGAAAGGGGACGCCCCGCACGTATCCTGAAGGCCCTCCGGAGCCCTCCGAGCATGAAACGACCACGAAAGAAGCAGCCAGCCATGCGTGTCTACGTGCCCCTGACCCTCCCCGGTCTCGCCGAGGCGTACAGGACGGGTGAGCTGGGAGCCGGGCCGTTCGTCGCGTACGCCGTGACGCCCGGGCTGCGCGAGTGGTACCTCTCCGACGACATCGAGGAACTGGAGTACGCGGCGCTGAGCCGGGCCGCGCTGGCCTCGCTGCGGCTGCTGGCGGCCGAGCCGGAGGCGCCGCGGCGGCGGGTCGTGGTGGCCGTGGACGTGCCCGACCGGACCGCGAGCGCGGATCCCGACCGGGGACTCGACCCGGCGGCGCTGGGAGAGGTGCGGGTCGCCGGTGCCGTACCACTGGCCAAGGCGGCATCCGTGCATGTCGACGCGGCGGACGCGGAGGCGGATGTGACGGCGGCGGCCGAGGCGCTGCCGGCGGCGGACGGCGGGGACGACGACGCGCAGTTCGTCGTGGACGGGGCGGAGGACCACGAGCTGCTGTGGTTCGCCACGCAGGAGATCCCGAACCTGGTGGGGCGCGGGGACTGAGCGAGCCGGGGCCGGGT
>NZ_NGFN01000751.1 GCF_002148965.1 Streptomyces swartbergensis | reverse complement strand
CCCCCTCTGGCCCGCGGCGGCGATCCTCCTCGGCCTGCTGCCCGCGTTCGTCGCCCCCGACCCCAAGGAGCCGTCGTGATCCGCTTCGAGGACGTGTCCGTGACGTACGACGGTACCGCCGAACCCACCGTCCGGGGCGTCGACTTCGAGGTCCCGGAGGGTGAACTGGTCCTCCTCGCCGGCCCGTCCGGTGTCGGCAAGTCCACCGTCCTGGGCGCGGTCAGCGGGCTCGTCCCGCACTTCACCGGCGGCACCCTGCGCGGCAGGGTCACGGTCGCCGGCCGCGACACCCGCACCCACAAGCCGCGCGAACTCGCCGACGTCGTCGGCACGGTGGGCCAGGACCCCCTCTCCCACTTCGTCACCGACACCGTCGAGGACGAACTCGCCTACGGCATGGAGTCGCTGGGCCTCGCCCCGGACGTGATGCGGCGCCGCGTGGAGGAGACGCTCGACCTGCTCGGCCTGGCAGACCTGCGCCACCGTCCGATCGCGACGCTCTCCGGCGGCCAGCAGCAGCGCGTCGCGATCGGCTCGGTCCTCACCCCGCACCCGAGCGTCCTGGTCCTGGACGAGCCGACCTCCGCGCTCGACCCGGCCGCCGCCGAGGAGGTCCTGGCGGTCCTCCAGCGGCTCGTGCACGACCTCGGTACGACGGTCCTCATGGCCGAACACCGCCTGGAACGCGTCATCCAGTACGCCGACCAGGTCGTCCTGCTGCCGGGCCCGGGTGAGCCCCCGGTCCTGGGCACCCCGGCCGAGGTGATGGCCGTCTCCCCGGTGTACCCCCCGGTGGTGGCCCTGGGCCGCCTGGCGAACTGGACCCCGCTGCCCCTGACGGTGCGCGACGCGCGGCGAAGGGCGGCGGACCTACGGCAACAACTTGCGGCGCAGAGCGGCAACGCCCCCAAGGGGCGCGGGGAACTGCTCGAGAAACCACGAACAACCCGCACCCGCCACTCCTCCGCAACCCCCGAGCC
>NZ_NGFN01000750.1 GCF_002148965.1 Streptomyces swartbergensis | reverse complement strand
CAGCATCCGGGCGATGTGTACGGGAGCCGCCACGGTGTCGACGCGGACGTCGATGGTGACTGGACGCTCTTCGTCGGCGGACCAGATGGATTTGCCAGCGCCCCACTGCTCACGTGCCAGTCGCTGAATGCCGTGGCGCCGGATCGGGCGGAACTCGATGACTCGGGCGCCGGCGCCCTTCTTCGTTTCCACCAGGCCTTCGATCCTCAGGATCTTGAGCGCCTGGCGGGCGGTGAGCACAGCAACGCCGTACTGGGCGGCGAGCGCGCTCTCACCTGGCAGCCGATCACCGGGGCCGTACTCGCCAGACTCGATCGCCGCCTTCAGGTCGTCGGCAATGCGCTGGTACTTCGGCCTCTGCGGGCTCGTCTCACTTGCCATGCCTCTCCCTACCTCGTTAGCGATCCTAGGGCCGCTGACTATCGAGCCGCCGGAGGGGCGCCGCCTTGACCCGCAGACAGTTACGCGGCGAGAGCACCTCGTTAACGAGTTCTCTTGACAACGCTAACGAGGATGAGTCTACTCTATAGCGCACCTCGTTAACGAGGTCGCGAACGCCATGCAAAACAGCAGGAGTCACCGCCTCCTCGGAGGTGGCGGCAGTGGGGTGAGCCGAGCTCCCCCGGCCGAGGCGCCTGTACCGAATATCGAGCACCACAGATCCACCTCGAACGGCGCTGCTGCGCTGTCTGTCCGCCAGGACCACCCAGCCGAAAGGCCGGGCCTGGTGCGGCAGAGAAGGCAGCACCCGCACCCGCTCTCACGTCAGGAGGACTCGATGCCCCGCAAGCGTCCCGGTCGCGTCCGGACCAAGAACACCAACCGTCGTGCGCCGCTGCTGCTCAGCACCATCGCCCCGGAGGACTTCAACGTCCGTCCGGGCGAAGTGAAGTCGATCGCCTGCCCCGACTGCCGCACCTGGCGCCGGATCATGGGCGACAAGGTCCTCAAGATCCGCGAGCACTGCATCTCCGACAAGGTCACGGAGGGCGAGAAG
>NZ_NGFN01000075.1 GCF_002148965.1 Streptomyces swartbergensis | reverse complement strand
CGGCCCCGCGGCACCGGACACACGGCCACACGGCCACACGGCCACCGGCCCGAAACGACGGACGCTCCCGCCCCCAGCCGTCCGCGCGACGCCCGGGCCCAGGCCCGCCCGTCGCGCGGACGGCTGGGTCGCTCGGGCCTCCGATGCGCTRCCGGCCGCTCCTTCGACGAGAAAGGCGGCCCCCGCGTCCCTACCCTCGAAGAAGCGGTACCGAAGCCGCCGCGGGGTACCGCCCGACCGGTGAGGAGCGCAGCCATGACGACGCAGAACAGCTCGGCCGAGGCCGACCGGGCTCTGAAGGCGAAGCACCGGGCGATGTGGGCGCAGGGCGACTACCCGTCCCTGGCCGCCGAGGTCATCCCCGGTCTCGGGGCGGTCCTGGTCGAGGCGTGCGGGGTGCGCTCCGGCCGGCGCGTGCTGGACGTGGGCGCCGGCACCGGCAACGCCGCGATCCCGGCGGCCCTGGCCGGCGCGGACGTGGTCGCCTCGGACCTGACTCCGGAACTGTTCGAGGCCGGCTGGCGCGTGGCCGAGGAGCAGGGCGCCCACCTCACCTGGCAGGAGGCCGACGCCGAGGCCCTGCCCTTCGGCGACGCGGAGTTCGACGTCGTCATGTCCTGCGTCGGGGTGATGTTCGCACCGCACCACCAGCAGGCCGCCGACGAACTCGTCCGGGTCTGCCGTCCGGGCGGCACCATCGGCCTGCTGAGCTGGACGCCGCAGGGCTTCATCGGCCGGATGTTCGCCACGATGAAGCCGTACGCGCCACCGCCCCCGCCGGGCGCGCAGCCGCCCCCGCTGTGGGGGGACGAGGACCATGTGCGCGCCCTCCTCGGCGACCGGGTCACGGACGTGCGCGCCGAGCGGCGGACCGCCCGGGTCGACCGCTTCGAGACGCCCGAGGCGTTCCGCGACTACTTCAAGGAGCGCTACGGCCCCACGATCACCGTCTACAAGAACATCGCCGGCGACCCCGAGCGCACCGCCGCCCTGGACCGCGACCTGGCGGACCTCGCCCGCGACGGCGACCTGGGAACGGGCGGGGGCGGGGGCGGGACCGTCCTGGAGTGGGAGTACCTGCTGATCACCGCGCGCCGGGCGGGCTGACCACCGCGGGTGGCACCAGGGTCCGACGGTGGCCCGAGGGCGTACAACTGCCGTACGACCAGGGCACGACGTCCGTCCTTCCCAGGTCGGATCTTCCCCGCATTCGGCAGGTGAAGCGGCAAATCCGCACGTACCGTCGAATGCATGACGCATCTCGACGCGGGTGCCCGGCCCGACTCCGCGCGGCCGGCGACGGTCACCTCACGCGAGACCGGCCTGACCACGGCTCAGGTCGCCGAGCGGGTGGCGCGCGGCCAGGTCAACGACGTGCCGGTGCGCAGCAGCCGCTCCACCGTCGACATCATCCGCGCGAACGTCTTCACCCGCTTCAACGCGATCATCGGTGTGCTCTGGCTGATCATGCTGGTCGTCGCGCCGATCCAGGACAGCCTGTTCGGCTTCGTGATCCTCGCCAACACCGGTATCGGGATCGTCCAGGAGTGGCGGGCGAAGAAGACGCTGGACTCGCTCGCGCTGATCGGCGAGGTGCGTCCCACCGTCCGCCGGGACGGGGCCTCCGGGCAGGTCAGCACCTCCGAGATCGTCCTCGACGACCTGATCGAGATCGGGCCCGGCGACAAGGTCGTCGTCGACGGTGTCTGCGGCGAGGCCGACGGGCTGGAGATCGACGAGTCGCTGCTCACGGGCGAGGCGGACCCGGTCGTCAAACGCCCCGGCGACCAGGTGATGTCGGGCAGCTTCGTGGTCGCGGGCGGCGGGGCCTTCCAAGCCACGAAGGTCGGGCGGGAGGCGTACGCCGCGCAGCTCGCGGAGGAGGCGTCCCGGTTCACCCTCGTCCACTCCGAGCTGCGCTCCGGCATCTCCACGATCCTCAAGTACGTCACGTGGATGATGGTTCCGACCGCGATCGGCCTGATCATCAGCCAGCTGGTCGTGAAGGACAACGCCTTCAAGGACTCCATCGCGCGGACGGTCGGCGGCATCGTCCCGATGGTCCCCGAGGGGCTGGTCCTGCTCACCTCGGTCGCCTTCGCCATCGGCGTCATCCGCCTGGGCCGCAAGCAGTGCCTCGTCCAGGAGCTGCCCGCGATCGAGGGGCTGGCCCGGGTCGACACGGTCTGCCTCGACAAGACCGGCACCCTCACCGAGGGCGGCATGGACGTCACCGAGCTGCGGCCCCTCCAGGGCGCCGACGAGACGTACGTACGCGAGGTGCTCGGCGCCCTCGGCGCGTCGGACCCCCGGCCGAACGCCTCCCTCAAGGCCATCATCGACGCCTACCCGGCCGACGGGGACTGGCGCTGCACCCAGGCGCTGCCGTTCTCCTCCGCCCGCAAGTACAGCGGCGCCGCGTTCGCCGAGGCCGGCGGGGAGAGCAGCACCTGGCTGCTCGGCGCCCCGGACGTGCTGCTGCCCGAGGACGATCCGGCCCTCGCCGAGACCGAGCGGCTGAACGAGCGGGGCCTGCGGGTACTGCTGCTCGCCCGGGTCGACCGGGACCTCGACGGCCCGGAGGTGGCCGAGGGAGCGAAGCCCACCGCGCTGGTGGTCCTGGAACAGCGGCTGCGACCGGACGCAGCCGACACGCTGCGCTACTTCGAAGACCAGAACGTGGCCGCCAAGGTCATCTCCGGCGACAACGCGGTGTCGGTCGGCGCGGTCGCGTCCAAGCTGGGGCTGTCCGGCACCACCGTGGACGCGCGCCGGCTGCCCGCCGAGCAGGAGGGAATGGCCGAGGCCCTCGACGACGGCACGGTCTTCGGGCGGGTCACCCCGCAGCAGAAGCGGAACATGGTGGGCGCGTTGCAGTCCCGCGGGCACACGGTCGCGATGACGGGCGACGGGGTGAACGACGTCCTCGCCCTGAAGGACGCCGACATCGGCGTCGCGATGGGCTCCGGCTCGGAGGCGACCCGGGCGGTGGCGCAGATCGTGCTGCTGAACAACAGCTTCGCGACGCTGCCGTCGGTGGTGGCGGAGGGCCGCCGGGTCATCGGCAACATCACGCGGGTCGCGACCCTGTTCCTCGTCAAGACGGTCTACTCGGTGCTGCTGGCGATCCTGGTGGTCTGCTCGCAGGTCGAGTACCCGTTCCTGCCGCGCCACCTGACCCTGCTGTCGACCCTGACGATCGGCGTCCCGGCCTTCTTCCTCGCGCTCGCGCCCAACAAGGAGCGCGCGAAGCCCAACTTCGTGCGGCGGGTGATGCGGTACGCGATCCCTGGCGGGGCTGTGGCCGCGGTGGCGACCTTCGCGACCTACCTGATCGCCCGGCAGCACTACACGGGCGCGGGCGCGCTGGACGCGGAGACCAGCGCCGCGACACTCACGCTGTTCCTCATCTCGATGTGGGTCCTGGCGATCATCGCCCGCCCCTACACCTGGTGGCGCATCGCCCTGGTGGCGGTGATGGCCGGGGCCTTCCTGCTGGTCCTCGTGGTGCCGTGGCTCCAGGACTTCTTCGCGCTGAAACTGGTCGGCGTGACGATGCCGTGGCTGGCGGTCGGCATCGCGGTGGTGGCGGCGGCCACCCTGGAGCTCACCTGGAGGTGGGTGGACCGCCGCTTCCGGGCGTAGCCGGAGTTACTTCACGTCGACGTAGTCGCCCGTGGCGTTGACCGCCGGGGTGGTCGTCGTGCCGGCGAAGCTGAAGCGCCAGTAGCCGTCGTACTGGGCGGTGGCGGTGGTCTTCAGGTTGCCGTACTGGTCGGAGTACACCGTCTTGACCGTGGTGTACGTGCTGGTGCCCGCCTTGCGGAACTGGAGCTTGACCGGCTGGTTGGTGTAGCCGTGGTAGGCGTTGTCCTCCCAGTTGGCGCGGGACAGCTTGCCGGTGGACGTGATGGTCTTGCCCTTGTAGACGGGCTCGGGGCCGGCGTTGACGGTCAGCTTGGAGTAGCGCTGCACCTTGGTGCTGCCCAGGCCGCCCTGCATCTTCTCCTCGTCGTTGCTGGTGACGGCGAGGGCGCCGGCGCCCCAGGTGCCGGCGTCGGAGTTGAACAGGTCGCCGTCGGCCGGGCGGATGGAGATGACGCCCTTGCAGTTCAGGACGGTCGACGAGGCGGCGGTGCAGGTGGCCGGGTCGTCGCTGATGAGGACGTTGTCCGCGGTGTCCAGCGAGGAGCCGTGGTAGATCAGCGGCCCCGTGGCGAAGTTGTCCGAGCTGGTGTCGAGGTCCGCGGCGTGGGTCACGGTGTAGGTGACCGGGAAGCTGACCACGTTCGTGGTGCCGACGACGATGTTCTTGCCGCTGTTGACCTTGACGTCGGAGAAGGTGACGTCGAGGGTCGACGCGGTGGTGCCCGAGTCGGCGTCGGCAGCGGCGGAGCTGAAGGCCGCCTTGCCGGACGGCGCGTCGGCGGCCTGCGCTGCCGGAACGACGAGGGCGGAAAGGGCCAGGGCGCCGGCGACGGCGGCCACGGTGGCTCGGATGTGCATGTGTTCCCCAGGTGGAGAAGTGATCTAGGAGTCTGTTGACTCGGATGATCAGATCCACGAACCCGGAAACAGGTTGTAGGGCCCGGTCCGGGTTTTGCCACCTCATCCGCAATGTTTGACCCGGGCATGAGACATGGGAGATGAGACATACGGAACCGCCGGCCCCGGAACGGATCCCGTGGCCGGCGTTGTCGTCCGTGTCGTGCGGGACGGTGTTATCGGACGTCGACGAAGTCACCCGTGGCGTTCACGGCCGGGGTGGTCGTCGTGCCCGCGAAGGAGTAGCGGAAGTAGCCGTCGGTGGAGGCCTTGACGGTGGTCTTCAGCTCACCCGTGCTGTTCGACGTGATGGTCTTCAGCGTGGTGTAGGTGTCCGAGCCCTTCTTGCGGAACTGGAGCTTCACCGGCTGGTTGGTGTAGCCGTGGTACTTGTGGTCGTCCCAGTTGGCGCGGGACAGCTTGCCGGTGACCGTGATGGTCTTGCCCTTCACCACCGGCTCCGGGGAGGCGTTGACCGTCAGCTTGGAGGCACGCTGGACCTTGGCGGTCTTGTAGGCGTCACGGATGACGTAGTCACCGTCGTTGCCTATCGCGCCGACCCACACCTTCCAGGTGCCGGCCAGGATGTTGCTGTAGATGTTCGTGCTCGGGTCGGCGATCAGCGTCACCTTGCAGGTCGCGGTGGTGGCGCTGGAGTGGGTGCAGTCGCCGACCATCTCCTGGTCCAGGCTCTCCGGGACGATCGCCCCGTCGGCGTTGTCCGGGTCCGTGCCGTGCCACAGGACGGGGTAGGCGTCGTAGATGCCCTCCGGGTCGGTGGCCGTCACGGAGACGGTGAAGGACTTCATGGCGGTCGTGCCGACGACGATGTTCTTGCCGCCGTTGACGGTCACGCCCGTGATCTTGGTGTCGCCCATGCCCTCGTCCGCCGGGGCGGCGGCCGCGAACGGCGTGGCCTTCGAGGTGGACGGGACCAGCGAGGCCAGGTTCGGCATGTGGTCGTCCGCCTGCGCGGCGGGGACGGCCAGGGCGGAAAGGGCCAGGGCGCCGGTGACGGCGGCCACGGTGGCTCGGATACGCATGCGTTCTCCAGGTGGAGAGGGGCCCCGGCGCTCGTCGTCGGCTCCTGGGGCCCAAGTGATCGTGGAGTCTGTTGACTCAGGTGATCAGATTCGCGAGCAAGGCGTTTGGTTGTACGGCGAGTGAAAAATTTGTGCGGGAGTTTTCACCGAACAACCAGACGCCACCGCATGCTTGCTTCAGCCGCTCAGTCGAACCATCGGTCCCGCGCCAGCTCCTCCGTCCGCGACGGATCCTCCAGCAGCGCCGCCACCTCGAACCGCCGCGGCCACTGCCGGGCCGCCCAGGCCAGTCCCGCGGCGACGCCCTCCAGGGTGGCGGCGTGCAGGACGCCGTCGTCCGTCAGGCGCCAGTCGATCTCCACGCCGTCGACGACGAGTTCCTCGTGCTCGATGTAGACGGAGGGGGTGCGCGGGCCGAGCAGGACCCGGACCGAGTCCGGCACTTCGTGTTCGGTGCCCTCGGAGGTGACCTGCCCCGTGACCGACTCGCTCAGGCGCCGCACCTGGAAGAGTTCGGCCAGTTCGGCGGCCCGGGACGGGCGGACCGGGAGCAGGGGGACGCCTGCCGTGAAGGGCAGCAGGTCCGGTGAGTCGCACACCACGGCGTCGGCCGCGTCCACGACCTCCACCCGGCCGTCGATGACGGCACGCAGCTCGTCGGGCAGCGTCACCTGCTCCGGGTCCAGCTCGGCCAGGGCCCCGTACAACGCGTGCAGTTGGGCGTCCGTCACCTCGCGCTCCGGGTCGGCGAGCCGGTCGAGGAGTTCGGCGGCACCGCCGGGCTCGTCCAGCAGCGCGGCGACGGACGTCCGCACCCCCAGCGCCCGCAGCACCTGCTCATCGTCAAAACCGGTCGCGTCGGCCTCCTCGTAGAGACCGCGCAGGAGCGGGTCGCCGCCGGCGGCACGCAGGCCCGCGGGGCGGCGGCCGTCGAGGACCGGGTTCCCGCGCAGCCACCACGCCGTGTACGGCCGTACGACCTCGTGCGTGCCGTCCGGCAGCAGGACGCGCACGGGCTGCACGATCGCGTCCCGCAGGGGCGGCTGCGACAGCAGGGACAGGGCCTGGGGCCACTTGTCCTCGTCGACCAGGTCCAGATCCCGTACGGCGACGATCTCGGTGGCGACCGGCGGCACCGGGCTGTCCGGGAAACGGTCGAGGATGTCCTCCGCCCACACGTCGACCGCGTCCAGCAGGCCCGGGTCGTCGGGTTCGGCGAAGTCGCCCTCGCGCGGCTCCAGTTCGTCGGGGTCGAGGACGACGTCGGTGGCACGGACGAGCGCGAAGTTCACCAGCACCCCGCAGGCCGCCAGCGGCCGCTCGCCCCACTTCGAGGCCAGCTCGGCGTCCACCGCGGCCAGTTCTCCCTCGCGCATGACCTGGGCGAACGGGCCGCCGGGGAAGACGAGTTCGCAGGCCGGGGCCGGTTCGCCGTCCTCGTCGGGCAGGGCGAGCGCACCGAGCCAGGGCTCGTCACCGGGCTCCAGACCGGCGTCCCGCACCAACGCGAGCACGGTGTCGGCCAGTTCCTCCGCGTCGAGGGCGTCCTCCTCCCACAGCGCGCCGCCCTCGTCGTCGAGCGACGCGGCGACGGCGGCCCTGACCTGCGGGGTGGTGAGCACGGCGCGCGGGGTCGCGGGCAGGGCGCCCAGCTTCTCCAGGATCGGGTGCGCGGCGTCCGGATGGGCGACCTTCAGACCGAGCCGGGCCAGGGTCTCCGGGTCGGTACCGGTGGCCTCCGGACTGGGCAGCAGGACCTGCCGGGGGCCGATCGTCGTACGGCCGTCCGCGAGCGGCACCGGCAGCCCGGACAGCCGGTCCGGGTCGACCCCGGCCAGGCTGTCGTAGAGCCGCCGCCACCAGCCGGGGTCCTTCTCCAGCCCGGCCAGCCGGTCGATCGCGTCGGTCAGCGGGACGCGGGCGACGCCCAGGGTGCGCAGCTCCGCCCGGCGTTCCAGCCCGGCGGGCAACAGCGTGGGCAGCACCTCGGCGAGCACCCGCACCGTGTCCGCGCCCGCGCCCTCGACGACCTCGGCGTCCCGGGGCCGCAGCGACTCGGGCACCTCCTCGTCGTCGTGCCCGCGGGGCTCGACGGCGGGCGGCAGGAAGGAGGTGCGCGGCAGCCGCTCCAGGATCGCCCGGCGCAGGGCGCCGTCCAGCTCGCCCTTGCCGAGCGGCCCGGGCACGAGGTCGATCAGCCCGGCCGTCACCGGCCGCCAGGAGCCGAGGAGTTCGGCGTAGGAGTCGGCCGCGCGCTCGATCAGGAAGTCGGTCAGCGGGCCGGGGGCGGCGTGCCGGCGGGTGGAGTCCAGCGGGAACGAGGCGATGAGCAGGGCGGGGACGCCGAGCGGCTCGTCGCTGGGCGTGGGGGCGTGCACCACCGGGCTGGTGCGGGGCCGGGCCGGGCTGCCGTCGGAGTCCACGGGCACGGCCCAGGTGACCGACCACTGCGGGCGCAGCCGCTCCTCGACCGGCCGGCCGGTGAGCAGCTCCGGGGTGAGGGGGCCGTGGGCGGCGGCGGTGCGCCAGTAGGTGACGCCGTYGCCGGAGTCGTCGATGACGGTGAAGGGGCCGTCGGTGCGGCGGGAGATCGTCCGGGGGCCCTCGCCGTTGATCTCGACGACGACCTCTTCCAGGCCGGCGAGGGTGAGCAGCAGCGCGTCGTCGACCGCCCGCAGCAACCGTTCGGCGAGGTCGGCGGCGGGGGTGTCGCGCAGCGGGAGGATGACGGCGGTGTCGTACGGGTCGGGGGCGGTGCCCTYGGCGGCGAACGGCAGCCGCAGCAGCGGTACGTGACCGTCGCGCCGCCGGATCTCGTCCCCGAGGCCGGGGCTGTGCCGGGCGGTCTCGGCGGCCAGCTCCCGCGCCTCGGCCAGCGACCACCGCACGCCGCCGTGCCGGCCGACGACGGCGGGCTCGTCGGTGACGGCGAGGACGGCGGCGAACCCGACGCCGAACCGCCCGACGGCCTGCTCGTGGGTCTCCCGCTTCGCGGAGGCACGCAGCGTGGACAGCGACTCCACGCCGGCCGCGTCCAGCGGCGCCCCGGTGTTGGCGGCGACGAGCACACCATCACGGAGGGTGAGCCGCAGCCGCCCCGGCACCCCCGCCCGGGCCGCCGCGTCGGCGGCGTTCTGCGCGAGTTCGACGACGAGCCGGTCCCGGTACCCGCCGAGGACGAGATCCTCCTCGGCGTTGGCGTCCTCACGGAACCGGGCGGGGCTGGTGGCCCAGGCGTCGATGACGCCGCGCCGCAGGCGTGCCGTACCGAAGGGGTCGGCACCCTCGGCGGCGGGCCGCACGAACTTGCTGCTCACGTTCCTTCTCCTCATCGACGAGAGGACGAAGGTACCGCCTGGGGAGCGGGGGTGTGCGCGCCGTCCGGCCCCGGGTCAGCTCTCGGACGCGTACGTCACGAAATCCGCCCATGCGGCGGGAGCGACGGCGAGCTGCGGCCCCGCGGTGTGCTTGGAGTCGCGGATGTGGACGGTGGCGGGGGTGGTGGCGACCTCGACGCAGGAGTCACCCTCGCTGCTGCTGCTGTAGCTGCTCTTGAACCAGCTCAGCGCCACCTCGACGCAGGAGTCGCCCTCGCTGCCACTGCTGTAGCTGCTCTTGAACCACACCAAGTCTATGTTGCGGATCATGTTTCCCCCAGCAGTTGGTCGATGAAGGCCGTCGACTCACGTGGAGTGAGAGCCTGCGCCCGGATGATGCCGTACCGCAGCTCCAGGATACGGAGCTGCCTCGGCTCGGAGACCGGCCTGCCGTTGGCCACCACTGGGGAACGGCCCACCACCGAGCCGTCCTCGAACTTCAGTACCTCGATGCCACCGGCCAGTCCGGCGTGCTCCTCGCGGTCTATCGGCATCACCTGAAGCTCGACATTCCGCAACCGCCCTGCCTCAAGGAGATGTTCCAGCTGGCGGCGCAACACCGCCCTTCCTCCCAGGGGGCGCCGCAGCGTCCACTCCTCCAGGACGAAGCTGATCTCGGGCGCGGGATCCCGTTCGAAGACGGCCTTGCGGGCCACGCGCGCCGCGATGAACCGCTCCACCTCCTCCTCGGTGTACGCGGGGCGCCTCATCAAGAGCAGCCCGCGTGCGTACTCCGGCGTCTGCAACAGCCCGTGGACGTTCAGCGGGTCGTAGAGCTGAAGCTCGACCGCCTTGGCCTCCATCTGCGCCAGGTCCCGCACCTTCTTGGGATACCGGACCTTCTTGACGTCCTCCCACGTCGCCGCGATGAGCCCACCCGCGCCCAACACCTCGTCGGCCTTGATCAGATACTCCTGGCGGGGAATCCGCTTCCCGCCCTCGATCTTGTAGACCATGTCCTCGCCGTACCCGACGGCCGTCCCGAACTCGGCGGCCCGGATCCCCACCGCCTCCCGCCGCAGCTTCAGCTGCCGCCCGACGGTCGCGATGACGGCGACACCCCACTCGTCGTCCGGGTCCACCTCCCACCCCGGCTCGTCCGCTTCGGTCCTGAGCCGCCCCGCCTCTGCCTCGACCGTCATGCCGAACCCCTCCGTCGTACCGCCGCGCCACCGGAACCCGACCGCCCGCACTCCGGTGCCGCAGGCGGTCCTCCAAGGACCACAACGGTGAAAGAACCTCACCAATCCCCACCCCTGGCGCCCTCTCACCCGCCCGGGTGAACATCACCAACTCGGCTGGCGTGGCGCCTGGTTGTCGGCCCTACTCGCCGCGTCGACACCCTGCTCCGGCTGGAGACCGAGGACGACGAGCCGTTACTGCTCGCGGTCGAGGCGCAGGGCAAGAAGGACCCGGACAAGCCCGCGAGCTGGGCGTACTACGCCTCGTACCTGCTCACGAAATACCGGCTCCAGCCGCTGATCCTGGTCGTCTGCCAGGACCGCGCCACCGCGGAATGGGCGGCGCGCCCGGTCAGCTTCGGCCCTCCCCAGTGGCCCCTGCTCACCCTGCGCCCGCTGGTCGCGGGACCGCACAACATGCCGGTGCTCACCGACCCGGCCGAGGTCCGCAAAGACCTCGCGCTCGCCACGCTGTCCGCCATCACCCACGTCAGGCATCAGGACATCGGGGCCATACTCAAAGCAGTGACAACCGTCCTGCGGGACACACCGCACCCCATCGCCGACCCGATCGTCGAACTCATCGCACAAGGCCTGGGCAAGCACCCGGCCGCGGAACTGTGGAGGAACCTGGTGGCCGTGGACCTCTCCTTCTACAAGTCGTACATCTCGGAAGAAATCCGCGACGAAGGCCGGGCCGAGGGCGAGGCCCGGCGAGCCGCCGAAGACGTCCTGGAGGTCCTGGATGTCCGTGGCATCGATGTTCCCGAAACGGTCCGCGAGCGCATCGTCAGCTGCGATGCCCCCGAGACCCTGCGCCGCTGGCACCGACGCGCCGTGATCGCCCCCTCCGCCGAACAGATCTTCTCGGACGAGGACGAGCAGGACCAGTAGTCGATCGGCGGCCGGGCGGGGACACCCCTACGAGTGCCCCAGTTCCTCCGTGTCCTCGTCCGCCGCCACCGGCACCGAGCCCGAGTCCGAGGCCGGGCGCAGCGGGAACGGGTCCACCCGGGTCTCGTCGATGACCGGCGGGGCCGGCTGCGGCGGCTTCGGCATGACCGCGGCCTCGGAGTGGCCGCCGCAGCCGTAGGCCAGGGAGACGACACGGCCGTCGGCCGGGGAGAACTCGTTGGCGCACACGCCGAAGGCCTGCCCCAGGGAGCCTCCGATGCGGACCAGGAAGCCGCAGCTCACGCAGGCGGCGGGGGCCGCCTGTGCCATCGGGGTCTTGGGGCCGAAGGCTTCCTCCCAGCGGTCGGCGGCGATGTGCAGGCCGTAGCGGGACAGCACCCGGGCGCGGCGCACGCCGAGTTCCTCGGCCACCGCCGCGATCGAACCGCGGGCGGGGACGGCCAGGGGCCCCGCCGTGACCTCCGCGTCCTCGGCCTCCGCCAGGGCGGCCATCTCCTCGGAGACGACGGAGTTCGGCGGCGGCTCGTCCTCGCCGGTCCAGCCGGGCTCCAGGCGCAGATCCTCGGCGTCCGTGGGCAGCAGATCGCCCGGCCCCATGTCGCCGGGGCGCAGCCGCTCGCTCCACGGCACCCACTCGGGCGCGAGCACCGCGTCCGGGCCGGGCAGCAGCACCGCCTCGTCCACCGTCACGATCTTCGCCCGCGATGCCCGGGCCACCGTCACGGCCCAGCGCCAGCCCCGGTACCCGAGCTCCTTGCACTCGAAGAAGTGCGTGACAACGCGATCCCCTTCAGAGACCAGCTCCACGTGCTCGCCGACGATTCCTGGTGTCGCCGCCTCCTCGGCTGCGGCGCGTGCGAGGTCGACGGCCTCGGCGCACAGACGGTCAGGGGTGCGGCTTCGCGTTGTCGCTGCGCTCACAGGTATCGCTTCTCTCCATACGCCGTCTCACGAGTGCGCCACTCCCAGCGCCGGGGGCGGACGGAGCGGACCAGGGGACCGCGTCGACGTCCTTCATCCATTTTGCGGGATGGCTGAGATACGCACGCTACCCTTCCGCCCCACTTCGCGTACACCGACGGTCCTGACCGATGGCTCCGACCACCGTGTCGTTCGGGGGCCGGCAACCCGGACAGTCACCCCACAGGCCCTATACAAGCGGTAATGGCACTACCCACTGCCATCTCGGGGCACTATGACGTCGTGGCAGTCGCGAGGACGCCCCAGGGCAACACCGGGACCGGTGGGTCGAAAGGGGGCAAGGGAAGCAGCCGACTGAGCGGACCGGGCCGTTTGCGCGGCTCCCTCCGCGCGGTCGGCCGTGCCCTGCACCTGCCCTTCACCGGCACCGCACGCGGCATCCGCAAGGCCACCCACGCGCACGGCGCCGGCGAGTCCGGCCTCGGCAAGCTGATCGAGCTGCACGGCGTGAACGGCGCCGGAGACGTGATGATCACGGTCGCCCTCGCGTCGACGGTGTTCTTCTCCGTGCCGACCGACGAGGCCCGGGGCCGGGTCGCGCTGTACCTCGCCATCACCATGGCGCCCTTCACCCTCCTCGCGCCGGTGATCGGCCCGCTCCTCGACCGCATCCCGCACGGCCGCCGGGCCGCGATGGCCGGGGCGATGCTGGCCCGGGCGCTGCTCGCGCTGATCCTGTCCGGCGCGGTCGTCAGCGGCAGCATCCAGCTCTACCCGGCGGCGCTCGGCGTCCTCGTCGCGTCGAAGGCGTACGGGGTGGTCAGAAGCGCCGTCGTGCCCCGGCTGCTGCCGCCCGGCTTCTCCCTGGTGAAGGCCAACTCGCGCGTCACCCTCGGCGGGCTCCTCGCCACCGGCATCGCCGCGCCGATCGGCGCCGGGCTCCAGCAGATCGGGCCGCGCTGGCCGCTCTACGGAGCCTTCGTGATCTTCGTGGCAGGGACGTTCCTGTCGTTCACGCTGCCACCGAAGGTCGACTCCGCCAAGGGCGAGGACACCGCCCTGCTGGCCGCGGACGAGGAGCACCTGCACGGGCCGCACCGCCGTCCCGTCAAGCGCCCCGGGCTGCGCACGGTCGGCCCGGCCGTCACCCACGCCCTGGCCGTCAACGCCTCCATCCGCTGCCTCACCGGCTTCCTGATCTTCTTCCTCGCCTTCCTGCTGCGCGAGCACCCGATCTCCGGCCAGAGCGCCGCCGTGTCCCTGGGGATAGTGGGCGTGTCGGCCGGCGTCGGCAACGCGCTCGGTACGGCCGTGGGGGCGTGGCTCCGGTCCCGGGCGCCGGAGATCATCATCGTGACGGTCGTGGCGTGCGTGCTGGGCGCGGCGATCACGGCCGCGCTCTTCTTCGGCGCGATCCTGGTGGCCGGCCTGGCCGCGATCGCCGGCTTCGCGCAGGCCCTGGCCAAGCTGTCGCTCGACGCGCTGATCCAGCGGGACGTGCCCGAACTGGTCCGTACGTCGGCCTTCGCCCGCTCCGAGACGCTGCTCCAGGTGTCCTGGGTACTGGGCGGGGCGGTCGGCATCGTCATGCCGCTCAACGGCACGCTCGGGCTGGCGGTGGGCGCCGCGATCGTCGGCACGGGCTGGCTGACGACCGTCCGGGGGCTGATCGGCTCGGCCCGGCGCGGCGGTGCGGCACGGCCGCGCGTGGCCTAGCGGTACGGGCACGCCGTACCCCGCGTGGGCGGTCCGACCGGCGGGCCCGATAGCCTTCGCCCATGACCACGTTGCAATCCGCTGTGCGACGCCGCCGCGCCGTCGCCGCCGCCGGCGTCGTATCCGCCGGACTGCTCGTCCTCTCCGCCTGTGACAAGCCGACGCCGGTGGCCACGGTCACCGTGGGCAGCGACTCGGTGAACTCCGAGGCCACCTGTGGCGGCGAGGGCGACGCCCTGAAGTCGTCCGACCTCACGCAGTGCCTGAAGGACAAGGGCGTCAAGACCATCTCCGTCGACCCGGACGAGACCGTGCGGTTCGGTGTCGACCCGGAGATCGCCGACAAGGGCTGGACGATCCTGATGAACGGCCAGCCGCTGACCGACTCCAGCACGAAGACGTACCGCACCATTCCGGGCAGCGTGTTCTTCAACGCCCAGTACGGGGCGCAGGGCAACTCGACGCTGGTGTCCATCAAGCAGGGCGAGAAGGACACGTCGGGGCTGTGGAACTTCAAGCTGGAGAAGGACGCGTAATCGCTGCCGCTGGGCTGGGCAGGGTGCTTGTTGCCACCGCGGTTTCCGTGGAGAGGAACGCGGTGGCTACGGCCTTGGGGGCGCTGTCCCTGGAGTCCGATGACGAAGCACTCGGCGCACCCCATCGCCCCAGCGGAACGACTGCCCACGGCGGTCGCGGCGTCGATGTCCTCATTGCCGGTGTAGGGCCCGCCCTCGCCGCTGCCTCCACCGCCTCCGCCCTCACCGCCGCAGCTCTCCAGGGCAACCCCTACGGCCTCGTCGTCTCCGCCGGGATCGGTGGGGGGTTTCAGCCCGAGGCGGGCGTGGGGTCGCTCGTGGTCGCCGATGAGATCGTCGCGGCCGATCTGGGGGCCGAGACCGAGGACGGGTTCGTGTCGGTCACGGACCTCGGGTTCGGGACCGTGCGTCACCACCCGCCCGCGGACCTCGTACGGCTGGTCGGCGACGCCGTCGGGGCGCGTACCGGGGCCGTGCTCACCGTGTCCACCGTGACCGGGACCGCCGAGCGGGCCCGCGCGCTGCGCGAGCGCCACCCCGGCGCCCTCGCCGAGGCCATGGAGGGCTTCGGTGTGGCCGAGGCCGCTGCCGCGCACGGGGTGCCCGTGCTGGAGGTCCGGGCGATCTCCAATCCCGTCGGGCCGCGCGACCGCGCCGCCTGGCGCATCCCCGACGCCCTGGCGGCCCTCACCGAGGGATTCGGGAAGCTCCTGCCCGTACTGGAGAGTTGGAACCGGCATGACCAGTGAGCAGCTGAAGATCGCCTACTCCCCCTGCCCGAACGACACCTTCGTCTTCGACGCCCTGGCCCACGGCCGCGTCCCCGGCGCCCCCGGCTTCGACGTGACCTTCGCCGACATCGACATCACCAACGGCATGGCCGAGCGCGGCGAGTTCGACGTGCTGAAGGTGTCGTACGCCGTGCTGCCGTACGTCCTCGACGAGTACGCGCTGCTGCCGTGCGGCGGTGCGCTGGGGCGGGGGTGCGGGCCGCTGGTGCTGACGCGGGAGGCGGACGTCGATCTCGCCGGTCGTACRGTCGCCGTGCCGAGCGAGAAGTCGACGGCGTATCTGCTGTTCCGGCTGTGGGCCGCGGACACGCTGAGCGACGGGGTCGGCGAGATCGTCGTCATGCCGTTCCACGAGATCATGCCGGCCGTGCGGGACGGCAAGGTCGACGCGGGGCTCGTCATCCACGAGGCGCGCTTCACGTACCGCGACTACGGCCTGCACAAGCTCGCCGACATGGGCGAGCACTGGGAGAACACCACCGGGCTGCCGATCCCGCTGGGCGCGATCATCGCCAAGCGGTCGCTGGGCGAGCAGAAGCTGCGGCTGCTCGCCGACTCCATCCGGACGTCCGTACGCGCCGCCTGGGACGACCCCGAGGCGTCCCGCCCGTACGTCATGGAGCACGCCCAGGAGATGGACCCGGCCGTCGCCGACCAGCACATCGGGCTGTACGTCAACGAGTTCACCGCCGGCCTCGGCGAGGACGGCTACGCCGCCGTACGCGGGCTGCTGACACGCGCGGCGGCCGAGGGGCTGGTGCCGCCCCTCGGCCCGAACGCGCTGCGTTTCCCGTAAGCGGTCTACACGTCCAACTGGTCGGCGACCGCGCGCAGCAGGCCCGCGATCTTCTTGCCGGCGGTCTTCTCGGGGTAGCGGCCCCGCTCCAGCATCGGCGTGATGTTCTCCAGGAGAGTCGTCAGATCCTGGACGATGGAGGCCAGCTCGTCCGGCTTCTTGCGGGTCGCGGCGGCGACCGAGGGGGTCGGATCCAGAATCGTCAGGGACAGCGCCTGGTCGCCGCGCTGTCCGGCGACGACGCCGAACTCCACCCGCTGGCCCGGCTTGAGCGTCTCGACTCCGGCGGGGAGGACCGAGGAATGGACGAAGACGTCACCGCCGTCGTCACGGGAGAGAAAGCCGAAGCCCTTCTCGCTGTTGAACCACTTGACCTTGCCGGTAGGCACGTCTGTCCTCGTCCTCGTACTCGTCGGAAAACTGCTTCTGAAACGGCTCTGGATAGCACTCGGGCGGGTCGTACGACCCGCCGGTACCAAGGCTAATGCTCTTCAGGCCGGTGACAAGACGTCACCCGGTTGTTCCTTCGCGCTGGGAACTACCCTGGTCGGGTGCGTGACAAAACCCAAACGAATTCCGCCGCTCCCGGTGACCGTCTGGTCCGTGCCGGTGGCATCGTCTTCTTCATCGGCGCCGTGGCCACTCTGGTCACGGTCGCCCCGCTGTTGCTGGGGACGACACCCTTTCCCACCTATATGTTCGGTCTGAGCATGCTCATGGCAGTCGGATTCCTGATGGCCGGCGCGGGAGTGCTGCGTTCCGTGGCGGCGGGCCGGCGTCAGGCGCGTGCGGGACGGTAGTCCGAAAACCACCCGGGGAATTCCGTCAGATCGGTGAGGACGACGTCCGCGCCCGCCGCGCGCAGTTCCTCCGGGGGGCAGGGGCCGGTGGCCACCGCGACCGACAGCGCGCCGGCCGTCCGGGCGCCGCGCACGTCCCCGACGTGGTCGCCGACGTAGACGCCCGCGTCGTACTCGCGCAGCGCCTCCGCCTTCTGCTCGGCCCACAGGTCGCCGATGACGGCGTCGGGCTCGATGCCGAGGTGCGCGAGGTGCAGTTTGGCGTTGGGCTCGTACTTCGCGGTGACGACTATCGCGCGGCCGCCGGCCTCCCGTACCGCCGCGATGGCCTCGCGGGCGCCGGGCAGCGCCGGGGTCGCGGCGATCGCGATGGTCGGGTAGATCTCCCGGTAGACGTCCGCCACGGTCTCGACCTCGTCGGCCGGGAACCAGTTGATCAGCTCCTCGGCCAGCGGCGGCCCGAGCCGCGTGACCGCCAGATCGGCGTCGATGTACGTCCCCGTCCGCTCGGACAGCGCCTGGTAGCAGGCGCGGATGCCGGGGCGGGAGTCGATGAGGGTCATGTCGAGGTCGAAGCCGACGGTGATTGCCATATGGGCCATTGTGCCCAGGCGGTGTGGACGGCAGACGTCACCCTGTGATCGGCCGGCGAGAGCTGACCGGCTAGCGAGAGCGCTGTGAGCGCCAGACCAGGAACAGCGCCGACGCCACCGCGGCGCCCCGGACGACCCACGGCCAGGTCTGCGCCACCGCGTCGTTCATGTGGCCCTCGGCGATCGGGGTGCCCCAGCGGTCGTTCATCCTGCCCCACAGCCAGAGAATGCCGCCCGCTACGGAGAGGCCGGGGAGGATCACGACCGCCCACTTCGTCTCCGCCGGGCTCAGGCGGCGGGAGGCGTAGGCGATGAGCCAGCCGAGGATCAGCACGAACCAGTTGCCGAGTACGGCGCCCGCGACGAGGAGACCGGCGGCGATCAGGAGGAGCGGGTTGCTCCAGCCRCCCGCGGGCAGGCCCGGGAGACGCCGGCGACCCGCCTTGCCGGCCGTCTCCTCCGGCACCACGGCGGCCTCGACGACCGGCGCCGTCTCCACGTCGGCCGCCGCCTTCGCCGGCTCCGGCGTCCTCGGCCCCGGCGGCTTCAGCAGGGCCGGCAGCTCCACGCCGCCCACGAAGCCCGGCACGTCGTCGCCCGCCCCGAAGGGGCTGCTGTCCACCCGCCACCAGTCCGGCTGGACCGCGCTGTCCCCGAGCTCGTGCCCGGCGGCCAGGTGCGGCGGGGCCGCGCCCTCGGCTGCGGCGGGCCGTGGCTCCTCGGCGGGCCGGGCCGGGCGGGGACGCGGTACGACGCGCCGCAGGACCCCCTTCGGCCGCCCGTCCGGCTCGTCCTGCTCGCGGGCCTCGCGCTGTACGGGCACGGCGGCGGGGGCGCTCTCCGTCGTAGCGCCGCCGCCCGTGCCGTCCGCGGCCGACGCCACGACCTCGTCGGGGCTGCCGAGGCGGGACAGGATGCGGCGGACGGCGGCGGGCGAGTCGACGGTGGCCTTCGCGCGGCGCCGGTCGATCTCGTTGCGCAGGTCCGCGACCAGACGCATGCGGGTGGCCGACGACAACTGCCGCTGCTGGGCCACGTCTCCGACCCGGCTCAGATACTCGTAAACGACCTGGTCGCTCTCAATCCCCACGAAGTCCCCTCCGGGGCGTGTGCGTTGGCTGACGCCGTCGGTCGACGGTACCGCGAGTACGAGCGCGTGACCCACATGCCCGTCCGGCCCCGGCCCCCGCTCACCCGCGCACAGTCGGATCGAGCGCCGGAGGCGACCCGCTACCGTGGACCGGATGAGCACCCAGGACAGGCCTGCGGCCCCCCGTTCCCTCGCGGAAGCGCTCCGCGGGCGGGACGACGTCTCGCTGGGCGCGCTCCTGCGCAGCCGTCCGGATCTCATCACGCCCGTGCCCACCGACCTCACCCAGCTCGCGACCCGCGCCGGCACCCGCGCCTCGGTCGTACGGGCTCTGGAGCGGCTGGACCGGTTCACGCTCCAGACGGCCGAGGCACTGGCCGTGGCGGCGGATCCGGCGACGTACGACGAACTGCTCGGGCTCATGGCCGGGGACGACGCCGACCCGGCCGTCGCCCAGGCCCTGCCGCACGCCCTGGGCGTCCTGCGCGAGCAGGCCCTGGTGTGGGGCGGGGACGACCGGCTGCGGCTCGTCCGCACGGCCCGTGAGCTGCTGGCTCCCTCGCCGCAGCACCCCTCGCCGACGGGGCTCGGCCCGACGGTCCAGGAGGCCACCGCCGGGATGTCCCCGGGGCGCATCCAGGAGATCGTCACGGCCGCCGGGCTGCCCTCGACCCACGACTCGGTCTCCGCGGTGACCTCTCTGACCGAGCTGTTCACGGACCGGCGCCGGATGGCCGCGCTGCTCGCCGAGGCCCCCGCCGACTCCGTCGAGGTGCTGGAGCGGCTGGTGTGGGGTCCGCCGTACGGGCAGGTCACGGCCGATCCCGCGCCCCGGCTGCGCTGGCTGCTGGACCGGGGGCTGCTGCTGCCGACGGCGCCCGGGACGGTCGTGCTGCCACGCGAGGTCGCCCTGCACCTGCGGCGAGGGCTCGCGCACCGGACGCCCGAGCCGGTGCCGCCCGCGGTCGAGGCCGCCGCCGTTCATCGTCCACAGGTTGTGGACAGCACCGCGGCCGGGCAGGCGTACACCGCGCTCGCGACCGTCGAGGAGCTGCTCAAGGACTGGGACGAGGGCGGGCCGGCGGTGCTGCGCGCCGGCGGGCTGAGCGTGCGGGACCTGAAGCGGACCGCCGTCGCCCTCGACGTGCCCGAGCCGGTCGCCGCGTTCTGGGTGGAACTGGCGTACGCGGCGGGCCTGATCGCCCCGGACGGGGAGGCCGACGAGCGGTACGCGGCGACCCCGGCGTACGACGAGTGGCAGGAGCTGCCCGCCGCCGAGCGCTGGTCCCGGCTGGTCACGGCGTGGCTCCCGGCGACCCGGACGCCCGGGCTGGTGGGCGGGCGGGACGCGAAGGACCGCACGCTGTCGGCGCTCGGGCCGGGCCTGGACCGTTCGGCGGCGCCGGAGGTACGGCACCGGGTGCTGGCGCTGCTGGCCGGGCTGCCGGAGGGCGCCGCGCCGGCCGCCGAGTCGGTGCTGGCCCGGCTGCGCTGGGAACGCCCGCTGCGCGGCGGCGCCCAGCGTGAGGACGATCTGCGCAGCCGTCTCGCCGAGTGGGCCCTGTCCGAGGCGGAACTGCTGGGCGTCACGGGCAGGGGAGCGCTGTCGGCCCACGGCAGGGCCCTACTGGGTGCGCCGGCGGCTCCCGCGAAGAGCCCCGAAGCGGAGCCCTCCGGGCCAGGCGACAAGCTCCCGGTCCACCACCGCCCCACGCACGTCCCCACCCTCTCCCCAGCCGAACAGACCGTCGCCTCCGCCGCCGCGGCCCGGCTGCTCACGCCCCTGCTGCCCGAGCCGCTGGACCACGTGCTGCTCCAGGCCGACCTGACGGCGGTGGCGCCCGGGCCCTTGCGGCGCCCGCTCGCCGACATGCTGGGCGTGCTGGCGGACGTCGAGTCCAAGGGCGGGGCCACCGTCTACCGGTTCACGCCCGGCTCGGTGCGGCGCGCCCTCGACGCGGGGCAGAGCGCCTCGGACCTGCACGCCTTCCTCGCCGCGCACTCCCGTACGCCGGTGCCGCAGCCGCTGACGTACCTGATCGACGACGTGGCCCGCAGGCACGGGCATCTGCGCGTGGGCGCGGCCTCGGCGTACGTCCGCTGTGACGACGACGCGGTGCTCAACGAGATCCTCGCCGACAAGCGGGCCGCCGGGCTCGCGCTGCGCCGCCTCGCCCCGACCGTGCTGGCCGCGCAGACCGACCCGGCGGGGCTGCTGGAGGGCCTGCGGGCGATGGGCTTCGCGCCGGCCGCCGAGTCCGCCGAGGGCGATGTCCTGATCACCCGCGCGCACGCGCACCGCACCCCGCCCCGTACGGCGCCCGAGCCGGTGCCGGAGGGCCCGCCGGTCCCCGACGACACCCTCCTCGCGGCGGCGCTGCGCGCCATCCGGGCCGGCGACCTCGCCTCCACCACCCCGCGTAAGCCCGGCACGGCTCCGGAGGTCACCGGCGAACTGCCCCGCACCGGTGCCGCCGAGACCCTTGCCACCGTGCAGGCCGCCGTCCTGACCGGCGAGACGCTGTGGATCGGCTACGTCAACGCCGAGGGCGCCGCCAGCCAGCGCGTCATCGCCCCGATCCGCGTCGAGGGCGGCTTCGTCACGGCGTACGACCACACGGCGGACGAGGTCCGTACGTACCCGCTGCACCGGATCACCGGGGTCGCGGAGCTCGCCGACGACGCCGGCTGACGGCCCGTTCCGCAAGGGCGTCGTCTCACCCGTTCGGGTGCACGCCGGCGTTCATGCACGCCACGCCGGGGAGTTCCCACCCTTGGGCGACATTGCCGGGCGCGCCGCATTCCGCCGTTCGGGCGGGGGCAGCCACCGGGTGTCCCTGTGAGCCTTGTGGAAAGGAAGTCCCAGCATGCGCGCTGTCCGTCGAGTCGCCGCCGTCCTGGCCACCGCCGCCCTGATGACGTTCGGTGGGCTCGCCACGCCCGCCGCGGCGATCAGCATCGACGTCGCCGGCCTTGTCGTCGAGACACCGCAGGTCTGATCCGCCTCCCGCGCACCCGACGGGCCGGCCCCGGTGTCCCCGGGCCGGCCCGTAGTGGGGGTGTCCCTCGTCTCTCAGTCCGTGAAAGGCCTTGTCGTCCCCATGCGTGAAAAGCTCCCCGCCGTCGCTCTGTGCGCCGTCGCCCTCGTGGGCGTGGTCGCTCCCACCGCCGCCGCGGCCCAGCCCGCGCTGCCGCTGCCCCTGCCTGCCGCGGGCGCCGAGCCCCTGGTCTCGGAGGCGATCGGCATCGAGGGACCGTTGGTCCAGAACGTCAGTCTGCCCACGCTGAAGTAGCGCGGCGCGTCCGGTAGCTGTCGCCGTCCAGCCGCACGACGTCCGCGTGATGGGCGAGGCGGTCCACCATCGCCGGGGCACAGGCGCCGAAGACCTCGTCCCAGCGGCCGAACGGGCGGTCGCTGGTCACGATCAGCGAGGCACGCTCGTAGCGGTGCGCGACCAGGCGGAAGAACAGTCCGGCGGTCGCCGCGTCGAAGGGCGTGTAACCGACCTCGTCGACGATCAGGAGGGGGTACTCGTCGAGGGCGGCCAGTTCCGCGTCGAGCCGGCCGGCGGCCCGGGCGTCGGAGAGCCGGGCGGCCCACTCGGCCGCGGTCGCGAACAGCACCCGGTGCCCGGCCTGACAGGCGCGCACACCGAGGCCGATGGCGAGGTGGGTCTTGCCGGTGCCGGGCGGGCCGACGAGGACCACGTTGCGCCGGGCGGCGACGAACTCCGCCTTGCCGAGCCGGGCCACGGTCTCCCGGTCGAAGCCCCGCGGGTGCTGCTGGTCGAAGTCCTCCAGCAGCTTGCGGGCCGGGAAGCGTGCCGCGCGGATCCGGGCCTCGGCGTCCGCGTCCGGGCCCGGGCCCGGGCCCGGGCCCGGCTGCCGTGGGACGGCGGGCGTGGCCGCCGGTGCCTCCTGTTCCGGCTTCCCGTGCCGCTGGTCCCCGTGGTCCTGCTCCACCTGAGGAGGCGCCGCCCGCCCGGGCCCGGCCTGCGGGCGGTCGGCATGACCGCGATCCCCGTGCGCGGCCATCGGGCCCGACATGTAGGCGAGGATCGCCGCCGAGAAGATGAACGCCATGTGGATCACCGTCCCCCACAGCAGGGCGTGCCGGGAGGTGTGGTGGACGTCCACGAACATCTGGAGCAGATGGACGGAGGAGATGCCCACGATCGCCGTGGCGAGCTTGACCTTCAGCACGTTGGAGTTGACGTGCGAGAGCCATTCGGGCTGGTCACGGTGGCCCTGGAGGCCGATGCGCGAGACGAACGTCTCGTAGCCGCCGACGATCACCATGATCAGCAGGTTGGCGATCATGACGACGTCGACCAGCTTGAGCACCGCGAGCATCACGTACGTCTCGGTGGCGTGCCCGCTCACGCACATCTTGATTAAGGTCCACAGTTCCTTGAAGAACTTGTAGACGTAGACGCCTTGGGCGGCCACCAGCCCGAAGTAGAGCGGGGCCTGGAGCCAGCGGGTGGCGAACAGGGCGTATCCGAGCGTGGTGGTCGTTGGGTTCCGCACGGTTCGCCATTCTTCGGGGCCACCGTGGAAAACCTGAATTCACACCACACGTTGGGATGAAAAGGCATTCTGTAGGACCGGAGCCGGTCCGGTCCCGCGCAGATCACACCCTCGGGACGGCGACGATCAGGCACACTGGACGTTTGGCCGAGTCGTTCGAGCCGTCCGAGCCGTCCGGCCGCGGGAAAGGGTGCCACGCGTGAATGGTCCGCTGATCGTCCAGTCCGACAAGACCCTGCTCCTGGAAGTCGACCACGAGCAGGCCGACGACTGCCGTCGGGCCATCGCCCCGTTCGCGGAGCTGGAGCGGGCGCCGGAGCACATCCACACCTACCGGGTGACCCCGCTGGGCCTGTGGAACGCCCGGGCGGCGGGTCACGACGCCGAGCAGGTCGTGGACGCGCTGGTGCAGTACAGCCGCTATCCGGTGCCGCACGCGTTGCTGGTCGACATCGCCGAGACGATGGACCGCTACGGGCGGCTCACGCTGTCCAAGCACCCGGCGCACGGGCTGGTCCTGACCACCACCGACCGTCCGGTGCTGGAGGAGATCCTGCGGTCGAAGCGGGTCGCGCCCCTGGTCGGCGCCCGCATCGACCCGGACACGGTCGCCGTGCACCCCTCCGAGCGCGGGCAGATCAAGCAGACGCTGCTGAAGCTGGGCTGGCCGGCCGAGGACCTCGCCGGGTACGTCGACGGCGAGGCGCACGCGATCGAGCTGGCCGAGGACGGCTGGGCGCTCAGGCCGTACCAGAAGCAGGCCGTGGAGAACTTCTGGCACGGCGGGTCGGGCGTGGTCGTGCTGCCCTGTGGGGCGGGCAAGACGCTGGTCGGCGCCGGGGCGATGGCGCAGGCGAAGTCCACGACCCTGATCCTCGTCACGAACACGGTCTCCGCCCGGCAGTGGAAGCACGAGCTGGCGCGGCGGACGTCGCTGACGGAGGACGAGATCGGCGAGTACAGCGGGACGAAGAAGGAGATCCGGCCCGTCACGATCGCCACATACCAGGTGCTGACGACCAAGCGGAAGGGCGTCTATCCGCACCTGGAGCTGTTCGACTCCCGGGACTGGGGCCTGATCGTCTACGACGAGGTGCATCTGCTGCCGGCCCCGGTGTTCAAGTTCACGGCGGATCTCCAGGCGCGGCGGCGGCTGGGCCTCACGGCCACGCTGGTGCGCGAGGACGGGCGCGAGTCGGACGTCTTCTCCCTGATCGGGCCCAAGCGGTTCGACGCGCCGTGGAAGGAGATCGAGGCGCAGGGCTACATCGCGCCCGCCGACTGTGTGGAGGTCCGGGTCAATCTGACGGACGCGGAGCGGCTCGCGTACGCCACGGCCGAGGCGGAGGAGAAGTACCGCTTCTGTGCGACGACCGATACCAAGCGGAAGGTCACGGAGGCGATCGTCCGCCGCTTCGCCGGGCAGCAGATCCTCGTCATCGGCCAGTACATCGACCAGCTCGACGAGTTGGGGGAGCATCTGGACGCGCCCGTGATCAAGGGTGAGACGTCGAACGCGCAGCGGGAGAAGTTGTTCGACGCGTTCCGGGAGGGCGAGATCAGCGTGCTCGTCGTGTCGAAGGTCGCGAACTTCTCGATCGACCTGCCGGAGGCGACGGTCGCGATCCAGGTGTCCGGCACGTTCGGGTCGCGCCAGGAGGAGGCCCAGCGGCTGGGCCGGGTGCTCCGCCCGAAGTCCGACGGCCACCAGGCGCACTTCTACTCGGTGGTCGCGAGGGACACCATCGACCAGGACTTCGCCGCGCACCGCCAGCGCTTCCTGGCGGAACAGGGGTACGCGTACCGGATCATGGACGCGGACGAACTGCTGACGGAGAGCTGAGGCGGGCGGGCCGCTCGCGGGCGGTGGGGCCGCTCACTTGCGGCGGACCACGCCCACTTCCTCGCCGTACTGGCCGAGGATGATGACGTCGAAGGCGGCGCCCGCGAACACCTTGACGGCGCGCAGGGCATCGCCGAGGCGGTGACTGTGGCTGCCTGTCACGGCGGTGGCGCCGGGCGGGCGGCCCGGTGCCGGGGCGGGGGAAAAGGTTGCTGCGCTCATGTCTCCATGGTGCGTTTCCGTACGTAAAGTCCGCGTCGGCCTGAGGGCCGAACCCGCGTACCCCGCTCGTACGCCTGCGGACCGACCCGTGCCCCTGAGGGAGGAGGCCCTCGTCCCCTAGGGGACGAGGGACGAGGAACAAGGGACGGGAAAACCGTTGGCGGTCGGCTCCCCCGCTGCTCTAAGATCTCCGCTCTTGCCCGCCTCCCTCACGGAGCGCCGCCGACCGGACGGAAACCGGCCGGCATCTCACCGCCATCCTCTTCAGCAGGTCCTCCGGAGGCACCCCCTTGTCCACGCCCGTCGACGACCCGCTCTCCCGTGAGCGCTCCCACCTCGCCGCGTCCCGTTCCGCCCTGCGTGCCATGCGCGAGGACGTAGAGGCCCTCGACATCAGCGACGTCACCGCGAACTGGGTCAACGCCGAGGCCCTGGCCCACCAGATCGAGGAGCGCATCAAGGCCCTGGCGGACCTCAGCGACACCCCGCTGTTCTTCGGCCGGCTGGACTACCTGCGCGCACCGGGCGCCGAGCAGGCCGAGGGTGCGGAAGGGGAACGCTTCTACATCGGGCGGCGGCATGTGCACGACCACGACGGCGACCCGATGGTCATCGACTGGCGCGCACCGGTCTCGCAGCCGTTCTACCGGGCCTCCAAGAAGAACCCGATGGACATCGCGCTGCGCCGCCGCTTCGGCTACACGGGCGGCGATCTCACGGCGTACGAGGACGAGCACCTGTCGGACCCGGCCGAGGCGGCGAAGACCAGCAGGCTCCTGCAGCAGGAGATCGAGCGCCCGCGCGTCGGCCCGATGCGGGACATCGTCGCGACGATCCAACCCGAGCAGGACGAGATCGTCCGGTCCGGGCTCTCCGGCACGGTGTGCGTGCAGGGCGGCCCGGGCACCGGGAAGACCGCCGTCGGCCTGCACCGGGTCGCCTACCTCCTCTACGCCCACCGCGAGCGCCTCGCCCGCACCGGCACACTCGTCATCGGACCGAACCGGTCCTTCCTGCACTACATCGAGCAAGTGCTGCCCGCCCTGGGTGAGTTGACGGTCCAGCAGGCCACCGTCGAGGACCTGGTGGCGCACGTGGAGATCAAGGGGACGGACGACGCGACGGCCGCGGTCGTCAAGGGCGACGCCCGCATGGCGCGGGTGCTGCGCAGGGCCCTCTACGCGCACGTCACGATGCCCACCGAGCCGGTCGTGGTCGTGCGCGGCTCCCGCCGGTGGCGGGTGGCGGCGTACGAACTGGAGGAGATCGTCCGCGAGTTGCTCGACCGCGGCATCCGCTACGGCGCCGCCCGCGAGGCCCTGCCGCAGCGCATCGCGCACGTCGTGCTGGTGCAGATGGAGCGGTCGGGGGAGGCGCCGGACGACCGGGTGCAGGACGCGGTGGCCCGCAACAGCGCGGTCAAGGCGGCCGTCAAGGCGGTCTGGCCGGCCGTCGACCCGGCGAAGCTGGTGCTGCGCCTGCTGTCGGACGCGGACTTCCTCGCCGAGCACGCGGCGGGGATCCTCGACGAGGAGGAGCAGAAGGCGGTGCTGTGGGCGAAGCCGGCGCGCAGCGTCAAGTCCGCCAAGTGGTCGGCCGCCGACGCCGTCCTCATCGACGAGGCCACCGACCTGATCCAGCGCACGCACTCCCTCGGCCATGTCGTCCTCGACGAGGCGCAGGACCTCTCCCCCATGCAGTACCGGGCGGTCGGCCGCCGCTGCACGACCGGCAGTGCGACGGTCCTCGGCGACCTGGCGCAGGGCACCACGCCGTGGGCGACCCGCAGCTGGCAGGAGGCGCTGGCCCACCTGGGCAAGCGGGACGCGGTGATCGAGGAGCTGACGGCCGGTTTCCGCGTGCCGACGGACGTCATCACCTACGCCTCCCGGCTGCTTCCGCACATCGCCCCGGGGCTCACCCCGGTCGTGTCGATCCGTGAGAACCCGGGCCACTTCGAGGTCCGGTCGGTCGCGGGGACGACGGACGTGGTCGACGCCTGCCGCGAATCCCTGCGCAACGAGGGCTCGACGGGCCTGATCGCGGCGGACGCCCGGGTTCCGGAGCTGGCTGCGGCCCTGACGGAGGCCGGGATCCCCTACCTCGGCCCCGGCGAGGAGACGACCCAGGAGACCCGCCTGACCCTGGTCCCGGCGTCGCTCGCGAAGGGTCTGGAGTACGACTACGTCGTCTTGGACGAGCCCCGGGCGGTGGTCGACGGCGAACCGGACGAACGGACGGGCTTGCGACGCCTGTACGTGGCGCTGACGCGAGCGGTGTCGGGGCTGACGGTGACACACGCGGCGCCGCTGCCGCCGCAACTCGCCTAGCTGCGGCCATAAGCCCGCTTAGCTGCGGGCAGTCGTGCCGCTAAGGGCGGCACCCATCCCAAAGAGAGCGGCGCCCCGCTCCGCCGGGCTGCGGACCCACCCGACCGCAGCGACAACACCGAGCACCGATCAAGAACCGTCCACCGCAGCCCGCCACTCCGCCACCGCCCCCGCCGACACCGGCTCGCCCCACC
>NZ_NGFN01000749.1 GCF_002148965.1 Streptomyces swartbergensis | reverse complement strand
TCCTTACCCCGGGCGCCCCCGGGGGCGCCCGGGGGCTGTCTCGTGTGGAGCCCTTCCGTGCCCGTACCTGTGTCTGTGCCGCAGCTGATCGTCGTCTCCCCGCCCGGCAGCGGGACCGCGCTGCTGCACCAGATCACCACCGCCCTCGGCTACACCTCCCGCGGCACCATGAGCGCGGCCGCGGGCCACACCACCGCCGTCGCCCCGGGTGAGGTCTACCCCCTCCTCGAAGCCGCCTACGGCAGAGACAAAGCGGTCCGCCTCATCCAGGCGCACCATCAGAACCAGGCCGACACCCAGCTGGAAGACGCCTACACCACAACGGTAGAAATCCTGTGGCGGGTGTGGTGGCGCCGGCTCGGACAACCCGTCACCGCCCACACCCCCCTCGACCCCGCCCTCGAAGACCGCCTGGCCCGCCACAGTGATGAGAGCCTGCTGCGCCTGCTCCCGGGACGGGATGCCTGGTACGTCACCGACCTCGACCTGACCCGCACAGACGGCGGCCTGCTACGCCACTGGGCAGCCACCGGCCGACCCGCGATCATTTACCACCACCGCGACGCCGGCGACCGGATCATCAGCCTGGTCCAGAACCTGTCCCGTGGACAGGTGGGCACCATGCCCCACCACCTGATCTACCAAGGCATCCTGGCCACCCTTCCCACCACGGACGCCAAACTCACCCTTGCCCTGACCGACCCCGACTTCCCCGCCACCCGCCCGGCCACCTGGCTGCACCACCACCCCGACGTGATCACCGTCACCCACGAAGACCTCGCCGGCCCCGCCTACGGCGGCACCACCCACGCCCGCAACGCAGCCCTCACCCGCCTGACCACCGCACTCGGACACCCGCAGGAAACCGCAACGGCCCTACCCGACGCGCCCTCCGGCCTGCCCGGTCTGACCGTCGGCGCCTTCAAAAAGCACGCAACCCCCCACCACCAGCAACTCCTGGCCTCTCACCTCAGCCTCCCCGGCCCCACCCACCGGCCAATCCCCC
>NZ_NGFN01000748.1 GCF_002148965.1 Streptomyces swartbergensis | reverse complement strand
AGTCCGAGGGAGGTGCGCGGCGCGGCAGCGGGGTGGCGGTGGGCCGGTGAACTCAGCGGCTTACGGTCGGAGGGATGGGGTGCTCGAGCGTCAGAACGCATACGTGGCAGTTGGGCCCGCGCGGCCTCACATCCGGGATCTCAGCACGTCGACCTCACAGCCCGGCGCGAACGGGTCGAAGCCGTGCTCGATCAGCCAGCGAACTGCCAGCAGGCTTCGCAACGACCACCACGCGTGGACCACGTCGAGGTCGATGTCGGTGCCATAGCCGGCGATGACGTCGTCGAGGTGCTCCTCGTGCCCTAGCGTAAAGGTGGCGAGGTCGTACAGGGCATCCCCCTGGCCCGCCTCGGACCAGTCGATGATGCCGGTGACCTCGTCGCCGTCGACGAAGACGTGCGCGATCTGCAGATCGCCGTGCGTGAACGCCGGAGTCCACGGCCGGAGCGCGGCCTCGGCGACCTGGCGGTTGCGGGTGACCAGGTCCACGGGCAGCACGCCGTTCGTCACGAGCAACTCGCACTCGTCGTCGAGTTCCGCCGCCAGCGCGACGATGCTCCGGCCGGCCCGGCCCTGCCGGGGCGGCAGCGGCGCGTCGTGCAGCTTCCGGATGGCGGCGCCCGCCGCGGCCCACGCCGCGGGCGACCCGGTCGACGGCCCGCCGAGGCGTCCAAGCGTCGTCCCCGGGAGTGCGGCGATCGCGAGCACGGACGGCTTGCGCCACAGGACCTCCGGGGTCGGGACCGGCGAGAGGGACATCGCCTCGACCTCGACGTCGATGCGGGCCTGATCGGCGTCCACCTTCAAGAACACGTCGCCGACACGCAGAGTCGCGCGCTCGGAATGGGCGACGACGACTTCGACCTCATCCATGGGTGACCAGTATCCAGGGAATGTTCGCCGACGTCGCCGGGGTATCGCGTGCGATTGGAGCGGATGGGCCGAGGGCTGGCAGCAGGTCGCTGGTGGGGATTGGGATCCGTGGCCCAATCGCGCCAATTACCCC
>NZ_NGFN01000747.1 GCF_002148965.1 Streptomyces swartbergensis | reverse complement strand
GTGTCGTCCCGTGCCCAGGAGGGGCGGCGGGGCACGGGACCGGCGGCAGTGGCGGTCACCGGGCTGCTGCCGTCCTGGGCATCGGGGCCCGGCGCGCTGCCGCTCGGGCCGTCGGTCGCCCGGGCTCTGGAGAACCGCACGTTGCCCAGCAGTCCTCCGGCCCCGGCGGCGCCGCTTCCCGCGTCCGCCAGCTGGTCGTCCAGACGGCGGAGGAGCTCGTCCGTGCGGGCGGCGGCCTGTTCCCGGTCGTAGGCGAGCAGCAGGCGGCAGTCCTGCCCGTGCCCCGGGCGGACATGCGGCAGCCAGCCCAGCCACCCCCACTCGGCGGTGCGCTCCTCCAGAGGGCGGGAGCGGTCCGCGGCGATCAGGACGATCTCCAGGGTGTCGGGGGAGTGCAGCGCGGTGAGCTGCGCCAGCACGGCACGGGCCAGCCCGGCGAGCCGCGCCCGGGGCCCGGCCAGTCCCAGTGCGCCGACCTCGCGCAGCCCGGAGGTCACCGGCACCGCGGGCAGCAGGCCCGAGCCGTCCGGCGCCGCCCGGTCGGCGGTGCCGAGGCGCACCGCGAGCGCCTCCGGGTGGCCCGGGCCGCGCTCCCACAGCCGGGGCCCCGGCCCCAGCGCGGTCAGCAGCAGCGTGGCCGGATCCGGCCAGGTCTCCGGCACCGCGGGCCCGACGGCGGAACGCTCCACCTCCACTTCGGCCGGCTCGTCCTCGTACGTCCCGCGCGCGGCCTGCTCCTGCTCGCCGCGGCCTCCGGCCAACCGCCGCGCCCACGCCCCGAGCCCGCCCCGCCTGCGCGTCCCCGGCGGAACGTCTGTGCCCCGGAGGGGAGTGCCCTTGCGCCCGCGACCGGACCGCTCGTCCGTGGCGTCGGCCGGGGAGACCGGGCCGGCGCCGTCGCCGGGGCGACCGCTCCCGACCGGACCGGTGCCGACGGGAGCCGTCGGGCGGGGAGCCGCCTGGCCCCCGGCCCGGGCATGAGGGACGACGCCGTCCGCCGTTCCGGCGC
>NZ_NGFN01000746.1 GCF_002148965.1 Streptomyces swartbergensis | reverse complement strand
CCGCGGTGGTTCTCGCCGAGCGGGGGCGGCGGGTACGGGTGTGGACGCGGGACCCCGTCGAGGCGACCACCTCAGCGGTTGCGGGCGCGCTGTGGTGGCCGTACCGGATCGAGCCGGTCGCGCTGGCGCGGGTGTGGGCGCTGCGGTCGCTCGATGTGTACGAGGAGCTGGCCGCGCGGTCCGGGGCGAGCGGCGTACGGATGGTCGAAGGGGTACTGGGCGAGACGCGTCTCGACGAGGTCGACGGGTGGCTGGCGGAGCGGGTGCCGGAGCTGCGGGCTACCACGGCCGGGGAGTACGCGGGGTACGGCGTCCGGGCGCGGCTGCCGCTCATCGACATGCCGTCTCATCTGCCGTGGCTGCGGGAGCGGTTCGTGGCGGCGGGCGGTGTCGTCGAGGCTCGTACGGTGTCCGGATTCGCGGAGGCCGACGCGCCGGTCGTGATCAACTGCACGGGGCTCGCCGCGCGGGAGCTGGTGCCGGATCCGTCCGTGCGGTCCGTGCGCGGGCAGCTGGTCGTCGTGGAGAACCCGGGGATCGACACCTGGCTGGTCTCCACCGACGCGGCCGGGGAGTACGCGTACATGTTCCCGCAGCCGGGCGGGCTCGTCCTCGGCGGTACGGCGGAGGAGGACGCGTGGTCGCCGGCACCCGACCCCGCGACGGCCGAGGCGATCATCCGCCGCTGCGCGGCCCTGCGGCCCGAGATCGCCGGGGCGCGCGTCCTGGAACACCGGGTCGGGCTGCGCCCCACCCGCCTCGCGGTACGCCTGGAGCGCGACGCCCTGCCGGACGGCCGGCTCCTGATCCACAACTACGGCCACGGCGGCGCGGGCGTGACGGTGGCCTGGGGCTGCGCGGAGGAGGCGGCCCGACTGGCGGACTGAGCCGACCGGACCGGTTGCGACCGTCTGGACCGCCGCCCGCACGGCCTCGGAGGAAGAGGCCCGGGGCACCCGCCTGTGACGCCGCCGAAAGACACCGGCCGCCCAACTCCGACCTCGCCAGCCCGACACACCC
>NZ_NGFN01000745.1 GCF_002148965.1 Streptomyces swartbergensis | reverse complement strand
GGTCTCTTCGGTCATGGTGTCTCACCACCAACTGCGGACCGGGACACGGCACTTGGGGCCGTGACGAGACGCGGTCCGCCTCTTGGCTGAGAGTCGGACCGACAATCCTAAGATCACAACAAATGACCGGAAGTGACCGGAGTCTGATCGAAGATGCTTTTTGGATGCGTTCGCAATGCGGTCACCGTGACCGTTCGCCGAACGTTTCCTTCCGGGCCCTCCAAGCCCTCGTCACGCACTTCCGCGAGCAGTAGACGGCGTTCGACCGCCGGTCCACTCCCGCCACCCAGCTGTCCCCGCACTCGGGGCAGACAGCCCGGCCGACACCGCTCAACTCCGCGGCCACCCGCTTGCGCAGACGCCATTCCCGGCGCCACTGCCTGGCACGACAGGCCGACGAGCAGTACACGGCATCGGGCCGCGCTTCCGGCCTCAGCCGTTCACCGCAGCCCGCACACTGCCGCTCTCCGGCCCGCCAGGCACCCTCGGACACCACGCCAGCGTAGGACCCAAGGCTACTCAGAACGGCGGTTCAGAAACAGGCACTGAGCGCCGTACGGCGGGACGGGGGCCGGTGGCTCAGCCGTCCAGGTCGCCGGTCATCAGCCGGATGCCGAGCGTCCCCTCCAGCCGGCCCAGCAGCTCTTCAGCCCTGCTCACCGCGGCCCTGCGGCTCGCCGCGCGCAGGATGAAGCGGGCGACGGCCTGGCCGGGGGCGACCGCCTCACCCGGGCCGGTCCGGTAGGCGTCGAACCCGATGACCTCCAGGACGTCGGCCTGCCCGTCGAGCGGCGTGAGGCAGGCCGTGCCGAAGAGCCGTCCGCCGTCCCGGGGGACGACCGCGAACACGGCGGTGCAGCCAGTGATCTCGCCGGGGACGTCGACCGGCTCCCCGGTCATGAGCTGCAGTCAGGAGCGGTAGATGTCCTTCCCGGTGGCGTGCCGGTAGGCGTGCGGCAGGCCGCCTCCCATGACCCGCGGGTTGAACTCCACCAGGACCGGCCCGCGTTCGGTCACCATC
>NZ_NGFN01000744.1 GCF_002148965.1 Streptomyces swartbergensis | reverse complement strand
GTGTGAGGATGTCCCAGATGCGTTGCAGGGCGCCCATGCCGCGTTGGATGTGGGTGATTGCGTAGAAGGCGGTCATCAGCGGGCCGACGAGGTAGCTGGCGTAGAGCAGGAAGGCGACCAGGTCGCCCAGGGAGGCCTGCCCGCGGGCTACCCGCAGGCCGCCGACGAGCATGACCAGCACCAGTACGCCGTTGGCGGCCAGGTCCATGGCCGGGTCGGCGAGGTGGGCGAGTTTGGCGGCGCGCACCCCGGACCGGTAGGCGCCTTCGGCCTGGGCGCTGATGCGTTTGGTCTCGCGGTGTTCGGCGCGGCTGGAGCGCACGGTGGCGATGGCGGTCAGGGCGCGGTCGAGGTCGGCGGCCATGGCGCCGGTGTGGGCTTGGCTGTGCTCGGTGGCGGCGCGCATTCCGCGCAGCGCGCCGGCCACCACGAGGGCGGCGACGACCACGGTGGCCAGCACCAGCAGGCACAGCATCGGGTCCAGCCAGATCATCAAGGCGAGGATGCCGATGGTGGTGATGCCGGCGGTGAGCAGGTCGACGAAGGACTGGGCGATCACGTTGCGCAGCACGGTGGTGTCGGTGCTGGTGCGGGCGACCAGGTCCCCGGTGCGGTGCTGGTCATAGGCGGGCATGGGCAGCCGCAGCAGCCGGTGCACCAGGCTCCGGCGCAGCCCGAGCATGATGCCTTCGCCGGTGCGCTCCAGCACGAACCTGCCGACCGCGCCGATCAGCGCCTGGGCGCAGAACACGGCGGCCAGCAGCGCGATCAGCCGCCACGGCAAAGCGCCGGTGCCCGCGGCGGTGACCGCCTTGCGGGCCAGCAGCGGCTGGGCCAGCTCCAGGCCGGTGCCGGCCAGGGTGAGCAGGATCGCGAGCCCCACCGCGCGCCGATGATGGCCGACCAGCGCCAGCAAGTCCCGGACTCTGGCAGCCGCACCAGGCGGGCGGCTTGCGCCCGGGTGGGCCGCGTGATCGGGGGTCGGGGTGGTCATCGTGGCTGGGCCGGGGGGACGGTCAGGAT
>NZ_NGFN01000743.1 GCF_002148965.1 Streptomyces swartbergensis | reverse complement strand
GTAGTAGCCCACAGACGGAGTGAGCTGGGTGAACCGCTGGTACTGGTGGAAGTCCACGCCCAGCACCATCAGACGCATGCCCTCTTGCAGGGCTCGGGTGACGTCGCGGGTCTGCGTGTACTCCTGGGCGAGCCCTTCCGCGCCGCGTGCGGGCACACCGCGGCGCGACGCGTGGTCCGGCTGGCGCAGGATCGCCCGGACCTGATCAGTGCGTAGACCGTGGCGGTGCAGCCGCTCGCCGAAGCTGTAGACCGACGTCCGTCCCCGCGCGTCTTCGCCGTGGATCTGCGCGTCCATGAGGTCCTCGAACGCGACCGCCAGCGTGCCCATGGCCTCCAGGCGGCTGCCCTGCGAGTCGAGCTGAGCGGCCGTCTTCAGGTGCGCGCGGGTCTGGTCGTGCTGGACGACCTCGGCGAGGTCGATGTCGTCGAAGGCGAGACCGAACACGCGGGGCGTGTTCTCTTCGAAGAAGTGGGCGGTGTCGGCTTTCGCGTCCGTGATGGCCACCGGGCCGGGGAAGCCTGCCGTGTGCTTGAACCCGTTGCGTAGATCGTTCAGGCGCTTGATCCCGTACTGCCCCTGGAGTTCGACACCATCGGCGAAGTTGCTCGGGTGCAGTCCCTCGAAGAACCGTTTGATGAACGGGTCCCGGTCCTTCACGACGGCGCCCAGGTGTTCGGCGGTGACGATGAGGAACATTTCCACGGCGTCGTGGAAGGTCAGCACCGAGGTGAAGGAGAGCGGCTCGGGCAGGAGCGACTGCTCGATGCCCTGGCGGTGCAGCAGCCTGATGAAGGCCAGGTTCTTCATGTTCTGAGGCGAGATCGGCTTGCTGATGACGGCGCTCCTTGGTGTGCGAGGACGGCGTCCCAGTGGTGATTCTGGCCCTCGTGCCCGCTTCCGCGCCTCTGGTTTCAGGCTGCTTAGTGTGGGGCCGTGACGACACCCGCCGACGACGCGACCGAACCCGTGCCTGTGCCGGTCCGGGTTGTGCTGCCCGCCGATCCTCTGCTCGGCACCGAGCAGCAGG
>NZ_NGFN01000742.1 GCF_002148965.1 Streptomyces swartbergensis | reverse complement strand
GCGGCGCCCCGCCGCTCCGGATGGTGCCCGGTGCGGCGGGGCGGTCGATCATGCCGGGTGGCCGGGTGGCCGGGTGGCCGGGTGTCCGGGTGTCCGGGTGTGTCGGGTGGCCGTCGGCGCGGGTTACGGGAGCTTGACGAACGGTGCCAGGAAGGCACGGGCGCCGGGGGTGTCCAGGCGGTACGTCACGTTGGTCGCGTAGCAGGGGGTGTCGCCGGTGATGGTGGTGGCGGCGAGGATGGTCCGCCCGCCGATGACGGCGAAGTTGGGGCCGCCCGAATCGCCGTAGCAGGCACCTCCGTTGCCCTGCGGGGCGGTCATCGCCAGTCGGGCCCAGGAGTCGTTGAGGGCGTTGAAGGTGACGGGCGCCTTCATGCGGACGCCGCCGCCGGGGTGGGTCTGGCCGCCGGGGCCGTTGACGGCCTCCTGGGTGCCGTAGCCGGCGACGAGCCAGTCGGTGGTGTTCAGGCCCTGCGGTCCGAGCCTGCCGAGCTGGTTCGCGGTGGGCAGGGTGGCCGGGGTGAAGCTCCAGCGGGCCTTGACCTGGGCGGCGGGCAGTTCGACCACCGCGATGTCGTGGGTGTCGGAGGCGGGCCCCGGGTAGTCGGGGTGGGAGTGGGCGGTGCCCTGGACGGCGACGGCGGCGGCCTGCGCGGCCGGGTTGCCCGGGTATTTCTTGGCCGCCGCGTCGAGCCCGGACTGCACGTCCTGGTCGAGGGAGACGTAGAACCGCACGTTGTCGGGCCAGTCGGTGGTGCAGTGGGCGGCGGTCAGGAAGGTGTCCGCGTCGATCATGGTGCCGGAGCAGACCCAGTCGACCCGGTCGGGGGTCGCGGGGTTGCCGTCGTCGTCCCAGGTGGCCACGAGCGCGCCGACCTCGGTGCGTTCGGGTGCGGGCGTGGCGTTGTAGGAGTTGATGGCGGACGACGGCAGCGCGGTGGCGAGCACGGCGGCACCGGCCGCGACGGTGACGGCGAGGGCGCGTACGGAGGTCAAGAGAAACCCTTCTGGGGGTGGGACGGGTCTTCTCC
>NZ_NGFN01000741.1 GCF_002148965.1 Streptomyces swartbergensis | reverse complement strand
GGGTTCCTCGACGGGGCCGGTGGCGGGCCGCGCGATCCACTCGCCGGACAGGCCGGCCGCCGGGTCCGGCGGCGTGCTGCGCAGTCCGGCGCCGGCCGCCTTGTGGCCGGTGGTCATGCCGTGCGTCCAGGACGGCAGCCGGCCCGCGTGCGCCATCGCGTCGGGAGCGGGCCGGGCCGCCACGACGGTCGGCACATAGGCGGGCGCGGCCCGGTGCGCGCTGATCCGCCGGGCCAGCTCGCGGGCGTCGCCGGGTCGTTCGTCGGGGTCCTTGGCGAGCAGGTCCAGGATGACCCGCTCCAGGTACGCGGGCAGTTCGGGGCGGTGCTCGCGCGGTGGGCGGGGCGGGGTGTCGCGGTGGCCGACGAGGATCGCCCAGGCGTCGTCGAGGTCGAACGGCGGTACGCCGGTGGCGATCTCGTACAGCACGCAGCCGAACGAGTACAGGTCGCTGCGCTGGTCGACCTCGGTGCCGCCGATCTGCTCCGGGGACATGTAGTGCGGGGTGCCCATGGCGATGCCGGTGCCGGTCAGCCGGGAGGTGAAGCCGATGTCGTGGCCGAGCCGGGCGATGCCGAAGTCGCAGATCTTCACCGTGCCGTCGCCGATCCGCACGATGTTGGCGGGCTTCAGATCGCGGTGGACGATGCCCTGTTCGTGGCAGTAGGCGAGGGCGGCGGCGACCTGCTCGGCGATCTCCACGACGTCCGCGACCGGCAGCGGGTGCTGCTTGTTGTCCTCCAGGAGCTGACTGAGGTTGCGGCCGTCCAGCAGTTCCATGACGAGGTAGAGGACGCCGTCGGACTCGCCGAAGTCGTGCACGACGGTGATGCCGCGGTGCTGGAGCGCGGCGGCCACCCGGGCCTCGCGACGGAACCGTTCCCGCAGCACGCGGGTGAACGCGTGGTCGTGGTTCGGGCCCAGCGGTTTGAGGCACTTGACGGYGACGTGCCGGCCCAGGGACTCGTCCCGTGCCCGCCACACCTCGCCCATGCCGCCGCGCCCGATCCGGTCGAGCAGCCGGTACCGGCCG
>NZ_NGFN01000740.1 GCF_002148965.1 Streptomyces swartbergensis | reverse complement strand
ATGCTGGGCAAGTCCCACGACGAGTGGGACGCGCTGGCGGACACGGTCCACTCCCTCCCGATCACCCTGGACGAACTCCACGACCCGAAACGGGTCTGGTCCCTGGGCTCGGAAAACCCGGCGGAACTGGAAGCGGAGATCACCCGCCTCCGAGCCGAACTGGGCGCCTACCGCGAGGCCCTCTCCCGCCCCTTCCCGGTGGCGATCCTCCACTGGCCGGCGCCGGAGCTCACGGAACTCCTGGAGGCGTACCCGACCCTGGCCTCGGAATACCCCTCCCACGAGACCCACCTCGCGACCATAGAGTCCGCCCTACGAGAACTCTCCTCTTCCGGCACCCCGAACCTGGGCATCGTCACCGGCACGGTCCCGTCCTACGAAGCCTTCGCCGCATCGGAGGGCTCCTCCCCGGGCGACGCGACGCTGCTCCCCCAGTACGCGACGACCCTGGCGGCCCGGGGGCGGGCGGTGGCTTGGCCGCCGCAGCGGGGGGCGGCTTGCTGGTGCGGGTCGGGACAGACGTACGGCCAGTGCCACGGACGCACGGCCTGACAAGAGCACCGGGTCATCCGGCCCACCACGGACGACCTGGCAGGCAAGATCGCGCCGGTCATCCCACCCTGCCAGGAACTGAAGATCCCCCACCGCGGCGGCTACGGGCACTACAAAGTCACGACCCGCCACGAGGAGACACCGGAGGACCAGGCAACGGTGTACCGCTGGTGGGAACGGACGGAGATCGCCGAGTAGCCGGGGTGGTGCCGACCAGGGCCGGCCCGACAGCCGGCCCCACGGAACTGCCACGACACCACCCCCGTCTTCCCGGACGACAGACGACTGACGTCGGCTCCCGGGGGGAACGTCACATGGACCAGCCCTGGCTCACGATCGCACTCATCATGGCCGCTGCCATGACGGCCTTCGGCATTTGGAACCTACGCATAGCCCAACGCCAGCGCCGAGCCCTCTCCCGCCTCGGCGTCCGGGGCATCCGCACCAGGGGCGAGGTGGCCCGTGGCCCCCGCCGAGAGGGCCCCACCC